>JAPSKX010000274.1 GCA_031181325.1 Paenibacillus sp.
ATTGGATCTCGCCGTCGTACACGTCCCACTCCGGGTACCCTTCCCACATCGCTACGCCGTAAATCGCGAACAAGTGATCCATCCAGCGTCCCAGCTCGCGGCCCGTCGTCGGCAGCTCGTCCGCCTGACCGTTCCCGTTCGGATCGTTGTCGCGGAAGGCGCGCAGCATCTCCTTGTACTCCTCCACCGTCTCCGGCATGTCCAACCCGAGCTTGTCGAGCCAGTCTTGACGGAGGAGCGGCGCCCGTTCGGGAACGAGGAACACCTTCGGCACGTAATAGATTTTGCCGTCCTCGGAAGCGGACCGAACGACGTCCCATGCCTCCTGCGGGATGCTCTCCCATACGTTCGGCGCATACTGCGGCAGCAGGTCGTCGAGCGGCAGCGCGCCGCCTTGCTGAATCAGCGTCTGCTCCACGCCGCCGATCGGACGCAAGATGTCCGGCAAGTCGTCGGACGCGATCATCAGGTTGACGTATTCGTTCGGCTCCGAGCCCGGCGGCGTCGTAACGAGCTCGTATTCGACCCCCGTCCGCTCCGCGACGTACTGAACGTGCGGGTCGTCGCTGCCGGGGATCGTTCCGACGCCCATGTGGCTCTTGAACACTTTGATCTTCACGGGCGCCGCCGCGCCTTCGGCTTCCGCACCCGTTCCCGACTGCGCGGGGGCTTTCGTTTGCGTTTCGCCGCCGGACGTTCCGTCCGCGCCGCACCCGGCGATCGCGGTGAACGCGAACGCTCCGACCAGCGCGACCGCATACGGCCTTTTGAACCCATTCGACATCATTGCGAACCCTCCTAATGATATACTCAGTAGTCTATACCAAACCGAGCGACTCGGCTTAATACCTTACTCCTTCAGAGACCCCAGCATAGCGCCCTTCACGAAATATTTTTGCAAATAAGGGTAGACCAAGACGATCGGAATCGTCGCGAAGATGATCGTCGCCGCCTTCAGCGTCGTCGTGTTAAAGTCGTAATCTCCGAGGAACAGATTGACGGCGGCCAGCTCCTCCGGCGTCTGCAGGTACGAGCGCAGCTTCATCTGCAGCGGCCACATCGACGGATCGCGAAGGAAGAGAACCGCGCGTTGGAATGTGTTCCAATACCCTACCGCGTAAAACAGACCGACGGTCGCGAGCACCGGCTTCGACAACGGCAGAAAGATTTGAAACAAAATCCGAAAGTCGGAGCAGCCGTCGATTCGCGCCGAATCGTCCAACTCGCCCGGAATGCCCATAAAAAACGTTCGAATGATGATCATATTGAAGGTTCCGATCGCGCCTGGAATCATGAGCGACCACAGCGAATTCATCAGCCCCAGCTCCCGCACCGTCAAGAAAAACGGGATCATCGGCGCGTTGAAGATCATCGTAATGACGATGCCGAGCATGACCGGCTTGCGGAGCAGGAACTCTCTTCTCGACAACGGGAACGCGGTGAGCACGGAGAAAAACATGCTGATCAGCGTGCCGACCACCGTAATATATACCGTAACGCCGAACGATCTCCATAGCTCCTCGGTCTGAAGAATGTGCGCCCAAGAGCCTGTCGTAAACTCCACGGGGAGCAGGAACACCTTCTTCGAATCGGCCGCGATCGGCGAGCTGAACGACATGGCGAGCAGATGCAGGAGCGGCATGATCATCGTCGCCGCGGCCGCGGTTAGGAACGCATAGTTCAATGCGTTGAACGACTTTTCACCGAACGATTGTCTCATTTACCACAGCCCCTGTTCCGATTTTCGGGCGAGACGGTTGAAGATCCAGAGCAGAATGAATCCGATCACGGATTGGAACAGCCCGATCGCCGTCGTTACGCTGTACTGCCCTTGAAGCACGCCCGCCCGATAGACATAGGTCTCGATAATGTCGCCTACCGAATACGTCATCGGCGTCAGCAGGTTGAAGATCTGATCGAAGCCGAGCTCCAAGAAGTTGCCGATGTTCAGCAGGAAGAGCACCAGGATCGTCGGCGCCATGGAAGGAAGCGTGATGTAGATCGTCTGCTTCCACCGGTTCGCGCCGTCCATGACCGCCGCTTCGTACAAATTCGGATTGATGCCGGTAATCGCGGCGAGGTAGACGATCGTTCCCCAGCCGGCCTCCTTCCAAATCCCCGACAATACGACGATGGAACGGAAATAGCGCTCCTCTTGCATGTACAAGATCGGCTCGAAGCCGAACCAGCCGCGGATTTGGTTCATGATGCCCTGCGTGGCCAGCAGCTCGAAGACGATGCCGCCGACGACGACCCAAGACAAGAAGTGCGGCAAATAAAACAAGCTTTGCAGCGTGCGCTTGGCGAGCATCCGTCTCACTTCGTTGAAGAGGAGCGCCAGGATGATCGGCGCAGGGAATCCGAAGATTAGCTGGTAGAACGCGATGACCGCGGTGTTTCGCAGCACCTGATAAAAATCCTGATACGTAAACAAAAAGACGAAATTGTCGAACCATACCCACGGGCTTCCCAAGATGCCGTGGAAGATCTTGTAATCTTGGAACGCGATGACGCTCCCCGCAAGCGGCACATATTTGAAAGTCACGTAGTACGCGATCCCGGGAAGGATCATCAAGTAAAGCATCCAATGCTTCTTTATATTGCTCAGGTACCGATTCTCCGACCGCTTCCGCCGCGCATCGGTCTGAATCGGAGCGCCGCGATCCGCGCTTGTCGGCGTCGACGTCATCTCTTCCCGACCTCCCTCCTGATGTTCTCAAGCACATCGTAACGGCGCCGGCCGGAATGTACAATCGTTACATCTTCCATGGAATGCGCAAATCTGTGAAACCGCTTCGTTCCGCGTAGTTCCGGGGATGTTTCGACCACTGCTGGAGAGACGGTTTGCTCCGTGGAAGATCGGTTCATTCCGGTAAGACAATGCTCCTTCCTTATCCGACAGCTTACTCCGATCCGGCGGCCGGTGTATTTTCTGCCGATTTCCATTAAAATGAAAGAAATGTGTTGAGAACGTCTCGGCGATTGGCATCTGTCTGATCGAGGGCAGGCGGAGACACGGAGGGCGGTCATGTGAGCGGTCAAGAATCCAGAACCAATGTCGGAGCTGCAGCCGATCGCGCGGCGGCAGAGGAAGCCGACCGTCGCCGAATGCTGGCGGAGCGAGCGCGGCTGGGCGATACGGAAGCGTTCGGCGAACTGATCGAGCAGCACCGAAGCCAGGCGAAACTGTGGGCCGAACGGATGACCGGGGATCCGCATATGGCCGACGACATCGTGCAGGACGCGCTCATTCGCGCGTTTCTGCACATCGGCTCGCTGCACGATACGAGCCGATTTCTGCCTTGGCTGCACAAGATCGTGCACAATCAAGCGAACATGCGCCTGCGGCGGGGCGGCCCTTACAAGCGGGAGAAGCCGTTCGCGGCGTTCGGCTCGAGGGAAAGCCCGGCGGACGCGGTGGATTGGGACGATTTGGACAGCATGCTCTTCCATTTGACGCGGACGGCGGCTAATGCGTCAAAGAATGACCAAGATCCCGCGGAGTCTCTAATGCGCAAAGAGCTCTACGAGACGATTCATTCGGTACTGAACTGCTTGAACCGCAAGGAACGCGATATTTTCGAGGCGTATTTCTTCAAGCAGCTGAATCCGGACGAAATCGCTGCGATGTACCGGATGACGACAGGCTCCATCTATACCTACATCCACCGCTCCCGCCAAAAACTCCGACAAGAGCATATCCGCGTCTCCCTTGGCCTACGACCAGACATGGGAGGAATGGCATTGGCCAGAAGCAAGCTGCTCCCGTTGCCGGAATGGCCGGCATCGGATGCCGTCATGCTGACTTTCGTCGATCGCATCGGACATCTGCTCGCCGCGATGGGCGACAGGCGGGACACCGCCGAACTCATGGGCCTATCCGGCTTCGCCTTCCGCATGCAAATTTCCGACAAGACGACGTTCGCGGACGGCATCTACATGTTCGATTGGAAGCGAACGCTGAAGACGTTCATGCAGGAGCTCGGATACGACGTCTCCCTGCTGTGCGGGCAACTCGCGGAATCCCCGGTGCCGCTGCTGGGGGCCGTCGAACGTTTCCCGGTCGTGCTGCCGATCGAGGAAGCCGTAATCCCGTTTATCCGCAAAGCGATCGACGCCGGTCGGGCCGTGCTCTATTTCGATACTGCGGCATCCAGGCCGTATGTACACGAATGGTCGTTGATCTACGGCTATGACGACGAGAATCGAACCGTGCGGCTGACCGACGTCATGAAGCCGGACGGCAAGACGTTGACGTACGAGGAGATCGCCCTCAACCCGGTGCGGTTCTTAGCGTCGGTCGACCGGATCGAAGAGTCCGCGAAGCTGCCCGCTTCGCGACCCGCGAGCGATGCAGCGAAGCGGCGCATGGCGGAGGACAGCATTCGCCGAGCCGTCGAGCATGCGAAGAACCCGCGCGTTTATCGACCGATGACTGCTTACTTATCGTATACGTCGGGCTTGTCCGCTTACGATCGATGGATTCGGCATATGCGAGGCGATCCCGGCGTTCCGCCGAACCGGTACGGGGTCGGCCAGCTTGCCGCCGTCTACGCGCAAGCAAGAACCTATGCCGCTCGGTATTTGAGGGGCGCGCCGCTGCGAGGCGAAGCGATGCGGTTTGCGCTGCTCGCTTCG
>JAPSKX010000069.1 GCA_031181325.1 Paenibacillus sp.
TAGCATCCTATCCGCGAGTGCGGCCAACGCCATCTATACGGCCGGCAATTACATGAAAGTGGACCGTACCGCAAGATCCGCCGTATTAACCGGAGCGAACGTAGATGGAAGCGGAGCGCCGTTGGCCTTCAATACGCCATACAAGGTTTACGTATTGTCCGTCGCCGACGGAGCGGCGGCGACCGTTAATACGTTGTCCGCCTCCACGGCAAGCGTGACCTTAAGAGAACAATGAGCAATGACGAGGCTGCCGGCGCATGACGGCGGCCTCGCCTCGTATTGACAAGTTAATATGGAAATTGAATGCTGACGAGGTAGTATTCTACTATAAAAAATTCGACTCCTGTTTGATCGTTTGGCAACAAAGCAGAACTTTCAAAATGTCGGCAACTTCTATGCAAAGTCTGACATAAAAGCTGGCGTTCCTGTTCCCTTCGACGGTGAATGCAATTGAGACGCACCTCGAGAATGAGTATTTGTCGATTGCCGTTAACGAACGGGGCGAAAACCGACATTAACGTCACGGCGAACGGCCCGCTCTTTGCGTATATCCGCGTCGAACGGACGTTGCATCCAAGGACTTATTAGAATCCTGGATTCACTTTATGGACCTTTAGGTACACTTTCTCTTGTCAAATGGAAATTTTCCCTATAAAAACTATGATATAATAAAGAAATGATTCGATAGAAAGAAACTTCTTATGAATCTATTTTCTTGCACGGCAGAAAATCTATTCGTTAAGTTCCAAAGCAGTTGAAAAAGAAACAAGAGGAGAATACGGATTGTACAACAACATCTTTCATTATTTCCGTGGACAAGCAGAAGATGCAAACGAGGCGACGGCGATGAAACAACAGGAAAACAATGTGACAAAGGCATTTATGAACGTGCTTGAGCACTCTCACCCCAATTTGTTACAAGCTTTGTTACGAAATTTAGGAGTAGATGAAGCCAATAATGAAGTTCCCGAGGAATATATATATCAAGTTGGCAGTACCTCGAAGCTGAATGTAGTAAAACAGTATGCTGCGGTATTAGGTATTTCCCAAGACGGAACGATCAAGCGAGCAGACTCTGGAATAATTAAGGATACTATCCCAGATGCCGCAATCATTACTACTTCGACCGCTCTCATGGTTGAAGTGAAAATACGAAGTGATCAGCTTTACGAGGAGCAACTCACGGGACACAGAGGAAGATTTGCCGAAGGACAAATCATTAGACCGAAGCCCGTCGTGAGGACCTGGAAAGAAATTAGAGACATCTTTGACGACGAGCACAAGCGGTTGAAGGAAATGGGCGAAACGGTATCTTGCTTCCTAATCGAGCAATTCCAAGAGTTTTGCGATTATAATCGCATCGGTAAAGATTCCACCGAACCCGAGGATATCATCAGATTATTCAGAACGGTAAAGGAGCAAGAGTTAGCTAAATCAATACATTCTTATATTATGGGAAGTCCGGAACTGAAGATTAGTCACGAATTAAAGTTCACTGGCGATAATTGTATAGAATACAAACACAAAAACCATCCAGCACGAAACTATCTCACGTTGATTGCCGACAATCATCGGAGAGGATTGATTGTTCGGCGAAAAGGAGCGGGGGGCATTGCATTACAGAGAGAGATTGACCGATTGACGGGCAAAACGTTTGATCGTAAAGGATTGCCCTCAAACGAAGCGTTTATCCGCTTTGATTTCTGGAACGGGGACGTTACTGATATCTACCGCTTTATAGATGAAACGGCAGATTATTTAAAATGATTTGTCTCTTCACTAATTGAATTCAAATTGCTTATTCGCCAGAATTGGAAACGCAACATATCGAAGTAACGTCCCATAATAAAATTATGGGCGTTTTTTTATTTCTATTAAACGATACTGATTGTTGAAAAAAAATTAAGTACAGGTGTAAATTATTCCGCAGGAGGAGACGCTTGGTTGCATCCCGCGATCGACAAATAGGAAGTATTTTTCAAAAAAAGTACGCTCCTGGTTGATCGTTTGGTCACAAAACAGAACTTTCCGAACGTCGGCAACTTCTATCCAGGGTGAGACATAAAGCAGGGTAAGGCCGCAACCGGTTGGCTTGCGATTATTTGTCTCATGTTCGCCGAGAAAAACGATTGACACCTCCGGTATAAAGAAGTATCTTGAAATTAGATACAGGTATATAACATGTACCACAATGAAAGGAGGACAAGTGCGCCGAGGTGAACGTTGGTTACGCAGGCGAGCGTAACAATATAGACATAGAGAGGTGTAATAGCCGATGAGAATGGCACGGATAGGCGTATTGCTGGATCAAGCGGCGGCGGAGCGTCGTCGCCGGTACGGAATCAACGTATTCGAGACTTTCGTCGGGGAGGTGCTGGCGCATGCTGGCATTCCGTTCGAATGGATTCGCCGTACGGAACTCGTCGAAGAGAGCAAGCCGGACGTGCTGGTCGTCGCGTTCGCGGAGGAGGATGCGGCGACGGCGGAGACGATATGGAATTATGCAGAGCGAGGCGGCGTCGCGATTTCTTACGCGGGGTTAGGCGCGCTTGCATCAAAGCTTGGCTGTTATGAGCAATGGGAAATTCCGATCGGATACGCGGACGTGACGCCTACGACCGGCGGAGATCGCCGCCCGCTGCGGTTCCTGAGCGCGGTGCCATGGGTGGAAGCCGAGCAGGCGACGCATCCCGTCGCCGGCGTCGGGACGATTCGCAAGGAACGGCCGGACGGGGAAGCGGCCGGCCCGGCGCTGCAACGCTTCGCTGTAGGCGATGGCGCGATCGATCGCTGGTCCGTCAACATTCCGAAGACGGTCGTTCTGCTTCAGCAGGGAATCGGTCCGGTGTTCTGCGACGGCGTCCCGGCGAAAGACGGGAGCGGCGCCGTCGACGAAGGGATTTTGAAAGCCGACGACCGCTGCGGGATGGACTGGGAACTGGACCGCGAGCGGACGGAAACCGGCGCTCCGTATTTCGCGCACCCTTACGCTGACTTGTGGAAGGAGCAGCTCGTGTCGCATCTCCTCAAGCGCGTTACGGCTATGGGGTTGACGCTCCCGTTCCTCGGGTTCTGGCCGGACGGCGTGCCCGCGGTCGCCATGATTTCCCACGACAGCGACCTGAACATCGACGAATCGGCCGAGACGACGCTTGCCGTGTTGAAGGAGTGCGGCATCCGTTCCACGTGGTGCATGATCGAGCCGGGATACAGTCCATGTATTTACGAACAGGTGAAGCGGGACGGTCACGAGCTGGCTTTCCACTATAACGCATTGGACGCGCAGAACGGGCGCTGGGGCGAGGATGAATTCGACCGTCAATTCAAATGGTTGAAGGAAGCGACCGGAGACGTTCCGATCGTATCGAACAAAAACCATTACACCCGCATGGAAGGTTGGGGAGAACTATTCGCTTGGTGCGAAAAGCACGGCATTCAAGCCGAGCAGACGAGGGGGCCTAGCAAGAGAGGCAATATCGGATTTTTATTCGGGACGTGTCACCCGTTCTTCCCGATCTCCTGGTTCGACGACGGCAACCGCTCGTACGACGTGATTGAAATCAGCTTCTTGACCCAAGACTTGGATCATTCGCTCCTAGCCGATTCCAGCGTCGTCGTTCCGTTCCTCGAACAGGTTGCGCGTGTGCGCGGCGTGGCGCACTTCCTGTTTCACCAAGTGCACATCCACCAGCAGCCGGCGGTGACGGCGGCGCTTCGCAAGGTGGCCGCGGAGGCGCGTAAGCGGGGCTTCGAATTCTGGACCTCGGAGAGGATCAATCGATGGGAACGCGCGCGCAGGAACGTCGAGATCGTCGGCGTCGAGGCGGACGGCACCGTCCAAGCGAGAGGAGCCGACGGACTGAACGACGCGGTCGTCTACGTACCGATTGCCGAACCGGCGGACGTCGATGCCGGCGTCGAATGGCGCTACGGCGTGCCGTGCAGGAAGACCGTGTTGAACCGGTCGAATCAAGCGATCGCCAAGGAGGGGTAACGGTGAGCGTAACGTTGGCGTTACACGGAGGGCCGAAAACGAAAGAGACGCCGTTCGGCACCGGCCGGCGCTTCGGCCTCGAAGAAGCGAAGGAGCTGCTCGAGGCGCTCGAGCAGAACACGTTATTTTATCACTTCGGCGGCAAAGTGAAAAAGTTTATAGAGGACTTCAATGCGCTGTACGGCGTAAAGTACAGCGTCGCGGCCTCTTCGGGAACGGCCGCGATTCATGTCGCATTGGGAGCGGCGGGCGTCACGGTCGGCGACGAGGTCATTACGAGCCCGATCACGGATCAAGGGACATTGGTCGGCATCTTGTATCAGAACGCGATTCCGGTGTTCGCGGACCTGGATCCGCACACGTACAACCTGGATCCCGCTTCGGTGGAAGCCCGAGTCACGGAGAAGACGAAGGCGATCGTCGTCGTTCACTTGGCGGGGAATCCTTGCGACATGGATCCGATTATGGAGATCGCGCGGAAACATCGGTTGAAGGTGATCGAGGATTGCGCGCAAAGCTATCTTACGAAATACAAAGGGCGTCTAGCCGGCACGATCGGGGATTACGGGTGCTTCAGCACGAACGACTTCAAGCATATTTCGACGGGGGACGGCGGCATCGTTACGGTGAATTCCGGCTTGGAAGACGATTTTCATGCGGCGCACGCCTTCGCGGACAAAAATTACCGTCGCTTCGGCAGCAACGTTATGCGCGATTTGCAGACGTTGGCCCCGAATTATCGGATGACGGAGCTGCAAGGGGCGGTCGGCATTGCGCAGCTGAAGAAGCTGCCATGGATTTGCGAGCGACGAACCGTATACGGCGAGCGGATCACCGATGGGCTGCGAGGCTTACCGGGCATATCGGCACATCGCGTGGAGCGGGGCAACGTCGGCACGTACTGGTTTTATATGCTGCGCGTAGAGGAAGAAGCGCTCGGATGCACCCGAGAGACTTTTTCGGAAGCGCTTGCAGCCGAAGGCATTCCGAACAGCCCCGGTTACATTCCGGACGTAGTGTATATGCAGCCGTTATTTCAGCAGCGGAGCGCGTACCCGGGCAGCAGCTTCCCCTTCGATCTGAGTCGAACGACATATGAACGCGGCTTGTGCCCGAACGCGGAACGCATCCTGGAGACGGCGGTAAGACTTAATGTCAATGAACATTACACAAACCAAGACATCGATGAGATGGTGAAAGCGATTCGAAAGGTGGCGCATTTCTTTCATTCAAAAGTAAACGCTGCCATCGAGGAAGAAATGCATTGACGCGTAAAAATAAACCATATTATAATACAGGTATGATACATATAACATGATACTGCGTTATTATCTCTTACATCGTTATGACAAGGGGCGAATCAAAAACATGAATGGGAGGTCTTGTACGATGAACATTGTTAAGTGGAAGCTAACGCTCGCAGGGATGCTCGCATTCTCGCTGGTCGCAAGCGCCTGCGGCGGCACCGGCGCGGAGGGCGAGCCGGCGGAGCCGACCGCACAGCAGCAGGAGACGCCGCCGGCGAACGAATCCGAACCGGCGCCGGAGCCGACGGCCGAACGGCTGGAATTGAAATGGTTTTTCTCCGCCGCCGCGGATGCCGTCCTTCCGGAAGGCGACGCCGACTTCATCGGCCAAGCGATCGAAGAGAAGTTCAACGTCGATCTTGTCATCGAGAACGCGCCGAGCGGCCCGGATTACGACAATAAGTTGAACCTGCTGATCGCGTCGGGCGACGCCCCGGACATGTTCGTCTCGAGCGGCGCCAACTCCCAGAAATACATTCTGGACGGCGTCACCGCCGATTTGACCCCTTACGTGACGCCGGAGAAGATGCCGAACTACTTTAAGTGGATCAGCGAGGTGGAGCTGCAACGATATTCCGTCGAAGGGAAGTTCGAACGTTCGCCGCTCATTTTCCCGCGGAACGTATACCGCTCCTACTACATTCGCAAGGACTGGCTGGATCACCTCGGTCTATCGATGCCGACGAATTACGAAGAGACGATGGAAGTCATTCGGGCCTTTACGTTCAACGATCCGGACCAGAACGGAAAGAACGACACCTACGGTTTGACGGCGGTAGGCAACGGTACCTCGCTTTCGTACGACTTCCCGCAGTGGATCCAGAACGACTTGGTCGGCGCGTTCATGATCCGAGACAATAAGCTCGTCGACGTACAGAGCGATCTGAACGTTCAACACGTCATCCAGGGCATCAAGGATATGATGGCCGAAGGCACGGTCGATCCGGACTGGTTCCTGCTGAAGGGGTCGGAGCACGTCGATAAGGCCGCAGGCGGCAAAGCCGGCATCATCGTCGGCGGCAACAAGACGTTCGCCTTCGACAGCGACCCGGTCAGCATTCAGAACAAGACGAAGGCGATCAACCCGAACGCCGACTGGAGGCCGTTCCATCCGTTCGCCGAGACGGGCACTTGGACGCACAATCTGCCGGAGTCCCCGTTCATGTTCGCGAAGACGACAGCGGACGAAAGCCCGGTGAAGCTGGAACGCATGGCGCAAATCATCGATTGGATGTCGAGCGAGGAAGGCTTCCTGCTCATTAACTACGGCATCGAAGGAAAGCACTACGCGCGCAGCGGCAATACGATCAAAGTATCGCAAACCCACCTGGACGCGCTACAGAAGGACGTCGTCGAACAGGGGAACTTCCAGCTCGTGTACCGCTTCCTATATTCGAACAATCCGGAGCCCGAGCCGCTGGGTCTGGAAGTCGTCGACGAGCGCATGACGGACCGCGATCGGGACATCGTCGCGACGATTCAGTCCTACAAGCTGCTGCCGTCGATCGGAACGAACGTCGCGCCGCCTCCGGGCTTTAACTTGGCGGACTTCCGAAAGCAGATGCGCGAGTTCCAAGTCCAAGTGTTGTTCGACGAGCCGGACGCTTCGAACTGGCCGAAATACCACGAGCGGCTGATGACCGAGTTCGGCGGGCAAGCGATGCTCGATACGTATACGGAGCAAATCAAGGCGGCGGGGGTCATTCAGTAAAGCGGCGAACCGTATAGAGGGGGTGGAACCCCCTCTATAGTTGTAATCGAAAGGGGTGTGCGGATGAAGCGGGAAGAAGGCGTAACGAATGCCATAGCCGCTCCTGCGCCGCATAGGATCAGGTTCGGAAGAGCGTTATCTCGATACCGCTGGTTCTATGTGATGATGGTTCCGGGGCTGCTTTACTACCTCGTGTACCATTATGTTCCGATGGGGGGCTTGCTGATCGCGTTCAAGGATTACAACCTGTCCAAAGGAATATGGGGGAGCGAATGGGTAGGCTTTAAGCATTTCAAGACCATTTTCGATTCGCCGTACTTCTATGAAATCATGCGCAATACGATCGTGCTCAGCGTGTATCGGATCTTGTTCAACATGCTGCCCGACGTGTTGTTGGCCTTGATGCTGAACGAGGTGCGGAAGCTGTGGTTCAAGAAGATCATTCAGACCGTCACCTACGGCCCTTACTTCTTGTCATGGGTTATCGTATATGGCTTAACGTTCGCCTTCTTGGCGCAGGATTCCGGTATCGTGAATTACTACATTCGCGAGTTGGGCGGCACGCCGATCAATTTTTTGGCGAACAACGAGTTGTTCAGAACGATTCTCGTTTCTACGGATATATGGAAAAATACCGGATTCGGCGCGATCATCTATCTCGCCGCGTTGGCTACCATAAACCAAGAGCTTTACGAGGCGGCCGTCGTAGACGGAGCCGGGCGGTGGCGCCAGCTTTGGCACGTCACGCTTCCCGGCATTCGGGACGTATTTATACTCCTGTTGATTTTACGGATCGGGAGCATCTTGGATGCGGGCTTCGATCAGGTATATATCTTCCTGAACGCGCGAGTGTACGAAGTCGGCGACATCATCGATACATGGGTGTTTCGCCGCGGTCTGGAGCAGCTGGAATTCAGCGTGGCGATCGCGATGAACTTATTCAAATCTGTCATCGGTTTCGCGCTCGTCATCGGTGCGAACAAGCTAGCGAAGAAATTCGGAGGTTCCGGAATCTGGTAGGAGGTCGATCGCCGTGTCCCGCATCGCGTACAAAACTACGTCCGACCGCATTGCAGACGCCGTGATATACGCGCTTCTGACGATCTTCGGACTGCTAACGCTATTCCCGCTGTATTTCGTGTTCGTCATGTCCATTACGCCTTACTCCGAGGTGATGCGCAACGGAGGCTTCGTGCTCTTGCCTTCCGCCTTCACGACGGAAGCGTTCGAAGCGATATTCTCCAGTCGGACCGTCCCCCAAGCGCTGCGGATCACGGTGTTCGTGACGGTCGTCGGCACGCTGCTGAATTTGGTCGTGACGACGCTGCTGGCGTACCCGTTATCGAAGAAGTTCATCCCGGGACGGAACGCTGTATTGTTGGCGATCGTATTCACGATGCTGTTTTCCGGCGGACTGATCCCGCTGTATCTGGTCGTCCGCGCGACCGGGATGATGAATACGGTGTGGTCGCTTATGATCCCGGGGCTCGTCTCGACGTTCAATCTGCTCATCATGAAGACATACTTCGAAAATTTGCCGTCCGAGGTGGAGGAGGCGGCGAAGGTGGACGGCTGCGGCGACGTGCGGACGCTGGCCAGCATCGTCCTTCCGTTGTCGGCGCCGATCATGGCCACGCTAGGTTTGTTTTACGGAGTGGGGCATTGGAACAACTATTTCGCGGGGATTATGTACTTGAGCGATAAGAAGCTTTACCCGATCCAAGTCGTGCTTCGCAACATGATACAGACGCCGAACGTCAGCCAAGAGCTGTCCATCGCGAATCCGATGCTGCTGCAGACGCTTCCGCCGGAGACGATTAAGATGGCGACCGTCGTCGTGGCGATCCTTCCCGTGCTCGTCATCTACCCGTTCCTTCAGCGTTTCTTCATTAAGGGCATGCTGCTCGGAGCGGTAAAAGGGTAAGCGAAAAACAAGAAGCTTCCGTCGGCGCCGGAAGCTTCCTTGCTGCGAAACCGGTCAGTCGCGGACATCCATCATGGAAAGAAGCTTTTCGGCGACTTCCTCGGCGGATTCCAGACCGGACCAATATAAGTGCATTTCGTTTTCCAAATCGTCCACTAACCCGAAATCGCCAAACAGCTCATGCAGGAAATAGCTGTACTCGGTAATGTCCTCGCCGATGTACAGCGATTGAAGCAACGACTTGCTCCAGATCGCTTCGTTAATGGGGCGCAGGGCGGACATAAAGCCGGCGGTTTTCCCAAGCTTCTCCTGCATGTCCGGGGACAAGGCCATCCGAAGGAATCGAACGGCCAAGTCGATCTCATCGCTTAACGAAGGAATCATGAATGCGTTCGCGATCAACATCGTGCCCATGCGTTCGCCGAACGGGAGGGATGCGACCTTCGATTCGAAATCCAGCCCGTTGTTCCTCCACCCGGCCATCTCGATCGAGGTAGTGATCATCATGGCCGCTTTCCCGCGCGCGTAAGCCTCGGAGTTCAGCACATACCTCGGCGACAGGGTGGCGACCTTCTCTCGATACAGCAGGTCGTGAATGAAGGTCAACGTCTTCACGAGGGGTTCCTTCCCGCTAGTCGGCTTGAAGTCGGCGCCGTTCTGCAGCGCGATGACGGGCCAGCGATTCAGCGAAGAGGACAACGTAAGGCCGTACAAATCGTTGATGCCGTCTCCGTTCGTGTCCATCGTCAGGCAACGCGCGGCGCTTAAGAATTCTTCGGTCGACCACAAGTCCGAAGGCTCAGGTACGCCATATTTCCGGAAAAGCATAGGGTTGTAGGCCAGATATAACGTGGAAAACGTCGCCACCGCACCCTTCAGCTCGCCGTCTCGAAGGAACGGCGAACGGAGGCGCGGATACAAGAGATCGTAGCTTTCGCCCAGATGCTCCTTCAGATCGAGAAAGTCAATTATCGAGCCGGCATCGCTGAAGAGTCGGTCCGTCGTTAGAATCAGGTCCGGCCGCAGCCCGAGCTCGATGCTCGTTTGGACGGAATCCCAAAATTCCGACGTCGAGAAGTGCAAGCACTTCACTTCCACGTTCGGATACTCCCGTTCGAACGCCTCGATCAAAATCGGCATGCAATGATCGAAGAAGTTGGACGGCGACGTCGAGAAGATGCGAAGCACCTTGTTCCGGCTGCGTTCGACGACCAAATCGGGCGATACGATCGTGCCTTGGCCGACCTTCTTCACGATCAAGCCTTCCTTCGCCAGCTGGTCCAGCGACTTGCGGACCGACGTGCGGCTGATGCCGTAATGCTTGCACAGGTCGTTTTCGGACATTAAGAAATGCCCGGGTTTAATATAACCGGAGAGAATTTGCTCTCGCAAAATATTAGCCAGCTTGGAATAACGAAACTCGTTTTCTCTCTTCATAGACGGTACACTGCTCCTATATATTGCCATGGATTACTAAGTATTTTAATGCAAGAAAAAAAGAAATACAACTTTAATACATTTGTCGTGAGCGCTAAGATAGTGCTGGCGTTCGGAAGTATGCACCATTATAATACAGGTATGATACAAATACTTCTTTTTATTCATTAGTTATGGGAGGAGAATGTCTAATGGAACCGTTAGCGATCGATGGAGGGACGCCTGTGCGGACGAACCCGTTCCCGGAATGGCCGGTATACGGGGAAGCGGAGGAGCGTCTGCTGCTGGAGGTGCTTCGCTCGGGGAAATGGGGCGGGACCGGCCGCGTCAAGCTGCCGGAGCTTGAAGAGAAGTTCGCGGCGCTGCACGGGGCGGCTCATGCCGTCACCGTCGTGAACGGAACCGTAGGGATTACGGTCGCGCTGCTTGCGGCGGGCGTGGAAGCGGGAGACGAGGTGATCATGCCTCCGTATACATTCATCGCGACCGCCACCTCCGCCTTACTGTTCGGCGCGATTCCCGTCTTCGCGGATGTAGAGCCCGACACCCTGCTTCTGGATCCCGGCAAGGTGGAGGCTTTGATTACGCCGAAGACGAAGGCGATCGTGACGGTGCACATCGGGGGCGCGCCTTCGGATCTGACCCGGCTGAAGGCGATCGCGGCGCGGCACGGCCTCGCGCTGATCGAGGACTCGGCGCAAGCCGTCGGCGCGCAGTGGGAAGGGCAGGGCGTCGGCGCGCTGGGCGATCTCGGCACCTTCAGCTTCCAGTCGAGCAAAAACGTGAACGCCGGCGAAGGCGGCATCATTCTGACGAACGACAAGGCGCTTGCGGACATGGCTTGGTCTCTGGCCAACGTAGGACGCATTCGGGAAGGCGCATGGTACCAACACGAGCATATCGGATGGAACCTGCGGATGACCGAATTCCAAGCGGCCGTTCTGCTCGGGCAGATGACTCGTCTCGAGGAGCAGATGGAACGCCGCGAGCGCAACGGTCTGCTGCTGACGGAGCTGCTCGGCGACATCGAAGGTATCGAGACGCTTCGCCGGGATCCGCGCATTACGCGGCATGCGTACCATCTCTACATTCTTAAGCTGTCACCGGAGCTGGCGGATGGCGTCGACAAGAACGAGGTCGTTCGCCGGATCGGCGCGGAGGGCATTCCGGCCGCTTCGGGGTACGTCTCGCTCAACCGGAACGGCGCCGTCATCCGCGAGAGCGAGAAGCGGTCGGGTGCGCGGCGGACGTACGAGTGCCCGGTCAGCGAACGGGCTTCGGAGAAGGAGGCGATCTGGCTCCACCAACAGGTGCTGTTAGGCGACGAGGCGGATATGTACGATGTCGCGAAGGCGGTGAAGAAGGTCGTCGCGTCGCTTCCCGCCGGGAGTCCCGGCCGACCATGAAGCGCGAGGGGAAGAAGCCGGAGCTGCGCTTAGGCATCGCGACGGTCGACATCACGCCTCGACACCCGGTACCGCTGGCCGGGTTCGCTCACCGACGGTCCGTCTTCGAGGCGGTGGATCGCCCGCTGCTTCTGAAGGCGTGGGCGTTCGAGAGCGGGGATCCGGCCGAGGGGACGCACGCTCGGGCGTTGCTCGTACAGGCCGATCTCATCTGGTGGGGGTCGGAACGGATGCCGTCCCTCCTTCGCGAACTGAACGGACGATGGGGGCTGCCCGCATCGTCCGTCGTTCTGCATGCGACGCACACCCACGGCGGTCCGCAGACGAGCGACCGGTTCGCGCCGTCCCTCGGCTTGCCCGACGAAGAATACGTACGGGAGCTGGAAGCGCGGCTGCTCGCCTGCGTCGGGGAAGCCTTCGACCGGTTGGAGCCGGTTACGATCGAGCGGGGGCGCGGGACGTGCGCGATCGGCGTCCATCGCCGCCTTCGGGTCGACGGCCGCATCGCGATGGCGCCGAACCCGGACGGTCCTTGCGATCGGGAGGTCGTCGTCGTTCGGTTCCGCCGCGGCGGCGGAGCGACGGCGGGAGTATGGATGCATTATGCGTGCCATCCGACGACGACGGGCGACAACGTCGTTCATCCGGAGTTCCCGGGCGTCGCCATGACGCTCGTGGAGCAATGGCTCGGCGACAAGGGGACAGTCTCCTTCTTGCAAGGCTGCTGCGGCGATGTTCGCCCGGCGCTCGTCCGCGACGAGGCGTTCCGCAAGGGCGAGCGAAGCGACGTGCTCGCGCTGGGCCGCACGCTGGCGGACGAAGTCATACGCATTCTGGAAGGACCGATGGAACGGCTCGAGCCCGCGGGCCTTGCCTCGGGGCGGCTTGCGGCGGCACTTCCTCTGGAAGTCGTTCCAACGGCCGAACGGCTGCGGGAGGCGTCTGCGGCGGCGGAAGCGGATATCCGGTGGGAGTGGGCTCGTCTGCTCCTATCGCGGCCCGAGCGGCTCGTCCCGACCGTTCCGCTGGAGCTGAACGCCGTATGCATCGCGCGCGGCTTGACGCTGCTCGCCATGAACGCGGAGATGGTCGGAGCGTACGGCGCCTTCGCGAAGTCGTACGCTCAGGGCGCCGCGCTGCCGCTGCCGTACAGCAACGGCATGATCGGGTATGTCCCTACCGAGGAACAGCTCGCGGAGGGCGGGTACGAGCCTGCGGAATCCGCTTACTATTTCGCGCTGCCTTCCCCGTTCGCTCCATCGGTAGAAGCCCGTGTCCTCGGAGCGATGAAACGGTTGCTTGATCAACTTCACGATCGGGAGGAGAGGAAATGAAGAGTTTGCCCTTGCATCGAAAGCGATCGCCGATGTGGCTGTTGATCGTTGTTTTGCTTCTAGGGAGCGTACGGCTGTCACCGGGGGTCGCGGGGGCCGAGACGGGATCGAGCGAGACGTCGTACGCTTTCGCCAAACTCGTTACCGCGCCGAACGATCCGAATTGGAACGTGGCCGAGACGAATCCGGCCGGCATGCGGCTGACCGCGACGAGCTTCCAGATGATTAACGCGTCGGCGTCGCCCGACGCCAACGGCGAATACATAAAGCTCAACTTCTACGTACCGGAGAGCCGGTTTTACGAAGTCAACCTAATATACTGGAGAAATGTGGTCGGCGGCACCGTCGATATCGCGATCGACGACGCGGTCGTCGCCGTCGATCACAGCTTCTACCATCCGTCGGATACGAAGGCGACGCCCGAGACGGCGGCATTGGCAAGCGGTCTGAAGCTGTCCAGGGGAATGCATACGCTGACGTTCGCCGCCAAAGGAACGCGGCTGCTGGCTTCCAACAACCGGTATTATGCGTACTTGTATCTTCAGTCGTTGCAGCTCGTCGGAGGGACGCCCTTCGTCGAGCTGGACGCCGTCGCGTTAACCGCGGCGAAGACGACGCTGCAGCCGGGCGAAGCGATGCCGGTCGCGATGGAAGCGACGCTGTCCGACGGCACGCCGGTCTCCGTTACGGAGAGCGTCTATTATACGAGCAGTAACCCTTCCGTCATGCAGGTGATCGAGAGCGACGGCCAGGGCGCCGTCGTTGCCGCGGTCGCCGAAGGCGCCGCGACCCTTACCGCGGAAGCGACCTACGAGGGAGCGACGAGGAGAGGAACGCTCGATTTCGTCGTCTCCTCCGACATCGGCGGCGGCGAACCGCCGAATCGGTTCGTCTACGACTTCAAGCTGCCGGTGGATTCCACGCTCGAATCGGCGGGGTGGCGAATCGTGGACGCCGGCCTGCCGCTCGGCCACAACTCGTACCGGCACCAGGAGTACGGCATCCAGGTACAGGCGAACGCGGTCGGGCAGTACATCGCCTTCGAGGCGCTCGTACCGGAGGCTGGCATCTACCGGATGCAGCTGAACGGCGCCGGCGCATCGAGCGGCGCCGTCGGGAGGCTGTTCGTCGACGGGGAAGCGGCGGGAGATTATAATTTCTATTCCGCCTCGTACCAGAAGGAGAAGGGGAAGCAGGCGCTGCGCACGTTCGAGCTGGCGGACGGCATTCACGAGCTGCGGCTCGAGGTGCTGCAGCGCGCGGGCTACTTCCATCTGTACCCCGGCGAGCTGGAGCTCGTCGAGGTCGACCGGCTTCCGAGCCTGCTGACGCTTCGCGCCGAAGCCGGCTCGACCGAGCTTATGGTCGGACAGACGACGAGGCTGGAGTTGATCGGAACGCTGGATGACGGCTATGAGTACGACCTCGGCCGCGTGGGAAGCGCAACTCGGTCGTACGTCAGCAGCGACGCCTCCGTCGTCGCCGTCGACCCGGACGGGACGGTGACGGCCGCGGGGCCCGGCTCCGCGCAGGTGAAGGCGGTCGTCATATTGAACGGCGTCGCCCGGGAAGCCGAAGCGACGGTGCGCGTGAGCGACAAGCGGCTTGCCGCCTTGGCGGTCAAGGCGTCCGACGCCTTCTTAACCGAAGGCGCAACGACGCGGCTGACTGTGACGGGGTACGCCGACGACGGCGCCGCCGTCGATCTCTCGGACGCGGACGTGCGGTTCGCGAGCGGCGATCCGTCCGTCGCGACGGTGGACGCTGCCGGGGTCGTAACCGCGATCGCCGCCGGCTCCGCTACGATCGAAGCGACGGCGACGTTGGGCGGCGTCACGGTTCGAGGCGCCGTCGACATCGCAATCGCCGCTCCGGCGCTGGCATCCGTCGAAGCAGCGCTTCGAAGCGCAGCGCTGTTCGTCGGCGACGAGGCGCGCATCGCGCTGACGGGCACCCTGAACAACGGGGAGCCCGCGGACTTGTCGCAGGCGACCGTCGCGTACGCCAGCAACGACGAGACGGTCGCGGTCGTATCGCAAGACGGGCGCATCGCCGTCGTCGGACCCGGGGCGGCGACGATCGACGTCTCCGTCGCGTTAGGCGGGGCGAGCCTTACCGCTTCCATCGACATTACGGCCGAGCCTGTGACGAGCAGCAAGACGCGAACCACGTATTACACGGAAGAGAAGCGAGCCGCGGCAAGGGCGAACATCGAGGCTTACGAATGGGCGCGCAACGAGAAGGAAGGCGCGGTCGCGGAAGCGGAGCGATTCCTCGCAAGAGGGTACGACGCGTTATGGAAGCTCGTGACGCCGCAGACGATACCGCGCAGCTACGCGGTGAATCAAGCGCTCGGCAGCCCGATCACCGGTACCGAAATCAACAAGTACGGCAACTATCCGTGGGCGGCCGATCCGGAGACGAAGCCATGGAAGCTGACGGATCCGAGCAGCGGCTACACGTTCCCGACGAACGACTTCGCCGCCTATTACGAGAGCGGACTGGATGCGAACGGGACGTTCCGGCAGGAACTCGCCGATCGCAGCCTGCTCGTGAACACGCTGTATCCCGAGAAAGGGCCGAACTGGGGCGTGGACGACGGCAACGGCTGGGTCGACGAGAACGGCAATCGCTGGACGTTCATCGCCTACTACAACCACTGGTTCGTCTGGCACGGCGGCCAGATCAGCCGGGCGGTCAATGCGCTCCGGGATGCGTACGTGTATACGGGCGACCCCCGGTACGCACGGGCCGGCGTCATTCTGCTGGACCGGATCGCCGACGTGTACCCCGATATGGACATCGCCGCGTACCGAGCGACGGACTTCTTGAATTCGCACGGAGGAACCGGCAAGGGGAAAATCATCGGCTCGATCTGGGAGACGGGGCTCGTCAAACATATCATCAGCGCCTATGATGCCTTCTACCCGGCGATCGACGATCCTGAAATCATCGGTTTCTTAAGCGGGAAAGCCGACCGCTACGATCTCGGCGTGCTGAAGCGATCCGCCGTCGGCATTAAGCGCAACATCGAGGACGGCATCGTCCGACAAGTTTATCCCGGCGTCCGTAACGCGCAAATACGCGGCAACAACGGCATGCATCAAGCGACGCTCGCCATGGCCGCCGTCGTGCTCGACGCAATGCCGGAGACGAAGGAATGGCTCGATTTTAACTTCCGAACGGGCGGACTCGTCTCGGGGCCTTACCGGGTGACCGGGGGCAACATTTCGGCGCTGCTCGTCGACGACGTGGACCGCGACGGGGCCGGCAACGAAGCTTCTCCCGCATATAACAGCGGTTGGGTCGGATTGTTTCAAGAAATGGCGGACATTCTTGACGGCTACGATCGGTACCCGGAAGCGGATTTGTATCGGAACGCGAAATTCCGCAAGATGTTTTCCGCCATGTATCCGCTCATGTTAAGCGACCGGTACTTCGCGCTCATCGGCGATACCGGCAACGCGGGAGGGCCGGCGAACTTCCTCGATCAGGGACAGCTGCTCACCGCTTTCGAGAAGTATGGCGATCCGATCTACGCGCAGCTCGCCTATTACCGGAACGGCAATCAGGCGGAAGGCCTTCACGGGGAAATCTTCTCACCGAATCCGGGGCGGCTTGCGGAGGACATCCGGGCGATCGTCGAGACGCACGGTCCGCTGAACCTGAAGAGCTCGAACTTGACCGGGTACGGCTTCGCCGCGCTGCGCGACGGCGAGAACCGGCGGAGGTTCAGCGGGATCGGCTACAACTTCAGTCAGCTTCCTATCTCGGAAGCGACCGCGGGCTATCAGTCGTTCTCGAACAGCGGAACGATCCAATTCAATGCCGAGGCGCCCGGTCAGTCGATCGCATTCGAATTCGAGGTGCCGAAGACGGACCGCTACGAGATCAACTTGAAGCCGTTCCGGGCCGCCAGCTACGGCATCTATGACGTTACGATCGACGGAAATGCCGTCGGTCGCATAGATTTCTACGGTTCGAGCGGCGCCTCTTCGAAGCTCGAGACGATCGCCGAGCTCGAGCTGACCGAAGGGGAGCATCGGATTCGGTTCGAGGGCGTAGGCAAGCGCGACGCCGCGTCGAATTATAAGCTGGGCGTCATTCAGCTGCTGCTGTACGACGAAGCGGCGCTCGCCGTAAAGAACGACCCGCGGAACGTCGATACGCAGCGCGACGTGTGGATGTACTACGGCCGTAACGGGGGGCACGGGCATAAGGATACGTTGAACATAGGCCTGCACGCGTTCGGGCTTGACTTGCTGCCGGAGATGGGCTATCCGGAGTTCGCCGATTGGTCGACGCCGCGGCGCAGCGAGTGGGAAAACCATACGATCAGCCACAACACCGTGTTGGTGGATCGGTCGAAGCAGCAAACGCAAATCGTTGCGCAGCCCGTCGGCTTCCATGACGGCGAGATGGTAAAGCTCGTCGAGGCGGAAGCGCCGCTAGTTTACCCGCAAGCGGAGATGTACCGCAGAACGACGGCGATGATCAAGGTGGACGACGCGAACTCGTATGCCGTCGACTTCTTCCGCGTCAAAGGGGGAAGCGAGCATCACTTCAGCTTCCACGCCGCCGACGCCGTCGTGACGACGGAGGACCTCGAGCTTACCGCGCAGCCGACGGGAACGTACGCGGGTCCCGGGGTCGAATTCGGCAAGCGCCCGGCGGGGGACAGCGTTGCGGGAGCGGGTTATATGGGACCCGGATTCCATTTTTTAAAGAACGTCGCCAAGGACGAGACGCCGGCGGACCGGTTCACCGTCGATTGGAACGTGAAGGATACGTGGGACATCTACGGCGAAGGGGCCGGAGCTCCGACCGACATTCACCTGCGCCTGACGATGCTCGGCGAGACGGACGACGTCGCGCTGGCGGACGGCGTTCCGCCGCAGAACAAGCCGGGCAACCCGGCGGCGATGCGGTATTTGATCGCGCACCGCACCGGACCGCAGCTGAGCTCCACGTTCACGTCGGTGATCGAGCCGTACCGGGGCGAGCGTTACATCGCTTCCATCGAAGCGGTCCCGGTTACGGAGAACGGACGTGCGACGGCGGACGAAGACGCGAGAGCGGTCAAGGTGACGCTGACGAACGGCCGAACGGATTACATCGTCAGCAGCGTACATCCGAATGTCGAATACGTTATAGATGGCAAATTCGCGTTCATGGGCGGCTTCGGCGTCTATTCCGAACAGGACGGACGACAGGTGATCGAGTACACACACGGCAGTGTAGCCGCGACGGGCACGGTCGTCGACTTTACGAGGGAGCTGAGCGTCGAGAACGAAATTGTCGTACGGATGGACGACTCCGAACTCGATACGGAACTGTTGGAAGGGCAATACGTGTATATCGAAAATGACGGCGTCCGCAACGCCAGCTACCGCATCGAGGCGGCGTCTTCCCTGGGAGACGGACGGTACGCGCTCGACGTCGGCGACGTTACGCCGATCCGAAGCTGGACGGACCCGAACGATTTCGCTAAGGGCTTTATTTACGACGTCGCGGTCGGAGCGCGACTGCGCATCCCGCTGACCGACGAACGGGTGCTTCCGGTCACCGCGGCCGAAGTGTCCGGAGAACGGCAAGGCGACTGGTACGCGGGCGAGGCGGCGGTAACGTTGACCGTCGTCCAAGGCGCGCGCTCCGTCGCGCGGACGGAGTACAGCTTCGATGGAGGAGCGAGCTGGACGGCGTACGAGTCGCCCGTCCGGCTCGGCCAAAGCGGCGAATACGAGATACTGTACCGTTCGACGAACGCGGCCGGGGACGCCGAAGCGCCGAAGACGCTGATCGTTCGAGTGGACGCGACCGCTCCGGCGTTGACGCTTACGATCAACGGGACCGTCGCCTCTGCCGGTACGGTCGTCGAGGCGCAGGACAGCGATCCGATCGTTCTCTCTCTCGAAGCGTCGGATGCGCATTCCGGGGTGGCGACACAGGACATTCGATGGGACGGCGAAGCGTACGCCGGTGAGCCTCTCGACTTCGCCGGTCGGCCCGGAGAATACCGAATCGTCGCGACGGCTGCGGATGCGGCGGGAAATCGGGCGGAAGCGGAGATGATGCTTCGGATCGAAACCAGCATCCCGTCGATGCAGGCGCTCTTAGCTTCGTACATCGCATCGGGCGACGTATCCGGACCGCTGGCGGCTCAACTGACGAACCGTCTCCGGCAGGCGCGCCATCAGGAGGAGAAGGGGGCGGAGCAACAAGCCGCCAAGCACCTCGAGGATTTCGCCTCCTCGCTCGCGAGTGAACCCCTGCAAGAACATACTTCGGAACGCGCGCTCGACACGCTGAGGGCTGACGCGGCCTGGCTGTTAAATCGGTAAATCGACGAAAGCGGGACGGAAAATCGAAGCGGCCAAGGCTTGCATTTGCAAGCCTTGGCCTTGTTATTTTACGTGCGTTAAATTTAATGACCTCTAGTAGCAAGTATTTATTTAGCATGCTAGTATTTAAGAGCCTATCTACCTAGTAGCTACTATCACTCTTGGAGGGGAACATCTTGAAGCTGCTGCCGAAGCTGTCGCTTATTATGTTGATGCTTTCTATTCTTCCGTTTTCCATTCTTGGGGCAATCCAGCTAAACATTTCGCTGTCCGCGTTAGAGAAAGAGGCATTCGGCAAACTTGTAGCCATTCGAGACGCTAAGAAAACTACGATTGAGAACTTCTTTCAAGAACGAAGAGCGGATGTTTTGATCTTGTCGGAGGTGGATAATATTCAAGAACACGTTACCGAGTTAAGCCGGGTATTTAAGGCAGAAGGTCATAATAACTCGAACTACGAAGCCCTCGCAAAGAAGATCGATGCCTTCGCAACGAAGTACGTCAAGGAGTACTCTTATTACGATTTGTTCTTAATTGATGTTGATGGCAATGTTGTATACACCGCAACCAAAGAAGCCGACTTCGGGAAAAACTTGATTAATAGCGAAGAGTTGAAAAGCAGCGGTTTAGCCGAGGCATTCCGGAATGCATCCAAGGGTGTTACCTTAGTAGATTACAAATACTATGCTCCATCGAATGGGGTCGCAGCGTTTTTAGCCGCCCCCGTGAAGAACGATACCGGGACGCAAATCGGCGCAGTTGCGCTTCAAATATCCGACGAATCGATTGACGAAATTATGAATGAACGTTCGGGATTGGGGGAAACCGGAGAAACCTATTTGGTAGGCAGCGACCTGCTGATGAGATCCGACTCCCGATTCTCGGAAGAGAAGACGCTCGGGATTAAGAAAATTGAGACCTTGGCTACCCAGGAGGCGACTTCAGGGAATCAAGGAGCTCGATTTATTCAAGACTATCGAGGCGTTGAGGTAGCAAGCGCCTACAGTCCCCTTGAAATCGAGGGATTGCAGTGGTCCATTATCGCGGAGATCGATAAAGAAGAGGCTCTTATCGCGGGGCGCGATTTACTGATAGCCGTCGTTACGATTGCGATTGTGATCGTAGCGGTAGTCTCCCTTGTTTCTTTCTTCTTCGCGCGCAGCATAACAAGGCCTCTCATTGCCGTAAGAAATCAGTTGAAGGAACTAGCTGAGAGCGGCGGCGATCTGACCAGACAAATTATAGTGAAGAGCCGGGATGAAGTGGGGGAAATGGCAAGCGCGGTAAATTCTTCCATCGCGAATATTCAACATATCGTTACAACGGTCATCCAGAGTTCAGAGCTCGTCGCGGCCTCTTCGCAAGAGTTGTCCGCCAGTTCGAAGGAATTGGCAATTACATCCAACCAAGTCGCACAAACGATAAATGAGATTTCTACAGCCAACATGCAACAAGCCGATCATTCCAAAGACATATCCTCCATGATCGACTCCAATAATGACGAAATCCAGAGGGCGAACGGCATTGTGTCCCACACATATGATTCTTCTACGGAAGCAAGCCAAGCGGTTCAGGAAGGGCAACAGGCGATGAAAGAACTGTTGGATCAACTGTCCATTGTGAAACGAACCGTCCAGACTTCACAAGAGGCGATCAATAGGTTAGGCAAACACTCGGAAGAAATTAACTTAATTATCAAGGTGATTTCCGATATTGCCGCACAAACCAATCTGTTGGCGCTGAATGCGGCCATCGAAGCGGCCAGGGCAGGCGAGAACGGGCGTGGTTTCGCCGTGGTTGCAGATGAAGTCAGGAAGCTGGCCGAGCAGTCATCGGATTCCGCCAAACAAATTACGAATCTAATCATAAATATTCAGCGGGATACTGCGGTAACTACCGACGCCATCGCCCAGAAGGCAGAAGCGGTAGAGATCCAAAGCAACATCATTCATCGCAATCAAGAAATTCTGGATACCATTGTGAACAAAGTGGATCGAACACAAACATCGATCCAAGATTTGAAAGACATATTCGCTGTAATTCAGTTAAATTCGAACCATTTACTACTAAATATACAAGGGATCTCATCTTTGGTTGAGCAGAACGCCGCGGCATCGGAGCAGGTGGCGGCATCGGTGGAGGAGCAATCCGCAACACTGGAAGAGATCGCTTCCAGTTCGAACGAGTTGGCTCGTATCGCGGAGACGCTTCACGGCGAGGTCAACAAATTTACGGTTTGAAAACAAGAGGTGCCCGTGAGTAACGACTCATCGGCTCCTCTTTTCATATCAATGCCATATTCTCTTTCAAGAGCTATACATCCAGATGAAGATGTTCATTGTTTGCGATTTTCGTGTAAAAGACTATTCTAAACGAGAAGGACTGAAATCCGCGGCACCGCAATAAAATAGGCCTGTACCGTAGTTAATTTACTTCGAACAGGAGATAAAGAGGTTGTCTAGCGGTCGAGCTTCGAACATTCGCTTCAACGGTGCTCGCGGCAATTTTCTTGTTGTCCTTGATCATCTCTTATCTACTGAAGTTGCAATCGCTGCATCGGATCCTGTGGATTCGGTCCAAATCAACAACTTGGACTCCTCGATCAATGCAATAGGGGATACGGTAGTGGCTACGACCCGGAATACGGCTCCCCAGTTTCTACTGGAAGGATCGGCATCGAGGAGATGGCCCCTGTATAAGACCGACAATTCGGGACGGGCGCTGGAAGACGTGGATCCGAAGTCAGGCTCGCAGAAGAACTGGATCGGTGACCGGGAATGCGCGATCGATTCGGAGTTAATCGTTTATTGGGACGACTTCATGAAGTGAGGGAACAGAGAGGCAATAAGCTGACGGATGCCCATGCCGATCTCTTGCTTGCTCTTGCTCAGTATCTAAAATAGCTACAAAAGGAAACGCCTCCGACAGAATAGCGACTGCGCGGGACGTCTTCGATCATGATGAAGGTGTGGGGTGTTTAATGACAAAAGTGATTACGCTTTCAATAAAGGCGAAACTCCTCTTGCTCATTTTTACATTGCTGCTGCCGTACCTGCTTTTTAATGTTTATTCATATATCCATCTGGAAGAACAGATTGA
>JAPSKX010000275.1 GCA_031181325.1 Paenibacillus sp.
GCCGGGGGAAGGAACCGAGGCGGACCCCTATCTCGTGGAGACGGTTCATCAATTGAACGCGATCCGGGACGACTTGAACGCGCATTACAAGCTGGTCGCGGACATCGACGCTTCCGAGACGGCAAGCTGGAACCTCGGCGACGGCTTCATGCCGATCGGCGACCCGACCCGCCCGTTCCAGGGCGTCTTCGACGGGGGCGGGTATACGATCGAGGGTCTTACGATCAAACGTCCCTCGATGGTTGGCGTCGGGCTATTCGGCGCCATCGGTACGGATGGCGAAGTGCGTAACGTCGGGTTGTCGGGCGGGAGCGTGGAAGGGCAGCAGAGAGTCGGAGGGTTGACGGGACAAAACGATGGCAGCATTCGGAATACGTTCGTTAACGCCGATATACATGCAGGCGGTGCGGATGTCGGGGGAATCGTAGGGCGGAATTCCGATCCGGGCACCGTGACAGGCTCCTACTTCTCCGGTGAAGTCTCCGGTTGGAACGATGTTGGCGGGGTGGCAGGAGAGAATAACGGTGTAATCGACCGTTCCTACATGACGGGAAATGTGAGCGGCACTTCCTTCGTCGGCGGGTTGGTCGGGCGTAATGAAATGACGTCGGCCGCGATCGTCGACAGCTTCGCCGCGGGGCATGTTCAAGGAACGAGCGAAGTCGGCGGAGCGGTCGGACGCCACATCGGCATCTTGAATCGGACGTATGCCGTCGGACCCGTGAGCGGCACTTCCGGCGAAATCGGCGCATTGGTGGGCCGCAACTTGTCCGGCACGGTGACCGAAAGCTACTACGATTCGCAGACGACCGGCCAAGGCGGGGCAGGCACGGCCCGAACGACTGCCCAGATGATGCAGCGCGCCGCGTACGGTGATGCTTGGGATTTCGAAGGGACGTGGTCGATCGAAGATGGGGAAGGGTACCCTTCGTTGCGTCCCTCGCTTGCGCCGCCGAGCGGCGTAGGGGCTATAGCCGACGAGAATTCGATCGAGATTGTATGGAACGATGTCGAGCTCGCTCACCGCTATCAGGTGTATGTGAGTACGGAGAGCGGGAAGTACCCGAACGCGCCGAGCGCGGTAGTGTCGGATCCATCTTATAGCGTTGCCGACGCCGTATACGGCGCCACGTATTATGTTGCGGTCCGATCCGTCAATTCGATGGGCGTCAGCGAACTGTCCGACGAGGTGGCCGTCGCGCTGGAAGACGGCATCCCGCCCCTCGTCGGCATTGCGATGAAGACGGCGGGCGGCGGCGACTATGCGGAGGGGACGTGGACGAACGAAAGCGTGACGATTAGCGTGTACGCGGACGAAGCCCTAAGCGACGTCGAGCCCGTTACGTACCGGGTGAACGGCGGTCCGGCACGGCTGTATTCGGAGGAAACCCGGATCGTGTTGGACGAGGAAGGGACGCATATCGTAACGATTCAGGCGACGGATCGAGCAGGCAACCAGACTACCGATTCGGCAGCGGTGCGGATCGACAAGACGCCGCCGACGGCCGCGTTCGGTCCGAACGGCAATGAACGATGGACGAATGCCGCTTCGACGGTGGTAACGGCCGAGGACGGGGCCAGCGGGATCGACGCATCCCTCTTGCGGTATGCATGGTCGATAGAGGAAGAGACGCCTTCTTCCGGCTGGGCGCCGTTCGGCAGCGGAGACACGCTGCGTCGATCGGGGGTCGACGGCGAATGGTACTTGCACGTGCAAGCGGTCGACCGAGCCGGGAATGTTGCGAATCCAGTCTCGAATCGGTTCCGTCTCGACGCGTCGAACGCTGCGCTGCAAGCCATGACCGTTCGAGAAGGGACGCTCCGTCCGGACTTCGACGCGCACACGTCCGACTACTCGGTCGAAATCGGGAGCCTCGAGACGCAGCTGACGGTCGGCGCCGTGCCTGCCGACGCGAGCGACTCCGTGACGGTGCGCGCGAACGGCGGCGAAGCCTCGCCGCTCTCGGACGAACCGTTAGCGCTGCAGCCGGGCGACAACGCGGTCGAACTGACGGTCACGGCGCTTAACGGCATGCAACGCATCTACACGCTCTCGGTCGAGAGGCGGATCGCCAGAAATTCGAACGATGACGACCCCGCGGATGCGAATCCGCAGCATCTCATCTATGTCGGATCGAGCGGGGGCACGTTCGCGTTCGACGGCGGGCGGATCACGATCCCGTCCGGCGCGCATGCGGCTCCGTTCTATGTCACGGTCCATCCGGTAGACGACACGGGCAAGCTGCCGCTCGGCCGGAACGAGCGCTTCGCGAGCCGCGTGATGGAGCTGACGAAGAGCGTGTCCGGACCGTTCGATCGGGAGGTTACGATCGAGTTGGACATCGAAGAGGACGTTGCGCAACAGGAGAACACGGAAATCACCCTTAGTTGGTTGGACGAAGAACGCGGCCAATGGATCGCGTTGGATCACATCGCGGTGGATCGCGAGAACGGCGTCGTTAGCGGAACAACGAATCACTTCACCACATTCGCCGCGGTCGCCCGAACCGTCGAAGCGCCGCCTTCCGCGCCTCAGGAAGAGGCGGTCCCGCCCGAATTGCGCTTTACCGACCTCGAAGGACACTGGGCAGCGGCGCAAATTATGCAATTCGCCCGGAAAGCGGCGTTGAACGGCTACCCGGACGGCTCCTTCGGACCGGATCGAACGGTGTCGCGGGCCGAGTTCGTTACGATGCTGGCGCAAGCCTTCGCATGGCCGAACGGCGGCGGAAAGCCGCCCTTCGACGATATGTCCGGCCATTGGGCAAGTCAGTCCGTCGCGGACGCGGTCGCGGCAGGTGTCGTACAAGGATATGACGCGAATACGTTCGCGCCTGACGCGCCGATCGCACGCGAGGAGTTGACGGCGATGGCGATGAAGGCGTTGCGGTTCCCGAACGGCGAGAGCCTTCCGGCCGCGGACGCGACGGACGTAAACTTCACCGATAAAGCCGCCATTGCCGATTGGGCGCAAGCGGATGTCGAAGCCGCCGTAAACCGCGGCTTGCTCGCCGGTTATGCCGACGGCACGTTCCGACCGCGGGCGCACGCCACGCGAGCGGAAGCGGTCGTCGTCCTAATGCGCCTGCTAAGCAAGTAGGTTCTATCGAGAGTTCAGCGGAAATCCCAGGACATACAAAACCCCCGGTTCCTCTATGCAACAAGAGGAATCGGGGGTTTTTCGCGACTTCGAATTCACCTTACGCGAATCGGGTCCAAGATTTCAAGGTTTGAGCGACGTCCGCGCCTTCCGAGATCATGCGATGGATGTCTTCATTGATCAGTTGTCGGGAGGAGTTCCACTTCTCGCTGACGTAGAAGCCGCTCGTACGCACATGATCCAGCTCTCGAACGTAACGCGACCAGATCGGGTGCCGCGTCATGCCGCTCCGCTCCGCAAGGGAGAGAGCGACCGGGAGCGTGCGCGCCGACTCCGGGCGGAAAGGCTCGGGGCGGTCCAACGCGTAGCGTCGCAGGAACTCCCAAGCGAGTCGCGGCTGCCGCGACTTCGACGTGATTCCTGCGGCTCCCATATACAACATGTTGGACGACTCGCCGCCCGGCATATTCGGCAATCCGACGACGCCGTATCGGTCGGACAGCCCGTGGATGACGACGCCGCCTGCAAACCAGGTAAACCCGAAAATCATCGCGAAGCCTTGATGCAGCTCGCCGGCTTCCGAAGGCTCTCCGGGATTGCGAATGACGCGATGCACTCGGTAGGCGTCGATCAGCTTCCGGAATGCTTCAATGACGGCGGGTTGATCCACGTATCCTCGCGCGGTGGAGCCGTCGGCGGACAAGTATCGCCCCCCGTTCCGCATGACGAAGGGCTCGAATTCCTCGATATCGACGCCGAAGCCGAAGCCGAATTGGCGCGCTACCCCGTTATCGCCCCGGATCGTGAGCTCCTTCGCCATGGCCATCATCTCGTCCCAGGACCAATCTTCCGTCGGATAGGGGAGCCCCGCGGCGTCGAACAGATCCTTCCGATACAGAATAAGCGGGAGCGCCACATCCACGGGGAGACCAGGCAAAGTACCGTCCTTGCAGGCGATTCGCATGACCCCCGGGTTCAAGTCCTCCAGCAATCCCGGCACCTCTTCCGCGTAAGGCAGCAGATCGACGAACATGCCTTTGTGGTTGAAGAGGGCCCACCCGCCGGATTCGATGATATCCGGAGCGTCGTCCGACTTATAGGCTTGCATCAATTCGTAATGATCCGTCGCTTGTTCCAGAACGATTTGGACTTCGGGATGATCGCGTTCGAAGGAAGCTTTCGCGTCCATGAGATTGTGCAGGTGGTGAAAATCCGTCATGCATCGAATGGTCGTGATGTGGGTCACAGCGATTTCCCCTTCTCCAATTGGTCGATTGCTTTATCCAAATACCCGATCGCGGCGGCTTCGAAGGCTTTGGCTTGCTCCAGCCATACCGCGCATCGTTCGCACTGCTCGGGCGACAGCGCTTCCGCCGTCCGCGCGAACGGCACCGCCGCGCTGCACTCGCCCAAAGCTTCGCCGGCTTGTTCGTACGCTTCCGAAGCGAGCAGCGCAAACCGCATCGCTTCGCCTTGCAGCGGAACGCCCCTCAAATACCGGGCGGCATAGGTTCTTGCTTGCGCATA
>JAPSKX010000070.1 GCA_031181325.1 Paenibacillus sp.
TTCCGGTCTACCGTATCTTTATTAAACAAGAGCACGTACACTTCGCCGTTCGCGCCTTCGATCGTGTATGCGCCGACCGCGTCGACGTTCGACGTCGTCGTCTTCACGCTCGCGCCTTCGATCTTGCTTCCTTGGCCGTCGTAATTCAGGTACATCGCGAACGCGTCTTCGATCGGCGTGCCCGCGCGGAAGTTGCCGAAGCGCGTCGCGAGGTCGACGCCCTCGCGGCCGAAGATGGCCAGCGCTTCCGCTTGGGCGAGACCCGCCGTCAAGCCGTCGCCGTTGCCGAAGTTGTACTCCGTGATCGCCAGCTTCATGTCCGGGTTGTACTTCGCGACCATCTCCTTCATCCGCGGAATGAGACGGATCGGCTCCTGAATCCAGGAGTTGTCGACGAAGGTCGGATGATAGAGCGACTTCAGCGATTGAAGACGACGCTTCTGTACGTACGACGACTCGTTGTCGCCGGCGATGCCGTCTTCTTGCGGATAGAAGTGAATATCCAGGTAGTCGACGAGCTGCGTACGGTTCGGGTCGGCATTTTCATAATCTTGCAATTGCTTCAAATACCACTCTAGGAACGGCATGCCCCCGTGCGACTGTCGATCCGGGCCGTCCGCGCACTGATCCGCCGAGGAGTAGAAGTACGCGCACCAGCCCCACGATACCGGTCCGAAAATTTGCGCGTCCGGGTCTACCGCTTTAATCGCCGAACCGTACTCCTCCGTCATGTTCCAGAGGTCGTCGTACGTCGTCGGCTCCGGACGGACGTCGCGATGCGTGACGTACCAAATCTCCGGCTCGTTGTCGAGCGCGTAAAAGTTGACTTTATCGCCGTTGTTCTGCAGATGCTCGATCCACTCGACGACGAATTCAGGTCCGATCTCGATGGACGTGTCGTGCGGATCGTTGATCGGCTCCATCCAATCGCCGTTCGGAAGCTCGCCGTTGCCGGCGTCCGGTCGCCCGTCGGCCGCCGCCGTGCTGCGCTGCGGTCCGTATTTTTCGACGGAGAAGCCCCAGCTCACTTCGCGATCCTTCGCCGTCCAGCCGATCGTCGGCAGCGTGAGCAGCACCTCGCCGCCGCGGGCGTCGACGCGATCGATCAATCGATCGGTTTCCGTCGCGCCGTCCGAATCGTCGTACGGAATGTTCATGAAGTACCAGTCCGACGCTCGGTTCGTGGCGTCCAGCTTCCAGTTGTAACGCGACGTGTTGTTCCCGCCCCATCGCTCGACCGGGAACGGCAGCGTCGACGTCGTCGGATGCATGTCGTCGTAGTTGATGCCGTAGATGTTCGGGTCGATCGCCTTCCGCTCCGCCGTCGTGTCGATGGCGACGTTCACCGTAGGCAGCTCCGGCTGCGGCAGCCCGACCGGCGACGTATTGCGCAGGAACGAGACATCGTCGATGTAAACGAGCGGTTGATTCGCTTCCGTACCCGCTTGGAAGACGATGCCGGTGAACGCGCCGTCCGCCACGCCGAAGTCCGCCGCGTTCAGCGTCACTTCTTGCCACTCGCCCGCCGTAAGCGCGCCGTTCGGCAGATGGTCGTTCAGCTCGGCCGTGCCGACGAAGCCCCGGCCTTCGTACAGATGCACGAGCAAGCGCTGTCCGCCCGCGTCCCCGCCGTGAATCCAGAAGCGGACGCCGTACGTCTCGCCGAACTTGCGCTCCGCTTCGCCGCTCAGCCAGACGCCGTCCCAGCCTCCCGGCATGAATTCGATCGAATAGCGGCCGCTGCGCGCTTCGGCTTCGCTCATGATGTTCTTCTCGTGCCAGCTCCAGTTCGAGAAGCCCGCCTCGAGCCCGTCGCGATAGATCGGCACGTCTTCGATCTCGGCGACCTGTACGTACGCCGACGCGGAGTGGTCGCCTACGGTGCCGGTAATCTTCGCGACGCCAGAAGCGACGCCGACGACCCGGCCGCCTTCGACGGTCGCGACATGCGGCGCGTCGCTCGCCCACGACGCCTTCGCGTTCACGATCTCGTCGCTGCCGTCCGCGTAGAACGCGGTCATCTCGAGCGGCTGCGCTTCCCCGGCGAGCAGCACGAGCTGATGCTTATCCATCCGCGTCTCGACGAGCGCGGGCGGGATGACTTCCTTGGCGCGCAGCACGATATCGTCGATATAGACGACCGGTTGATCGCCGCCGGAATCGTCCGCAATGACGAACGCGTCGAACAGCTTATCGTGAAGACCGAGCGACTCGAGGCTCGCCGACGCGAGGCGCCATTCGCCCGCCGCCACGCCGTCCGGCAGCAGCGCCGACAACGGCGCTTCCGCGACCGGCTGTCCGCCGCTGAGGAAGGACACCTTCAACTGCTGTCCGCCCGCGGCGCCGCCGCGGATCCAGAACTCGAAGGTTTCGTAATCTTTGCCGAGGATCGGGTAGCCGGAGTACAAATACACCGCGCCGCCGTTGTCCGGCTCCATGCGGATGGAGCGTTCGCCCGTATGGTAGGCGCCGGCGTAATCCAAGCTGCGGTCCGCCCAGCCGAAATCTTGGAAGTCCGCGCCCAGCGATTCTTGGTAGATCGCTATGCCGTCCACGACCTCCGGCGTCACGATCGGACCGGACTCTCCGGGCTCTTCGGCAGGCACTTCGTTCGGCTCCCCGCCAGGCTCCTCGCCAGGCAATTCATCTGGCTCTTCGCCGGGTGCTTCGCCGCCCGGTTCTTCGCCGGGCTCTCCGTTCGGTTCTCCGCCCGGCTGTTCCCCAGGCGCTTCCCCGCCGGGCTGTTCGTTCGGCTGTCCCCCCGCGCCGATGCCCGCGAACGCGATGTCGTCGATGAGGATCGCCTGCTGATCCGCCCCGCTGACGTCCCATAGAATCAGCGTGTCCACCAAACCCGTCTCCGGCGACACCTTCGAGGCGGGAATCGTAATTTTCGCCCATTCGTCCGCCGGAATGCCGCCTTCGACGAGCTCGTGCAGCAACCACTCCGTCTGCGGCACCCCGCCGGCTTGGAAGACGAGCTTCGCTTGCTGCCCGCCGCTTCCGTCGCCCTTCACATACATCTCGAACGCATCGAAGTCTTTCGTCGCCAGCATGCGGTCGCGATACAAGTACATCGCCTTCCCGTCGTCCGGCTCCATCCGAATGGACGTCTCGCCGCCGCGCGCGCTTTCGGCGTACGCGAGATCGATCTGCGCCCAGCTATAATTCGCGTACATTGCGTTCAGCGCGTCCGCGTAGACGACCTCCCTCGCCTCCGCGGCTTCGGCCGCCTGCGGCGCCGCGGCAGGCAACAGCGCCGCAGCGGTCAAGGCCAGCGCTCCTGCGACGGCGACCGGCTTCTTCAGCCGTTTCCCGATAAGCCCCAATTCGATCCTCTCCCTCATGCACAACATAACCGGATTATATCGCCGCTCCGGTCACCTTGCGCATGACAGGATGTCATACTTTAGTGAGGCGGGTCAGCTTACGCCGATATAGGACTTTAGACCCCTAATATCTAACGGCACAAAAAAAGCCCCCGGTCCTAACGGACCGGAAGCCTGATATCGATGCGGCAGCCGCGCTCTTGAACGGCCCCGATCCAGAACGAACCGCCGAGCGCTTCCGCCCGTTCCCGCATCGTCGCGAGGCCGAAGCCGAACCGCTTCGCCTCGTACGCCGCTCCGTCGTTCGCGAGCGTGAACTCCAGCGTATCTCCGCGAATGCGAAGCTCGAAGTGGAACGCGTTGCAGGCGCCGTGGCGGATCCCGTTATTCATGCCCTCCTGCAGCGCATGAACGAGCACTTGGCCGTACGCGGAGCCGAGCGGGGGGATTTCCTCGATGTCGTACTCGATCGCGACGCCGGTCGCCCGGGACGTGTCCTCGAGCGTCCGGCACAACGTCTCGCGCAGATCCCTTTCGTCCGTCTCGCGACGGAAGCCCTGCATCGACTCGCGAATGTCGGCGAGGCTCCGGCGGACCAGCTCGCCGGCCGTCGCCAGCGTCTTCAAGGCGTCGTCCGGCTGTCGGCTCCATAGCATGCGCGCCGCCTCGATCTGGACGACCGTCGTCATGAGCGTATGCCCGACGACGTCGTGCACGTCCCTCGCGCTCCGGTTGCGCGCTTCGGCGGCGGACAGATGCGCGATGGCGCCCGTCGTCTCCCGCAGCGCGTGCGCGAGACGCTCCTTCGTCTCGGCGGCGTGCGCCTTCACTTGTCGATGGAGGTCCATATACCGATTGTAAAGAACCATCCCCTTACAGAACACAAGCCAGCACAAGCCGGCGACAAGGGCGAACTCCGCCGCGTGCGCCAGCGGCTCGGACAAGCTCTGGAGCGAAGGACGCGCCGTCGGAACGAAGTGCACGAACATCTTGATCGTCGTGCCGATATAGCAGCCGATCAACCCGGTCCGCAGCCAATGGCGATCCTGCGAAGCTTCGTGCCGGCGCTCCCGCAGCATCGCGGCGAGCGCCGCGAGGGGGAGCGCGACGACCGTCGCCGGCACGACGTAGGCGACAAGTACGGGATATACGACCGGCAGCAGGTATGCGGATGACAGCACCGCCGCGAAGACGCCGAAGGCGGTCCATTTCAACCACCGAACCAAGATTTTATATCTCCCGATCGTTAATTGTTCCATGAAGAGCAGCATCGAGAAGACGCAGAACGAGACGAAGACGTCCGGTACGTACATGAACCACTCGCCTTCGAGAAACCATAACGACGTACGGCTGATATACCAATGTCCGAGGCCGGCTCCTCCCATGAACATCGCGAACGCCAGATTTAATCGGTTCCGGACGTCCCGCAGCCACAACAGGAAGCCCGCGAAGCCGATGATGACGAAGACGAGCCCGATTAAGAAAATGAACAATTCCGTCCCCAAATACGTCACGAAGACAGCGTCGCGCTGGCCGAATTGCGCGGCCGGTAGCATAAGCGCCGGTCGAGCGCCGTCCGTATGGATGCGGAGATACAGCATCTTCCCGGCATCGTCCGGGCTTAAGCGAATGAACGCGCGGGTCTGCGCCAGGTTAATCGCCGGCGCGGCCGGCGGCATGCGGAACGAGTCGACCTTCCGATCTTCGAGATAGACTTCGTACGCCCCCATGTTTCCCAGCAGCAAGTGCGGATCTCGGGGCGACGCGCCGGGAAGACGTTGCCTTAGCCAATAATAGCCGACATACCCGTACCGATCGGATTCCGCTACCAGCTCTCCTTGGGGGCGCCAGTCGCCGGACTCGTACGCGGGAACATCGCCGCGGAACGGCAAATCGCCGACGATCGCCTCCCATGGCCCTTGGCTGACGGAATGCAGCGGTTCGACGCGGAAGACGCGGTCCAAGCCGTCGTTGCGGTACAGCGCCGCGATGAAGGCGAGGAACGCGCCGACGGCGAGCGCGAGGGACAACAGGTTGACGACGCGCTTCATTACATGAACCTTTTCAAAATATCGATCGCTTGCTCGCGGTCTTTCGTCCCGATCTTATTGTAGATGCCGCTGATGTAGTTGCGAACCGTGCCGTCGCTCATGAACAGCTGCATCGCGATCTGCCGATTCGTCTTGCCGAGGATGAGCATCTCGGCGATGTCCCGCTCGCGAGGCGATAACACGATCCCCTCGTTCTTGAGACGCGCCGCGCTTAAGCGAGCGCTGCCCGTCTTGCGATCGGTCCGAAGGAGGGAGACGAGGCGGGAGGCGACGAACGACGGCATCATGAGCTGCCCCATCGCCGCTTCCCGAATCGACCGGATGAGCTGATCGCCTTGCAAGTCCTTGAGGAGAAAGCCGTCCGCGCCGGCGGAGAAGCTTTCGACGATAAAGTCGTCTTCGGCGAACGTCGTCAGGACGATGATCTTCACTTGCGGGCGAATCTCCTTAATGCGCCGGGTCGACTCTAAGCCGTCCATGCCGGGCATCTGAATATCCATCAGCACGACGGCCGGCGCCAGCTTCTCCACGAGCGCGATCGCTTGCTCGCCGTCGCCGGCCACGCCGACGACCTCCATGTCTTCATGCACGTTAATCATGGTCTGCAGACCGTCCCGCAGCAACGTCTGATCGTCGACTAGTAGAATTGTGATCATTAGGCAGCAGCATCCTCTTTAGCATGATTCGCTAGGGTTCGATGGCTTTATTGTAAATGATCTTCCGAACCGTGTCGTCACCCCCGCACATAAAAGTTACAAGTCATATGACATTATGTCAGTGACCCGCCGCTCGTCCCATAAAGCGCCAGTCCTTCCGAAGGGTAAATCGTTGCGTCGCTGCAAACAACTATAAAGCAACGATTCACATTCATCTTGCAAAGGAGAGAATCGACGGAATGAAGAAGATCAGCACGCTTGCTCTGACGGCAGTTCTCGCATGCAGCATGGCCGTTCCCGCCTTCGCGGAGGGCGGCAACGGAGGGGCTGCCTCGTCGCTCGGCCACGGCACGCAGAACGGCGCGAACGCGACGGGCGCGAGCGGCACGAACCTGACGAACGGCGCCAACGGCGGCGTCGGCTCCCGCAGCACGACGAACGGCGGACCGACGAACCTGAACGGGTTCGGCACGAACGCGCGCGGCGCTCGCGCCGGCTACGGGATGGACGGCGTACGCATGAACAACCAGTCTCGCGCTTATAACGCGACGGCGCGCACGACCGCGGCGACGAACGCGGACGACGGCGTCGACTGGGGCTGGCTCGGTCTCGCCGGCTTGCTCGGACTTGCCGGGCTGCGCGGCCGCGAGAAGGCGAAGTAAGCAAACGGAAAACAGGCTGCCCGCTCCGAACTCGGAGCGGGCAGCCTGTTTCTCACGGCTTCAGTGTCGCGTCTTTGAACGCGAGGATGCGCTGCTTGTACCTCGTGTCGGTCCCCGGCAGGCCGACGTCGAGGCGCACCGCTCGAATCCAGCCGCCGAGATACGCGTCGCCTTCTTCTTCGGAACAGCGCACGTTCGCTTTCCGTTCGATCTCCCGCAGATGCTCGATCTGCAGCTCGAGACGAGACAGCTGGATTTCGAGCAGCTCCGGCACGGACGGCCGATCCGCATGCTCTTGAATCAAGCGGCGGAAGTGCGGATGGCACAGTACGCCGCGATTGCGATACCGCTCGCGAAACTCCTCGTCGCCTTCGAAGTAGTCCGCGACCGCCTCCACGTACCGACGTTCGCAGGATTCGGACGTCGCGCAAATCGGGCATCGCTCCTCGGATGCGAAGCTGTCCAAGTAGACGGATGTCTCGTCCGCCGCGCCGACTTTGCCGGTCATTCGCGCATGAAGCAGCGCGCGAAGGGCGGCCGGCTTCTTCGCCGCGTCCCGCTGCTTCCTTTTCACCAAATAATTATAAAGCGAAGACTTGTGGTCCTCCAGCAGCGCCCGATAGAAGACGGCTTGCGAAGCGGGATCGCCCGATTCCTTCACCCGCCAAGCGTGCGCGTTGCAATATCCTCTCGCGCGAACGTACGAGCCGATCAATTGCCCGTCCCCGGCCCCCTCGCGCAGCAGCACCTTAATCATACGCTCCACCCGCTCGTCGACGAGCTTGCACACCGGACATTGATCGTGCTGCAGCGCATCCGCCATATCGTGATACATAATGTATTTATCCACTGTTTCCCCCCGCTTCGCGTGTCCCGTTGTCGCTGCGGCTATTGTCCCCCAAGGTGGAAATTACCATACCCAAAAGGCGGAAGAACTTTATATAATTCCTAATGAATACAAGGAGGCGATATCGATTCGAGGTTTCAAATTACATCGTTGGGCGCCGATCCTGCTTTCGGCGGCGCTGCTGGCGCCCGGCCCGAGCGCGGCGGCCGCCCAACCGCTGCAGCCGGTCGTCGTCGACGGCGCGCGGAACGCCACGCCGTCGCTGCTTCGGAACGGCTCGCTGCTCGTGCCGGCCGCGTTCCTGCGCAAGATGGACGTCTCGGTGCAATGGGACGAAGATCGGCAAGCGGTGATCCTGGGGAAGAACGGCATTCGCTTGTCGATGACGGCAAGCGCGAACGGCGTCATACATAAACCGGAAGGCAGCTACGTCCCGCTGCGAAGCGTCGCGGAGGCGCTCGGCATGCGGATTCGTTACGACGCGGCGACGCGAACGGCGGACGTCGCGACCGCGCCGGGCGCACGAAAGACGATAGGCGCGGAAGCGGAAGAAGACGTCCTGTGGCTGGAGCGCATTACGGAAGCCGAAGCCGGGGGAGAATCGTACGAAGGGAAGGTCGCCGTCGCCGCTTCGATCCTGAACCGCGTCGACGCGCCCGATTGGCCCGGTACGATCCAGGAGGTCATCTTCCAGATCGTCGAGATCGGCGGCGCGAAATATTATCAGTATTCTCCTGTCGCGGACGGCCGGATTTACGAATCGGTACCGAGCGAGGAGACGCGCAAGGCGGTGCGCGCGGCGATGGACGGGGCGGATCCGACCGACGGCGCGACGGTGTTTTACAACCCGGTCAAGACGGATAACGCTTGGGTTCGGGAGCGGCCGGTGTCGAAGACGATCGGGAATCACGTTTTCGCCTATTAATCAAGCATTATTGACACGCTTGAAATCGCTCGCAAAGCGACAAGGATTCGTGCGAACGGTGTCGAAATGTGACGGAAATAATACATAACGAAGGGGAACCCCAAGCGATGATGAACCTCTCCGCTTTCCGTAAATCCGCCGCACCGTCGACGTCCGCCGCTCGTTCCAAGAAAGACGAGCGATTGTCGCTGAAAGAAAGGGACATGGTCCGCCGCAACGGCGTCGTCCTCGTCGCGATGTCGATCATCACGGCTTTGACCGTTCTTGCCGTAGTAGGCCTCAGCGGCGGCGCAATCACGCTGGAATCGCTCTTTCTTCCCGCGCTCATGGTCGTCCATCTGACACTGTTCGCGACGCTCCATCTCAAACGAGTCGGGATCATGCAGCTCAAATACGTCGCGATCGTCGGCTCTTCGGTAACATCTCTACATACGGTCCTTACGAACGCCGACGTCACGAACGTGTTTACGATCTACTATTTGCTCGTCTTGACGTTGATTTACATGAGCATGCCGCTGTTGATCGCGATGGAAACCCTTGGCTTCGGACTCCTGCTGTATCTGCTCTTCGTTCAAGACACGGGGGTTCCCGTGGAGAAGGCTTCTACATACGTAATCTACTTCGTCTTAATCTCGATCGTGCTGTTCTCGCTGCTTCGCGTCAGCAACCACTTGATGCAGGAGACGGAGCGCTCGCGCGCGGAGAGCGAGGCGCTGCTCGAGCAGCAGCGCCAACAGAAGGAGGGCGTAATCGCCGTCGTCGGCGAAGTGTCTCGCAACCTCGAGGCGTTGAACGTGTCGGGGGCCGAGACGAGCCAGTCGTTCGGCGAGATGAACATCGCCTTCCAGGAAATCACGGTCGGCGCGAGCGCCCAAATGGAGTCCACCCTATCCATTAACGAGGCGATGCAGGAGATGAGCGAGCGGATCGACGGCATGTCCGAGGCGATGCGCTCGCTTCGGGAGGAAGCCCAATCCGCCAAGGGGCTGTCGGACGCCGGCGAAGCGCAAGTGCGCGAGCTTACCGATACGTTCATCCGCTTCCGAGACGAGATCGACTCGATGCAGCGCGAGATCGCGTCGCTCATCGATCGCGTGAACGAGGCAAGCCAATTCAGCCTCACGATCAAGGAAATCGCGAATCAGACGAACCTGCTGTCGCTGAACGCGAGCATCGAAGCCGCGCGGGCGGGCGAACACGGCAAGGGCTTCTCCGTCGTCGCGACGGAAATACGGAAGCTCGCGGACATAGCGTCCCGCTCCGCCGATCAAATTACCGGCGTGCTTTCGTCGTTCGCCGTGCAATCCGATCAGACGCGTCAGCGCATGAGCCATGTCGCGGAGCAAATGGAGAAGAGCCAAGAGACGACCGATCGCACGAGGCAGGCGTTCGAGCAAATCAACGCCGCCGTCGAATCGCTTGAGCGGTTATCGGAAGGCAGCGCCCGCCTCACCGGCGAAATTCAGGCGTCCGCGAGCTCCGTCGGCGGATCGACGGCCCAGCTCGCTTCGGTCAGCCAGCAGACGAGCGCTTCCTTGGAAGAGCTCACGGCGACGCTCGAGACGCTCCTGAACGGCAACCGGACGAGCCTGACCAACCTGAAGGAAGTCGAAGCGTCGCTCAAGCGAATCTCGTAACCCGATCGGAAAATGAAGAGGAAGCCGCCCTGCGCGCGTATCGATTCGCGTACAGGGCGGCTTCCTCTCTCTTTATATTTTTTTCGCTTATTCCGTGTTTACATGTATTCCTCGATCTTCACGCTCGCTCGCTGCTCCTCGAGCCAAGTCGGCATAAGCGCCGACATCTCTTCGTTCGCGAGCGACGTCCGAATGACTTCCTTCTTCTCCTCGAACGTCGGCTGATACGCCGCTTTCTTCTCCGACACCTGAATGATGTGGAACCCGTTGCTCGTCTCGACCGGCTCGCTGAGCTGGCCCGCCTCAAGGGAGAAGGTGGCCGTCTCGAACGGCTCCTCCATGACGCCCTTCGCGAAGAAGCCGAGATCGCCGCCGGACTCGGCGCTGCCCGGATCCAGCGATTTCTCGGTCGCGAGCGCCGCGAAATCCGCGCCGCCCGCGAGCTCCAGCCGGAGCTGCTCCGCCTCCTCCTTCGTCGCGACGAGAATGTGCGAGGCTTTCACCTGCTCGGGCTCTTCGAACGAGGCGGCATGTTCGTCATAATAGGCTTGCAGCTCTTCTTCCGTTACGTCGACCTGGGGCTCCAATAGCTTCTTTAAACGAGCCTCTACGTACATCTGCTCCTCCAGCCCCTCCACCGTCATACCGTACATAGCCAGCGCCGACAGGAACTCGTCCTCGCTCGAGAACTGAGCCTTCAGCGCGTCCATTTGCTCCGCGACGTCCGCGTCGGTCGCCTCGATGCCCGCCTTCTCGGCTGCCTGGCGCACGAGCTCCTCGTCGATCATCGCCGACAGCGTCTGTCCGCCGTCGACGGCGAGAAGCGCATCGTAGACGTCTTCCTTCGAAATCTCGACGCCGTTGATCGAAGCCGCAGGTCCGAGCGCCGCGTCTTGCTCCCTGAAGAATAGGAAGAGCGCAGCCGCGATCAGCAGCGCGAGCAAGACGAGCGAGATGATTTTCCAATTGCGCAAAGATGTGTCGTTCATAAGGACGCCCCTTCATCATTCGGATACCCCATTATGGACCGCGAACCTGAAGCGGACATGAAATTCACCTGAACGTTTCCTGAAAATGAAAAAACGGAGCTCAATGAGCCCCGTAATATTCATACTCCACCCCGCACGGCCCGCCGTCCGGATTGGCCTCGAGGTCGACCTCGGAGCCGTCGGCGCGGAACAACGGCCGATAGTAATGCGAGATTTTCGCTGCGGACGCGTTCGCATAATGGCAGATGAACGAGCGCCGGAATCGATCCTTCGTCTTGTTCCGATACGAGCCGTGAATTAAGTTGCCGTTGAAGAAGAGCACATCCCCCGCCTCCAACGGAATGGCGACCGCCTTCTTCCCCTCCGGCGGCTTCACGTAATGATTCGTGAAGGATTCTCTGGCGTCCGCTTCATCCGGGCAGACGATCTCGTGCGCATTCGTCTTCGGCACGACGAGCAGTCCGCCGTTCTCCTCGTCGGCGGGGTCGACCGCAGTCCAAGCGGCGATGCAATTGCCCGGCTCGACCTTCAAATAAAAGTTATCCTGATGCAGCGCCTGACCTCGCGACCCCGGCGGCTTGTAATAAAACATGCTCTGCGCCGTGAGCGCTTCCTCGCCGAACAGCGATTCGATCGCGGACATTACCGGCGGATGCAGCATATACCGCTTCGCGGTCTCGTCGAACCGATGCGGATGCATGACGCGCGGATAACGCTTCAGCGGGTCCGCTCCGTCCGCCGCGAAGTCGGGCTCGAAATACCCGGGCACCGTTCGTCGGCTCATCGCCTCGAACGTCGTCTCGATCTCGCGCAGCTCTTCCCTCGCGAACAATCCCTTAACTACGAGATAGCCATCTTCTTCGAAACGACGGCGTTGCTCCTCCGTCAATGAACCTATTCGTTCCGTCATCCTTCGATTCTCCTCCCGCACCATGCCGACAATGCGTTGACTTTTCTTTATTTTATAGGGTTGAGGCCCCTATAATGAAGTATGGAAATCGCTAAATAATCACACGATCCTGCTATTTATCGAAGGAGATTGGTTATTCATGAGGAACGCTGACGAACATCGCATGGAAGCTTACGGCGGGGAAGCGAGAGGACTCGCGATCGCCGGTCGTTTCCGCGTACCCGACACCTATGTCGTAGATCGCCCGGCGGGACGGGACGATTGGCTTGTCGCTTACACCCTGGAAGGCTGCGGATACGTGCGCACGCCGGAAGGAGAGCGCCGCGTCCGTCCGGGAGACATCCTGTTGCTTCGACCCGGCGTGCCGCATCGGTACGGCACCTGCGCCGGGGAGACGTGGGGGTTCGTCTGGGCCCACTTCGCCCCGGAGCGCGTGGACGCCACCTTCCTGCCGAATCGGGAGGCGACCGTCGAATGTATTCCCGACGGCATCTCCCGACGACGGATCGTTCGAGCCTTCCGCAGAGCGCTGCTCGACGCGAGAGACCGAGACGAATATTGGAACGAGCTGTGCCACGGCGCGCTGCAAGAAGCGTTGGCGGTCGCGGCGCGCCACATCTCCCGCCGCGTCGACCACCGCGTCGAGGAGGTTCGACGGCTGCTCGCGGAGCAGATGCGCGAACCCGTGCGCGTCGAGGCGCTGGCGAAGACCGTCGGCCTGTCGTCGTCTCGGCTGTCGCATCTGTTCAAGGAAGCGACGGGGCAATCGATCGTCGACGCGTTGAACGACATGCGCGTGCGTCAGGCCGCGTTGCTGCTCGAGCACACGCGCCGAGGCGCCGCCGAAATCGCCTTCGAGGTCGGCTTCCAGAACTACAACCATTTCCTCGCGCAGTTTCGCAAGCGTCTAGGTACGAGCCCCTCCGGCTATCGCCGCAGCTCGGGCGGGGGGAGGTAAGCCTTACGTTCGTGCTTTTCCGAGGTGATTTCTCTTGGTCAGGACGAGGGGGATTCCCTTGTTCCGCGGCTCCTTTCCGAGTTGATTCCCCTTGATCAGGTCGGAGGACTTCCCCTTTATCCTTGCCTTCTTTCCTAGGTGATTTCTTTGACTCAGGGAGTGTCACTAGGTTCCTATAGATGGAAATTCCACTTGATATACGAATATTTGTTCGTGTATAATATGGAAAAAGGGGGCGAGAAATTCATGAATCCATCCGACCTGGTACAATCGTTTTTTCGGCGGCGGTGGCCGAACGGTTTTGTTTGTCCGAGCTGCGGCCATGACACGTACTACACCATCACGACTCGACAGCTGCCGCTGTACGAGTGCCGCCTGTGCGGCCGGCAGACGACCGTAACCGCCGGGACCGTCATGGACAAGACGCGCACGCCGCTCTCCAAGTGGGCCGCGGCCCTCGAGCTCCTGTCCTCGACGGGCGGCGTGAACGCGAAGCAGCTCGCCTCCTTCATCGACGTGAAGCATAAGACCGCTTGGCTGATGATGCGCAAGCTCCGCCAAGCGATCGGCGACATCGAAGCAGCCTCTAAGCTGAAGGGTACCGTTCATATGGGCCTGCACATCTTGGCGCCGAAGCGGATCTTCATCTTTCTCCCTCATAGGCGCTATCGCTGCGAGCGGGTCGTGTCCGTCTCCGCGTCGATCGCGAACGACGGCAAGCCGTCCGCGCTGAAGCTTTGCCATGTGGAACGCAATCTGCTCGTTCGCGGGTACAAGGAGCTTACTCCGGAAGCGGCAAGCAGCATCGTCGAGAAGCAGGTTCATCCGAGCGCGGATCCGACCTGGCTGCATCCGAATCGGATGGACCATAGCCCGATTCTTGGCTGCCTTCTTGAAGCGCGGGCGTGGATGAACCGCCTCTTCAACGGCATCGGCTCCAAATATCTGCAGACGTATTTGAACGAATTTGCTTTCCGTTGGAACGCGGCCGCCCGCGGGGGCGATACCCGCGACGATTGGCACGGACTTTGTTTTCATTCGTCTGCGAAATCCTTATCGAAGCATGGAAATCTACAAGGGTAAGGTACTATACCATATTCGGTCTGTACGAGTCTCAGACGTGCAGCAGCCACGTCAAGGGCGCTTTTAGGGTTGGTCAACTTTGGAAAAAAGGGGATTATGTTTACGAATAACGTTGGAATACGAGCATCATCTCAATAAAGCAAAAAATGAAAATGACGGAAGCAAGAGCATCGTACCGGATCGCGGCCTACCTCCTGAGCAGAAGAAATCACCTCGTAAAGGACTGCGGGAGTGCCCCCCTGGGATGCCGCATAAGCAAGCATCGCCACATCGCGGCCATGCCTCTGAGCAAAAGAAATCACCTCGTAAAGGACTGCCGAACTGATGCCTCCTCCGCAGGCTCCTCCCCCCCCCTGTAAACCGAAGACGTAACGTCAGGCATCGAACCTCGAAAAAGACAAAAGAAAGCCCAAGACTCTATGAGAGAGCCTTGGGCCGGTCGGGCACGATGTTAGTTGAACTTCGGCAGCCAGTCGCCGTGCGCTTCGATCAGGTCGTCGCACATCGCGATGATGTCGTCCATCGACAGCTCCGCGGACGTATGCGGATCGAGCATCGCCGCATGGTAGATGTGATCCTTCTTACCCGTGATCGCCGCTTCGATCGTAAGCAGCTGCGTATTGATGTTCGTGCGGTTCAGCGCGGCGCATTGCGGCGGCAGATCGCCGACGTACGTCGGCGTGACGCCGCTCCGGTCCACGAGGCACGGCACTTCGACGCACGCTTCGCGCGGGAGGTTCGTGATGAGGCCGGTATTCATGACGTTGCCGCCGATCTTGAACGGCACGCCCGTCTCCATCGCCTCGAAAATGTACGACGCGTATTCGTGCGACCGCTCGTGCGTCAAATTCGTGTCGTTCACGAGCTCGTCGCGCATCTTCGTCCACCGCGCAATCTGATTGACGCAGCGGCGCGGGTATTCGTCGAGCGGAATGTTGAACCGTTCGATGAGCTCCGGATAATTCCGCTTGATGAAATACGGGTGGTATTCCGCGTTGTGCTCGGACGACTCGGTAATGTAGTAGCCGAACTTCAGCATCATCTCGAGGCGCACCATGTCATGATGCTTCTCCTTCTGCTTCTCGGCGGCGCGGCGCTTGATTTCCGGATACAGATCGACGCCGTCCTTCGTGACCTCGAGCAGCCATGCCATATGGTTGATGCCGGCGATCTTCGCCTGCACGCCTTCCTTCTCGATGCCGAGGTTGTCGAACAAATGCGGAATGCACGCCTGCACGCTGTGGCAGAGGCCTACGGTCTTCACGCCGCCGTACGTGTTCATGACGTTCGTAAGCACAGCCATCGGGTTCGTGTAGTTGAGGAACCAGGCGTCCGGACATACTTCGCGCATGTCCTTCGCAAAGTCGAGCATAACCGGGATCGTCCGCAGGTTGCGGAAGATGCCGCCGATGCCGACCGTGTCGGCGATCGTCTGGCGCAGACCGTATTTCTTCGGAATTTCGAAGTCGGTGATCGTGCAAGGGTCGTAACCGCCGACTTGGATCGCGTTCACGACGTATTTCGCGCCGCGCAGCGCTTCCTTCCGATCGGCGTACGCCTTGATTACGCATGTGCTGCCGGTCGTGCGCTTCAGGTTGTTCAGCATCATCTCGGAATCTTTCAATCGCTGCATATCGATATCGAACAGGGCCAATTCGAAGCCTTGCAACGCAGGCGTCAACATCGTGTCGCCCAGGACGTTCTTCGCAAATACCGTACTTCCCGCACCTAAAAACGTAATCTTCGTCAACGTCGGTCCCTCCAGACAAGTATGGCTATCTCCTCCTCAATATAGTGGAAATCCGCGAAACTGAGTATGGAGGAAACGAAGAGACATATGGATATTTGTAGTGCAATAAAGTACGATGAAAGAAAACCCGCGAGGAGCGTACACCCATGATCCCCGAGCATTACAGCTTCGCCACTCACGTGAATCCCGAGCACAGCGGCGGCGAGATAACGGTGCTATTCAGCGGAGAAGGACGTCCGGTGGAGCTTCATAACACCGGACCCGGCATTCACGATTATTACTTAGTGCATACCGTTCTTAGAGGAAACGGGGAATTTTCGTTAGACGGGAAACATTACATTTGTGGTGCGGGCGACACGTTCATTATTTTCCCCGGGGCGCTGCATCAATACGCGGCGGCGGCGCGGGAGCCGTGGGAGTACGTGTGGGTCGCCTTCCAAGGGCATCGCTGCGAGCCGCTGCTGCAGCAGCTCGGCCTGACGCCGGAGCGGCCCGTCGTGCGGGGAAGCGCGACGCGCAAGACGCTCGCCCTATACCGCCGCCTCCGTCTGTCGTTGCAGGACGCGGCGTATCCCGCGCTCGCCGACCTGGAATCGGCGGGGCTGCTGCGGCTGCTGTTGCGCGAGCTCGCGCTCGCCGAACCCGAGCGCCTGCCGGCGCAGACCGCGGGGACGGCCGCGAAGCGTCTGGTCGAACAGGCGATGCGTTGGCTCGAGCTGCAGTACGCGCAGCCGATCTCGATCGAGCAGCTGGCGAAGTCGCTCGGCTACCATCGTACCCACTTGTCCAAGATGTTCAAAGATGCGATCGGGTTGTCGCCTATGCAATTTCTCATGCAAATACGTCTTGAACGGGCGAAGTCGCTGCTGCGAAGCCAGTGGTCGGTGGAGCAGGTCGCGTCTTCGGTCGGGTTCGCGGATGCGTTGTACTTTTCCAAGCAATTCCGGAAACGATTCGGCATGTCGCCCTCGGAGTTTCGGCAGCGCGGACTCTGAATCGGTGCGGCGGATCGAGCGGGAGATTCCCGCGTAAGGCGTTAATTACTTAACATCTAAGTTGATAAAGTTATTCATGTGCTTCATAATAGAGCTGGACAAGCAATCATTTTCCATTCGGGAGGGCATTGACTATGTACGATATCGCCATAATCGGGGCCGGTCCGGCCGGCGCCAGCGCTGCGATCTTCACGGCGAAGGCCGGCAAGAGCACCGTCGTCATCGACAGCGACAAGGGCGTCACGAGACGGGCTTGGTTCGAAAACTATTACGGCATCATGGAAATCGACGGACCTTCCCTCGTGGACATCGGCGTCGCGCAGCTAAAGAAGCTCGGCGCGGAATATGTCCTCGATGAAGCGACGGACATCTCCGCCGTCGAAGGCGGCTTCTCGATTGCGACGGCGGGCGGCGCGAGCTTCCAAGCGAAGCATGTCGTGCTCGCGACGGGCATGTCGGTCGAAGTCGGGGAGAAGCTCGGCGCGAAGACGGTACCGGGCACCGAGCCCCGCATCAAGAGCATCTTCGAGGTCGATGCCGCGGGCCGGACGAGCGTTCCCGGCGTGTGGGCGGCCGGTACGGTCGCGGGCGTCAGCATGCACGGCGTCATCACGGCAGGCGACGGCGCGAAAGTCGCGATCAATATTATCAGCGAGCTGAACGGCGAGCGGTACGTCGACCACGACGTCATCAAACCGAAGGCGTAAGCGACGATAACCTGCATACGACGAAGCTTGTGCATATGGAAAAAGGAACCCCTCCGGCGCGTTGCGCCCGGCTGCGGGTTCCTTTCCTTTTCACGCGGATTAGGCGCGGATGAGTTCCCTTCGATTTTCCGCTTGAGGGGGCTCCTCCATCCACCCGTGACGAATCATGAGCTTGCCGCCCGCTTGGGCGAAATGGTACACCTGCGTCATGAGCGCGATCAGCTTTAACGGAAGATCGCTTCGGAGGCTGAAGGAGGTCCCGAGCGCGTTGCCGCCGAGTCCGAAGCTCGTCATAATGTTCGTGCAGTACATCATCAGCTTGTCCGAGAAGACCGGCGTCGTCGATTCCGAAGCGCGGCCGGCCGGCCCGGACGCCGGGTTCATGTCGCTTTCCATGAAGATCGACCGGATCATCTCCACCGTCTCTCTCGCAAGCTCTCGACCGGTTTCGAAATACCGCTTGGCAACGGGTTCTACCGCCGTCTGGACGAAGCTCTTCGCCATGATGCGTATGAAGGCGATATCGAAGAAGCCGGTATACAGCGCAGGCGCCCGCAGGTTCACGTCATCTTCCCCGAAGCCGACGGCGTGACGACGCCTTCCTTCCGATGGATGTCCCGAATCCGATCGAGAAAGCCGTTCACTTCCGCAAGACTTCGGGTCAGCAGCGCCTTCGCTTCTTCGCCCTGCGCATGGTACAAGAAGTAACGAAGCATCTGCAACGTCATCGTCTTCTCCTGATAAGTCATCCATAAAATTCCGATTTCCGAAGAAGCTAAAGGGGTATAGGAGACATCCTTCATCGCTGCTTCACTCCTAAAAGGTGTGTCTTGGTGCAGTCTTACACCTATGGTAACCCCTAGCCCCATGTCTTATGTGGTTCGTACCCCGCGGAATCGGAATTCATGCATATACGTTCGGTCCGACGGCAGCGTATATTCGGGGTGCGGCTTCGCTCCCCAGCTATCGTCGCCGCCGACGCCCGTCTGCCGGTAATTCGCCCTTACGACCGTCTTGCCGGCGAATGCCGGAAGCTGATACGGATGACTGCAGCTTTCCAGCTCGAGCGGCGTATACGGCAGGGCGCTCCATTCCATCGTCGGACAGCCTTCGAACCGCAGACCGTATCCGGTTGCGTCCGCGACGGTCGCCCAACGCACCTCCGTCTTGTTCCCGCTCTCTTGCGGACGCAAATACGGCTGCAACTGATCGGCGACGGCTCCCTCGTAGACGCCGAGCTTCGCGCCGTTCATCCGATCCCAGTACGTCTCGTGCGGACCGTTCCCATACCACCGAATGCGGTCCAGGCTCCCGTCGAGCAGGAACAGCATGCCGATCTCGGGAATTTCCGAGAGTCCCTCGCCGGGCGTCAGCGCTTGCGTTACGGTCACTTCGCCGTCCGGGCGCACGACGTACCGCAGCGCGACGGTCGTCGTCGAAGCGACGGCCGGCATCGTCGGCATGGGCAACTCGTAGACGGCCTCTACGACGACGGCGCTTTCGGACGCTTCGCTGCGGAACGACTTCAGCTGCCGCGCGGCGCCGGCGAGGCGCCAAGGCGCGCAGCGGACGTGGTGCAAGTTGCCGCGGTCGTTGTCCGTGTACGCTCTCCAGAAATTCGGCGCTGGCGGAACGGTCACGAGATCCCTTCCTTCGTATCGGTATCTCGACAGACTGCCCCCGCGCTTCTCGAAGGAAACGGTGAAGCCGTCGCCGCTCACCTGGAGCGTGACTTGGTTTTCCTTGACCGTCAGCGGAGCGCTGGCTGCCGCCGCGGCGGTCGGAGCTGCGGCGGTCGGGAGCTCCAAGACGAGCTGCCCGAAGGCGATCTCGTGACCGGCGTTCGCCCACAGCTCGTCCCGACGCAGCAAGAAGCCGGCGGCGACGACGTATTCTTCGCCGACGGCGGCCCGCTCCGGCAGCGCGAACGTCGGTCGAACGATCGCCTGCTCGCCAGGCGCCAGCGCGACCGACGTCGTCGCGGACTCGACCGGCGCACCGTTCCGCAGCAGCGTCCAGACGAGGTCGAACGCTTCGAGATTCGTGAAGAGAAAGCGGTTGGTCAAGCGGAACGCGCCGGTCCGCGCGTCGACCGGCTCGAACGCAACGTTTTGGTAACACGCCTTCGCCTCGTGCAGCTTCGGCGAGACGGCCCGGTCGCCGAAGACGAGTCCGTTGCCGCAGAAGTTGCCGTCGTTCGGGAAGTCGCCGAAGTCGCCGCCGTACGCGAGATACGTCGAGGCGCCGTCCGGCGTCGCCTTGCGCAGCGCCTGGTCCATCCAATCCCAGATGAAGCCCCCCTGCAGGATTGGGTACTTATAGAACAGGTCGACGTACTTCCGCAAATTGCCGAGCGAGTTGCCCATCGCGTGCGCGTATTCGCACAGGACGAACGGCTTTTTGTTCGGCGCGTCGCGTTCCGCATAGTCGTACAAATCCGACACCTTCGAGTACATGCGGCTCTCGACGTCGGACGCCGCGTCGGACGCGCGGTACATCGTCACGCCCTCGTAGTGGACGAGACGCGTCGGGTCCGCCGCCTTCAGCAACTCCCGCATCGCGAGGAAGTTATCGCCGCCGAACGACTCGTTGCCGAGCGACCACATCACGATCGACGGATGATTCTTATCGCGCTGCAGCATCGAGTTCGCGCGGTCGAGCACCGCGGCCTTCCACTCCGGCTTGCTGCCCGGCAGCGCCCCGCCTTCGCTCTCTTGGCCGTAAAACCAGCTGCCGTGCGTCTCGAGGTTCGTCTCGTCGATGACGTACAAGCCGTATTGGTCGCACAGGTCGTACCAGAGCGGATGGTTCGGGTAATGCGACGTGCGCACCGCGTTCATATTGAACGCCTTCATGAGCTTCACGTCCGCGAGCATGTCCTCGAACGTCACCGCGCGGCCCCGGTCGCAATGGAATTCGTGACGGTTGACCCCCTTGAACACGATGCGCCGCCCGTTGATTTTCAGCAGTCCGCCCTCGAGCTCGAACGTGCGGAAGCCGACGCGGCAGCTGACCGCTTCGAGCAGCGTGCCGTCTTCGCCGCGCAGGGCGAGCACGAGCGTGTACAGATGCGGCTGCTCCGCGCTCCACGGCAGCGGCCGTTCGATCTCGCGCGCGAAGGACAGCTCGCCTTCGCCGGCTTCGCCGCCGAAGGCGACGACGAGCGCCGCGCTCCCGTCCGGCACGAGCCGGCCATCCGCGTCGTACAGCGACGCCTCGAACGTCGCGGCCGCGGGGCCGGAGGAGCCATCGTCAGGAGCCGCGGCCTTGCGGACGACGGTCGCCTTCACGGCGAGCTTCCCGTTCTCGTACTTGTCGTCGAGCGTCGCGGCCGCGAAGAAATCGTATACGTGCAGCGACGGCGTCGCGTACAAATACACCTCGCGGAAGATGCCGGACAGCCGCCAGAAGTCTTGGTCTTCCAGCCAGCTCGCGTCGCACCAGCGGTATACCTCGACCGCGAGCTTGTTCTCGCCTTCGACGAGGTACGGCGTCAGGTCGAACTCCGACGGTGTGAACGTGTCTTCGCTGTAGCCTACGAAGCGGCCGTTCACCCACACGTAGAACGCCGATTCCACCCCTTGGAAGCTGATGTGCACCGGCATGCCCGTCCAAGCGGCCGGCACCTCGAACGCGCGAATGTACGACCCGACCGGATTGAACTCCGTAGGAGCGAAGGGCGGATCGACCGTCTCCTTGCCCTCCCACGGATATCGAATGTTCGTGTATTGCGGTGCGTCGTACCCGTGCAGCTGCCAATGCGACGGCACCGGCATGTCGTCCCACGCCGCGCAATCGTAATCCGTGCGATAGAAGTCTTGCACTCGTTCCTCCGGACGCGCCGCGTACCGAAATTTCCACGTTCCGTTGAGCGATACGTAATAAGGAGACGCATACCGATCCCCGGCGATCGCCGCTTCGATCGAGTCGTACGGCATCAAGGTCGCATGGGCCTTCATTCGGTTCACTTCGAAAATGTCCGGGTTGTTATTCCACTCCGGGTACCCGTTCGCGGGCGGCGCGTAGCGCTGCATGTATAGAGAACACCTCGCAGGAAAATGAGTCGCGTTAATAAACTAGATCGAATCTAGCGATTTCGTAAGGCTGCAGGCGGAACGCGATCGACTCGCGGCCCGCCGCGCCCGGCGCTTCGAGGACGGCTTCGCGCGGGGCGTCGGTCAAGTTCGCGACGAGCACGCGCATCCCGTCGTCGCCGAACAGCGCGAGCGCGGCCGCGTCGGCCGCGTCGCAGGCGACCGCGCCGAGCCAGGCGCCGCGGTGCGGCCCGAGCGCGGCGAACAGCTCGCGATACGCGGCGGACGGCGAGGCAGCGCCGTCCGCGCCTGCCGCGACCAGCCCGCTCTCGCCGACGGCGTCGCAGACCGCAATCGACGCCGCGCCCGCCGCCGCGAGCCGCGCCAAGCTGCCCAGCGTCCAGGCCGCGCCGAACGCCTCCCGCTCCCGCGGGTCGTGCGCGCGCGCGCCGACGGCGCCGGTCGCCGCCGCGTTCACCCGCTGGGTGAACGTTACCGGCCACGCGTGGATCGGCGCGGCCCCGCCGCTCAGCTCGCGGGCGTTCGCGACGGCGAGCGCCTGCATCGGGAGCGTCTCGACGATCGACGCCTCGTCGAACGCGTGCACCTGCGGATTCATCGCGAGACACACCCCGTCGAGCCGCTCGAACGGCATCGTCCCGGCATGCGCGGCGCGATTCAGCTCCGCGTAGTTCGCCCGCGAGCCGCCGAAGAGCGGCGTCGCGCCGGCGCGCGCGGAAGCGGCCCGCGAGGCGCTGGCCGCCGCGG
>JAPSKX010000071.1 GCA_031181325.1 Paenibacillus sp.
GCCCGGCTTCAGCGCCGCGAGGTAGACGGCGAGGTTCGCCTGCGCGCCGGAGTGCGGCTGCACGTTCGCGTGCTCCGCGCCGAACAGCTGCTTCACGCGGTCGCGCGCAAGGTCTTCGGCGACGTCCACGTATTCGCAGCCGCCGTAGTAGCGGCGGCCCGGATAGCCTTCCGCGTATTTATTCGTCAATACGGAGCCCATCGCCTCTAAGACGGCCTCGCTGACGATATTTTCCGAGGCGATCAATTCGATGTTGTCCCGCTGCCTGGCGAGCTCGAGGCCCATCGCCTTCAGCATGTCCGGATCTTGCGTTCTCAAGTGTTCCATGGTTTCTCCATCTCCCTGGTTTGAATTATTCCTCTATGACATAGACGGCCCGCGCCCCGCCGATCAGCTTCGGACGCGCGTACGCCGCGTTCACCCTCGCTTCGCCGATGCTGCGAATCGCCGGGCGGTACGGCACCGCCACCTTGCGCACATGCATGCCGATCAACGTCTCGCCGACGTCGACGCCGGCGTGCGCCGCGATCTCCTCCACCATGACGGCGTCGTGCAGATGCCGATACGCGTAAGACGCCATCGCGCCGCCCGCCTTCGGCACGGGCACGACGGTCACCGGCTCGAGGCCGTACCGCTCCATCGCCTCCCGCTCCACGACGAGCGCCCGATTCAGATGCTCGCAGCATTGGTACGCGACGTATATCCCTGTCTCGCGCCGAAACCGCTGCAGCCCCTCGAAGAGCGCCTGCGCCACCTCGGAGGCGCCCGCCGTGCCGATGCGGCTGCCGAGTACCTCGCTCGTGCTGACGCCGGCGACGAGCAGCCGCCCTGTGGCGAGGCCGCCCGCCTGCGCCGTCTCCAGCGCGATGCGATAGATGTCCTCCGTCCAGCTTGCGGTGGGTGTCGTCATTTTCAATATGCTCCTAGGTCCGCGCTTCGAGCGCGCACACCTTGCCGATACGGTTCTTATGCCGTTCGCCGTTCGAGAAGTCGGTGGACAGCCACGTCGTCACGATCTCCTGCGCGAGCCCCCCGCCGATGACCCGCTCGCCCATCGCGAGCACGTTCGTGTCGTTATGCTCCCGCGTCGCCTTCGCCGAGAAGACGTCGTGCACGAGCGCGCATCGGATGCCCGGTACCTTGTTCGCCGCGATCGACATGCCGATGCCCGTGCCGCAAATCAGAATGCCCCGGTCGGCCTTCCCCGATACGACTTGGTCGCACACCGCCGACGCGAAGTCGGGGTAGTCGACCGACGCCGGCCCGTGCGCGCCGAAATCCTCCAGCTCATGTCCCAGCGAGCGAATATGCTCGAGCAGCTCGGCCTTGAGCCGGTACCCCGCGTGATCCGCTCCGATCGCGATTTTCATCTGAACCGCCTCCTCGTCTTATCTGAGCCATATTATACCCTAAACGGCAAAAAAGAGCATACGACGGAAGCTTCCCGTCCATGCTCTGCCCAGGCGACCGGCCGTATGCCCCGATGCTCCAATGTGGTACTCCACAAATGTCGCCAGTTACATCGGGTCCCAATTAGGATCTTGTGCTCTCATCATACCGCATCCGCTATTCGCTGTAAAGACGGTCCAAGACGCTTCGGATCGCCGCTTCGATCTCGTCGGCCGTCCGCTCGTACCTCGCCCGGCTGCCGCCGATCGGGTCCTGCACGTCCGGGTTCGGCAGCTTCCGCTCCAGCTCCTCGAGACGCCGCCGTTCCTCTTCCCGGATCGGTTGCCCGAGGGCATGCTTCAGCTGCAGGTCGGCGGCGAGCGATTCCCGCTCCGCGTAGAGCGCCGCCGTCTCCGCGTCCGCTCCGGCGTATTCCTTCAGCGCGAACGTCTTCTCGACCGCCTCCGGGTACAGCTCTAATAGATGCCGCTTGTGATGCGACGTCATCGTCAATATGAGATCCGCCTGCCGGACGAGCTCCGGCGTCGCTTCGCTCGAGCGGAAGCCGCTCGGGTCGATGCCCCGCTCCCGCAGCACATCCGCCGCGTGGCCCGACATCGGCTGCCCCGCGATCGCGGCGACGCCCGCCGATTTCACCTCGACCGGTACGCCCCGCTCCGCCGCGAGCTTGCGGAACAACGCTTCGGCCATCGGGCTGCGGCACGTATTGCCCGTGCACACCAATACAATTCGCTTCACGCGCTTCGTCACCCCTTGGTCTTATTTTATGGCAATCCCCCAAGAAGTACAAACCGCGGCGGACTCATTAGATCAGGAATAATATGCCGAACACGAGCAGCACGGCGCCGCCGAGCGCTTCGCCGTATTCGCCCGCCAGCTGCCCGACGCGCCGTCCGATGAGCAGCCCCACGACCGACAGCAGCCCGCCCATCGTGCCGAATAGCAGCACGGTCAGCGCCAGATCGGTTGCGAACATGCCGAGCGAGACGCCGACCGAGAGCGAATCGACGCTGACGCTGAGCGCGAACGCGAGCAATCCGAACAGCGACCCCGTATTGAACGACGGGGCGTCGCCGCCTCGCAGCGAGTTGTAGATCATGTGCCCGCCGAGCAGGACGAGCAGCCCGCCGCCGATCATCGTCGCCACGCCGCCGAGCAGCGCGCTGACGTATTGGCCCATGTACAGACCGACGAGCGGCATGACGACGTGGAACGCGGCGATCGCGGCGCTGATGCGCGCCACGTGCAGCAGCCGTATGCCCTTCATTCCGATGCCGACGCACAGCGAGAACGCGTCCATGCCGAGCGCGACGGCGATCAGGAGAATCGTCATCGTCGGTCCCAGATGCTCCGTAATATCCGCCAAGCCCTCCCCCTCCTGTCCCTTCATTCCCATGCTTATGCGGACAAGGACGGATGTATGTCCTGCGGAGGGAGGGCCGGGGCGGGAGAGGCGGGGATCATGTCTGGTCCTTTCGGTATCGTAGATTAATTTCTAAATTAGAAAAAAATCTACGATACGAATTGACACGCATGCTTCCCGCAGCGCGACGTTACACCGTCACGACGTTGTGGCCGGCCGCCTTGCGCAGCCGGTTCATGAAGGCGAGGCCGAGGCCCGACGGATCGACGGCCTCGGCGTACAGCCGCTCGATGCGGGCGGCGTCGCAGTCTCTTAAGGCGGCGTAGAGGCGGTGCGCCGCCGTCTTGGCGTCGCCCGGCGCGTCCGCGAGGGCGACGAGCTTGTTGGCGCCGCGGTACGCCGGGGCGGCGCCGGGCCCCGGCGCGAACGCGAGCACCGCGGTTCGCGCGCCTTCGGCGGCGTCCGCGTCGAGCGCCGCCTGGATGTAGGCGCGGACCGCGTCGGCCGCGCCCTCCACCACCGTCAGCCGCCCCTTGGGGGCGTAGTGGGTATATTTGACGCCGGGCGAGCGCGGAGCGGCGGCGTCCGGGGCTTCGGCGTCGCCGGCGTCCACCGACGCCACGGCGAAGCCGGCGGCGGCGAGCGCCTCCGCCGATACCCCGCCGGGGCGCAGCACGCGCACGGCCCCGCTCGAACGGTCGACCATGACGACGGTCGACTCCAACCCCACGTCGGCGGCGCCCCCGTCGACGATGCCGTCGATGCGGCCGTTCAGGTCCTCGCGCACATGCTCCGCGCGCGTCGGGCTCGGCCGCCCGGACCGGTTGGCGCTGGGCGCCGCCACCGGGACGCCCGCGAGCGCGATCAGCTCGCGCGCGACCGGGTGCGACGGCAGCCGCACCGCCACCGTGTCGAGCCCCGCCGTCACGCGGGGCGACACCGCGCCGGGACGCGCCGGCAGCACGAGCGTCAGCGGCCCCGGCCAGAACGTCTCCATGAGCCGCCGTTCCGCGTCGCACACGTCGACGGCGAGCGCCTCGGCCTCCTCGATCGTAGCCACGTGCACGATCAACGGATTATCGGACGGGCGCCCCTTCGCGACGAAGATACGCTCTACCGCGGCCGTGCTTCGCGCGTCGGCGCCGACGCCGTATACCGTCTCCGTCGGGAAGGCGACGAGTCCCCCGGCCCGCAGACGCGCAGAAGCCTCCAGCAGCGGCTCCCGGAGGCTCTCGTCGTCGCGCGGGTCGACGCGCCACATTTTCGTTCGAATGTCGGACATCGGCATGCCCCTCTTCCATCTCAACGTTCTATATCGTCAGTATAGCACAGCCGGGCTCGTTATTACTTCACGCCTGTTGCGCTTGCGAGAGGCGAACGTCCGACGCGGGTTGCCGCCCCGCCGCATTATGCGCCGAACCAGCCGCGCACCGTATTGACGAGGTCGGAGACCAGCTCCAGCAGGAAGAAGCGATACTCCACTTGCGCCTCGTCCCCGTCGAACGCATCGCCCTCGCCGGATGCAGCTTCTTCCGTGCCGTTCGTCGCTCCCTCGTCGGCCGCGACGACCGCGCTCGCCGCCATCACGGTCGATACGCCCGCGGCGCTCGGGGTTTCGCCCGAGGCGACGTCCACGAAGCAGAGCGGCGGGAACAGCACGCACCACCAGTTTTGCCCGAGGCCGCGGCCGATCGTAATGCGCAGCGCCTCGTAATCGCCGGCCGGGTACAGCTTCCCGTCGTACACCTTCGTCGGGAACGGCACGAAGCCGAGCTCGGCCTTCACCGCGTAATCGAAGCCCGCCGCCGCGGCCATGTCCGCCGCGAGCTTCTCGATCTCCGGCAGCTTCTCGCGAATCGTCTCGCGCGCCTGCTCGATCGTCTGCGGCCCGGCGACCCAGCCGTTCATCGATTCGATCACGGCGTCGCGCACGCGCCGCTTCAGCGCTTGATCCGCCGGAGCGTCGGAGTCGGCCAGAATGCGCAGGCGGATCGACTCGCCAGGAATCTCATCGGAACCGGTATCCGTCCGCAAAGACTGCGCCAACACCGGATCCGCCTTGCTATACTCCCAGGAAGCTACGAGCATCATGACCATGCCGACGACGAGAACGAAAGTTTTCATAAAGGATGATTGCTGTTTCATATGGGGCGCCCCCTCTAAGACTTGTTATGATAGTCTCAGTATGGACGGCCCCGGCAATCTCTAAACCTAGCAATCTAGCAATTTTTTTTCGTACCCTATTTCCGCACCGCGATCACGTGCCGTTCGATGCCCGCGTAATCCTCCACGATCGACACGTCCGGCCAGCGTCCCGTTCCGCGCATCAGCTTGGCCAGCTCCCGAGCTTGTCCGAGTCCGCACTCGAACCCGACGACCCGAGGCCATACGCCGAACGCCTCCATCTGCGCCAGCAGCCTTCGGTACGGCTCCAAGCCGTCTTCCCCGCCGTCGAGCGCCAGATGCGGTTCGAACTCCCGCACCTCGACCTGCAGCCCGGGCATGTCGGCGCTGCGAATATACGGCGGATTCGAGACGAGCATATCGATCCCGCCGCCTTCCCCGACGTCGCCACTGCGATCGCCCGGCGCGGCGCCGCCGTATGCCGCCGCCGCCGGCTCCAACAGATCGCCGAGCAGAAACTCGATGGAAGCCCCATGCGCCTCCGCGTTCCGACGCGCCGTCTCGAGCGCCTCCGGGCTAATGTCGGTGGCGGCGACGCGCCACGCCGGCCGCTCCGCCGCCACCGACACCGCGATCGCGCCGCTGCCCGCGCCGACGTCCACGACGCGCGGCGCCCCGGCGGCGCCCCACAGACCATCCCCGAGCAGCAGCATCCGCTCGACGAGCAGTTCCGTCTCCGGCCGCGGAATCAACACGCTGCGATCGACCTCGAACCGCCGCCCATAGAAGTAGGCTTCGCCCATAATATACTGCACCGGCTCGCCCGAGACGCGGCGCTGCAGCAGCGCCCACAGCTTCTCGAACGCGTCCTCGTCCATCGGATCGCTCCAGACGGCCAACAGCCGCGTACGCGTGATGCCGAGGACATGCTGCAGCAGCAGCTCGCTAGAGGCCGGCGCCTCGGAGACGCCCCGCTCTCCCAAAAAAGAAGAAGCCCTCATGAAGGCTTCTCTGACTGTCATCACGCGGAATATTCCCCTCTCTCGACCATCTCGGACTGGGAGGCAACGGTGAGCGCCGAGATGATCTCGTCCAGAGCGCCGTCCATCACTTGGTCGAGCTTGTGCAGCGTGAGCCCGATCCGATGATCGGTTACGCGGCTTTGCGGGAAGTTGTACGTGCGAATCCGTTCGCTCCGGTCGCCCGTGCCGACTTTGGAGCGGCGCTCGGAGTCGTACTTCGCCGTCTCTTCCTCCATCATCTTCTCGTAGATGCGCGCGCGCAGAACGCGAAGCGCCATCTCCTTGTTAGAGTTCTGCGACTTGCCGTCCTGACACGTCGCTACGATGCCCGTCGGCACGTGCGTCACGCGAACCGCCGACTTCGTCGTATTGACCGACTGGCCGCCGGCGCCGCTCGAGCAGAACGTGTCGACGCGAATGTCGCTCTCCTTGACCTCGATCTCGATATCCTCGACTTCCGGCATGACGACGACGGTCGACGTCGACGTGTGGATGCGGCCTCCGGATTCCGTCTCCGGCACTCGCTGCACGCGATGCGCGCCGCTCTCGAACTTCAGCTTGCTGTACGCGCCCTTGCCCTTGACCATGAAGATGATTTCCTTAAAGCCGCCGAGATCGCTCTCGTTCGCTTCCATCAGCTCGACCTTCCAGCCTTGCGCATCGGCGTACTTCGTGTACATCCGGTACAGCGAGCCCGCGAACAGCGCCGCTTCCTCGCCGCCCGCCGCGCCGCGAATCTCCACGATGACGTTCTTGTCGTCGTTCGGATCCTTCGGCATGAGCAGCACATGAATGCGCTCTTCCAGCGCTTGCGACCGTTCGGACAGCTCCGCCACTTCCAGCTTCACGAGCTCGCGCATCTCGTCGTCGAGCTTCTCGCCGAGCATCGCCTTCGCGTCGGCGAGCTGCTCGCTCACCGTCTTATATTCTTGATATGCGTCGTATACTTCCTGAAGGTCGGACTGCTCCTTGGAGTATTCGCGCAGCTTCTTGCTGTCGTTCGCCACATCCGGATCGCAAAGCAGCTCGCTAAGCTTATCGTACCGGTCGGCAAGCGCTTGTAGACGATCAAGCATGGACTGGTCACCTCTTGATTTCGTTGTCGTGTTCATCCTTTTAGTATATGGTTCCCCAAAAACGAATGTCAATTTGCAATTGAGGGAAAAAGAGCGCGCCCCGCCCGGCCGGCGAAGCACGCTCTTATCACGCTTCCTCTATACGTTGAATCGGAAATGCATCACGTCGCCGTCCTGCACGACGTATTCTTTCCCTTCGAGGCGCAGCTGGCCCCGCTCCTTCGCGCCGTTCATCGAGCCGGCCGCGATCAAATCCTCGTACGCCACGACCTCCGCCCGGATGAAGCCGCGTTCGAAGTCCGTGTGGATGACGCCGGCCGCTTGCGGCGCCTTCGTTCCCCGCCGAATCGTCCATGCCCGCACTTCCTGCACGCCCGCCGTGAAGTATGTGTAGAGGCCCAGCAGCTTATACGCCGCTTGAATCAAGCGGTCCAAGCCGGATTCCTGCAAACCGAGCTCCTCGAGGAACATCGCCTTGTCTTCGCCTTCGAGCTCCGCGATCTCGGATTCCACCTTCGCGCTGATCGGCACGACTTCGTTGCCTTCTCCCGCCGCGAATTCGCGCACCTTCGCCACGTACGGATTGCCTTCCGAATTCGCCGCCTCGGCTTCGCTCACGTTCGCCGCGTACAGCACCGGCTTCATCGTAATGAGGTGCAGATCGCGAACGAGCAGCTTCTCTTCGTCCGACAGCTCCATGCTGCGCGCCGGCTTGTCGTTGTAGAGCACCTCTTTCATCCGCTCGAGCAACTCGACTTCCGCGAGCACCTTCTTGTCCCCGCCCTTCATGTTCTTGCGGGAACGCTCGAGACGCTTCTCGACCGACTCGATATCCGCCAGGATGAGCTCGAGGTTGATCGTCTCGATGTCGCTGATCGGATTGACGCCGCCGGACACGTGCGTAATGTTCTCGTCCTCGAAGCAACGTACGACGTGCACGATCGCATCCACCTCGCGGATATGCGCAAGGAACTTATTGCCGAGGCCTTCGCCCTTGCTCGCGCCCTTCACGAGGCCCGCGATATCCACGAATTCGAACGCCGTCGGCACGATCCGCTCCGGATGCACGATGTCGGCCAGCTTGCCGAGCCGCGGATCCGGCACCTCGACGACGCCCACGTTCGGGTCGATCGTACAGAACGGATAATTCGCGGACTCCGCTCCCGCCTGCGTAATCGCGTTGAACAGCGTCGACTTTCCTACGTTCGGCAACCCTACGATTCCTGCTTTCAATGCCATCTATCGTAACAACTCCTGTCATTATGATCCCATTCCGAATTTAGCCCTTTTTATTATATAGTATAATACGGACAAGTCCACAACCGAGTTGAGTTATCCACAGTTTTATACACAGCATGTGCACAAAGAATATTTGTTCGCTTAATTTATCCACAATCGGAGGATTTTTCTTATGCACACGGAAAAGGATTCGACATCCATCGACACCCTGTGGATGAAAGAAGCGATCGCCGAAGCCCGCAAAGCGGAGGCGAAAGCCGAAGTGCCGATCGGCGCCGTCATCGTTAAGAGCGGGGCCATTATCGGCAGAGGCCATAATCTGCGGGAAACCGATCGCGATCCGACCGCGCACGCCGAGATGCTCGCGATTAAGGAAGCGAGCGGGACGCTCGACGCTTGGCGGCTGACCGATTGCGACCTGTACGTCACGCTGGAGCCATGCCCGATGTGCGCCGGCGCCATTCTCCAATCTCGCATTCGCCGCGTCGTGTACGGCGCCCCCGATCCGAAGGCCGGCTGCTGCGGCACGCTCATGAACCTGCTTCAGGACGACCGCTTCAATCATGTCACGGAAGTGACGCCCGGCGTCCTGCAAGAGGAATGCGGCGCCATGCTGAGCGACTTCTTCCGACGACTGCGGAAGAAGCAGAAGGGCGACAGCTTCGAAGTCCGGAAGTTCGACATCGCAGATCCCGGCCTAGCAGTAGCCGTGCATGGATTGCAGCAGGCGTCCTATCCGATCGAGGCGAAGCTCATCGGGCTCGATACGATTCCGCCGATGCTGGACACGCCGGAGACGCTCGCCGCCTGCGGCGAATCGTTCGTCGGCTGCTTCGAGGCGGGCGGCCGCCTCGTCGGCGCCGTCTCGTACAAGCTCGTCGACGGCGGCGAGACGCTCGACATTCACCGCTTGATGGTGCATCCCGACCGGTTCCGGCTCGGCATCGCATCGCGGCTGCTCGATTCCGTCTTTGCGCTGCCGGGCGTCCGCAAGGCGATCGTCTCCACCGGCACCGCGAACGCGCCCGCCGTCCTGTTGTACGAGCGCTACGGCTTTCGTCCGACGGGACTCGTCGACATCGCGCCGGACGTCACGGTGACTCAGTTCGAGAAGGCGTTCTGACAGGTTGCCTGACAAGCCCGGAACGTGATATTATATTTCCACTGCGCGCCCGTAGCTCAGCCGGATAGAGCGATAGTTTCCTAAACTATGCGTCGCGGGTTCGAGTCCCGCCGTGGCGCGCCAGCATTTTCCCGCTTGCATTCGGTATGATTTCGTGATAAATTAGTACATGTCGTCGCTGCGACGACAACTTCGAGACGTGGCTCAGCTTGGTAGAGCGCTTGCTTCGGGAGCAAGAGGTCGCAGGTTCGAATCCTGTCGTCTCGATATTCCTTTCCACGCCAAACAACCGTCCGTTCGGCCTTGCCGAACGAGACGGTTTTTCTTTTTCTCAGGCGTCTACGAGCTCTTCGCTTGCCTTGCGCTCTCCACCCATTGGCGCAGCGTCTCGTTCAGCTTCTGTTCGGAGGCGAGCAGCTTCGGCAGCACGGCCTTGATCGCCTTCGCATCCTCGGCTTGGACCGCCTTCGTGAACTCTTCCACGAGCGTCATGTGCGCTTTCACCGCTTCGCCTTGCTCCTCCGCCATCTTCTCCATCTTCGCCTTCGCGTCATCCCGCTTCCACTTGCCGGCCTTCTTCAGCGCTTGCAGCTCTTCCATCAGCTTGACGCGTTCCGCCATCGTCTGCTTCCAGGCGGCCGTCGTCTCCGGCGCATACTTCTCCGCAAGCAGCTGCATATACATCGCTTGGTGCGAGGGAGCCGCCATCACATGAGCGGACGGGCGACGGTGATGATGCGCCTTCCCGTCGCGATCGAGCTCGGACGCTGCGGCAGCGCCTGCAGCGGATACGGACACCGCCAGTGCGAGAGTAATCGGTACTAACCAACGCATATTGCGTTCCTCCTGTCGTTCGGGTTTCGGACAGGAGTATCGTTCTCTTTTCCTTGGCAAATTATGTAGATGCTTCGTGATATAATGAAGGCAATCCAACGAGAGGGGCTCCCCTTCCTATGCAATGGGTCGCCATGTGTACCATGCTGATCGACCATATCGGCCTCGTCTGGTTCCCGGATTCGCCGATCTTTCGCGTCGTGGGCCGGATCGCTTTCCCGATCTATGCGTATCTAATCGCCCTCGGCCTCACCCGGACGCGAAGCGTTCCGAAGTACCTGTCCCGGCTCGGGGCGCTCGCGGTCGTTTCGCAGCTTCCGTTCACGCTCTTGTTCGAAACTTGGACGATCAATGTGATCGGCACGTTCTTCGTCTCCGCCGGCGCCGTCTACTTAACGGAACGTTGGAGGGCGTTCCCGCTTCGTTTTCTGATTCCGATCGCCGCAGCAGTTTTCATGGAAGAGGTTTCTTTCGACTATGGGGCATACGGCCTGATCCTGCTGCTCATTTATCGATATACGAAACACCACGTTACGACGCTTTCGCATCTTGGCTTGAACATCCTTTACGTCCTACACTTCCAGGCGCCTATTCAGCATTACAGCCTCGTGCCGACGCTCGCGATCGCGTATGCTCCCGCTTGGTTCGCATCCGCTGCCTTCCGCGCGCCCGGTTGGCTGTGGCGAACGTTCTATCCGGCGCACCTCGCCTTGCTCTATATATTATCGATTACCCTCGAACGGACATAACGAACAGGGCGATGGCGTTGAACGCCATGTGGGCGATGATCACGACCCCGATGCTTCCCGATTTCTTGTACATCCGGCACCATACGAGGCCCAGCAGAAAATAACCCAAATACGCCGCATAATTCGCGTGGGCGACAGCGAAGAGAGCCGAGCTGAGCGCGGCCGCAGGCCAAAATCCGAACCGCGCATCCAAAAAGCCGAATACGGTCTTCCGATATACCAATTCCTCGAGAACCGCCGAGAAGACGATGGCGCTGATCGCCAGCCCCGGCGTAATCGCGAAAGGGAGTGCCGGCGGTTCGACGCCGAGTCCGTATTGAATCGCAACGATCCCGACCGCTTGGACGATCATGCCTAACGTCACCGCGAAGAAGACGTGCTCCCAGAACTTCCCGTTCTTCATCGCTCCCCAGTCATACGACCGCAGTTCCTTGCGGTACAGGATGACTGCCCCGAGTACAAAACCTAACGGCGGCCAGAAGGTCGCTTCCTTCGTCGGATACGCCCATTGCAACGCGACGATGCACAGCGCCATGCCGACCAACCACCATCTGCGGTCGATCCGTCCAGTCATCCTCGTTTCGAACCCCCTCGTCGAACGACAAAGTCCCACCGATTATAGAATCAGGTGGGACCCGTCACGTACTAAGTATGAATATACCCATAACCCAGAAGACTATTGCTTGCGTTGCAATTCTGCCGGAACTTGCGGACGGTACAGCAATGCGGAGCTTGCGCTCGTCATCACGACCGTAGCGATAGCGGCGAGCACAGAGCTAGCGACCACTGCAATGCGATGTTTCATCTCATTTCACCTCCTTTCAAAGTAATGCACTGCTTTGTAAGCCGCCGGCGTCAAGGAGAGGGTCTGGGCGAAAAACGCAAGCGCCAGGCTTGGCATCTGCAGCCAGAAATTTAAACCTACCATTAGCAGTCCGGCGACCTTAAAGTGCATCGTATACTTAGGACCCAATAAGTTTAGATGCATGATGTCCTTGGTAGGCGCATAAATCAGAATCAAGAAAAAAGCAAGGCAATTTAATACAAACCCAGCATTCCAATAGCTTACCGGTAAATATATCAATACAAGAAACATAGCGATCGAAATGATATTGCACAGCTTCGAGGTCGGTAAATGCACCCCTCCGCTGAAAAAGCGAAGCGCGATATAAGAGACGAGGAGGATCGCCGCCTTCCCGAAGTTTCCTGTAACCAGTCCTGCGAACAAAATCGCAGTGATCACGACCGCCGCATTCAGCACTACTTCAAGCGAGAACATCAGCACGTCCATCGAGGCCGCTTGCGGATTGTTCCTTCGAATAAAGTTGGCGATATGCGTTGAGAGCCTCATAATCACGGTTTTTTCCTCCGTAACGAATTAAATCTCTCGTCAATCTCTTTCATATTAAATTTATACGTAATGGCCAAACCGATTAATGAAATTACAATCATTGAACCGAACACAATGATTAAGTAATGGTTCAAGCTTTGGGTCAAGAAACTTAGTATCGCCAATTGGGCGAGACTGATCGAAAAAATGAAGAAAACGGCAACAAAGAAATCCTTAATCTGAAACGCTCGGCTCTGGAGCCGGAACCGATTCATGATAAACATAAATCCAAGTCGCTTTCGCTCAATGAAGTACACGATCGAAAGATTAATCAAGAAGAATAATAACATTGTGAGATTCCGAAACAGCGGGTCGCCGAGGAGTTGTTCGTTCCCGATAACGGTATTCGTAAGTATGATGATAACGCCCACTTGCATCGCAACATTGATCAAGTATCCCGTTCCCCACATTAGGGAAGAAAATAAGAGAGGGAGTCGTAAAAAAAACATGGACAGAACGGCCGCGGTTATCGTAATCGATATTGCATAAAAATCCTTATTCATTAGCAGCTGTTCATGAATGAGCATAACGCCGAGGAACGCAAATTGCATAAGCAACAACCGTTGCCAGTACATCATGATCGGAATTCGAAAGATAGCCAAAGATAATATGGTGAAACCCGTAAAATCTAGAAGCGAGAAAAACATATTAATAAAAAATTGTAGGTCCAAGATCATGCATGGTTCACCACTTTAGTAGAGTCATAGTCTCAATGTACATCAAATTCGGAAACTTGTCGAACACTAATTTCAGCCTTTTTTCATGTTTTGTGAGATTTCCCCATTCATTAAGAAAAGTATAGATAACGCCTGCATTGTAACCGCTTCAACAATGTTTATTAACCATTGTTTAAAGGTCATTATTGTTACTTCTCTGCATCCCCCGAAAGTCCCCCAAAACTTGCAAAAAAGCTCGAAGATTGGTTGTCGATTTAACGAATGAAGTCGAACGATCCGAAGCTGCGCATTTTGCAAATTCGTTGAATAAACGTCCCGATTTCCTCGTAATAAAAGGGGACCATCTTTTGAGATGGCCCGCCTTCGCGATCATTACGATCCTTCGCCGTGGTTTTTCCGAGAATGTTGCAGGTTCTTCACTTTCTTCGAGCCCGAGAGCGGCTCGACGGGATGCGCCGGGTCCTTGCGATGGCGCGCCGGATTGTCATGGTTTTGCCCGATGTGCGGATCGATCGTGAAGGTGCCCCTCTTGCTCATCGCGTTCAGCTCTCCCCCGCTTGATGATTTCGCTCGGCTTCGTGACGCTGCGAGCCGACGTTCAGCCGGTCTTGATGACGGCGGTCGTTCTTCGCTTGATTGTTCTGCTGGTTCTCCAGAGCGGGCAGCTCCGGACCGCTTAGCGCATCTACGACGTTCGTCAAGTTCTTATCCCAGCCGTTCTTCGCCTTCGTCATGCGTGCGTCAGCCCCCTCAGTCGTTGTGCGCACTCGTGGATATGGCGAACGTAATCCTCGATCAACGATTGAACGATCTCGCCCCGCTCGTCGGTTTGGTCATGGCCCCGTTCGGCGTCGACGATTTCTACCTTCACTTCGCGCGAATCCACGTACGTACATTTAAAATCGAATGAATACATACTGCGCCCCGCCGTATCGATATGAATGCGAAGCACGTTGGCGTCTCGCTCGTCGGCGACGACCGTCGCCTTATCGGAGCTGTTGAGCAGCACCGGCAACGTTTCGTTCCAAGCCCGGGCCAACTCTTGGGGATCGACGGTCAGAATGTCCATCTTGGTCATGGTGACACACCTCCGTTTGTTAAGATTCGATTTCCGGAGGGGAAATATGCGGCTGGGCTATTGCCAAAAATAAAAAGGAAGCGGTCATCCCGCTTCCTTGCATGTATATTTGATATATAACCTATCCCTAAATGCAATAAGGGATGGAGGAGGCGGTGGGATTCGAACCCACGGAACCCTTCCGAGTCCTCTGGTTTTCAAGACCAGCGCAATCGACCACTCTGCCACGCCTCCATTAAAACCATACGCGCATGTGATTGGTAACAATCCATGCATGCTTTGCCATAGGTGTCGGTTCTTCCCTAATCGTAATCGAATTTGATGATCGAATCGCTTTCGGGTCGAAGAAACACACCTTATCGATTTGCTCGATGTACACGCAAAGTATATCGCAAGAGTCAGGGTCAAACTTGTGAATGTGGTTTTGGGTCTTGTTCGACCTTACCCGTTTTAATAAAACTTCCCAAGAACCCCTATCCCTTTTCTGCGACATCGTGCTTTCGACAGACACCCTGTACAATATGCCGTCCCTATGTGCGATTAAGTCGAAGGGGGACTTGCCAACCAACTCTGCAAATATATCGAAACGTTGCCTTGCCAACTCCGACGTAACCCTTGCCTGCGACAAAGCCGTAATCCACGTTTTGTCATCCATACGGTTCATCTCCCTAGCCGTCGATGAACTGAGGCAAGATTGCAAAAGCCAGATACTGCAACGACAAACAGCATTGTATCACACTTCGCCTAGCGGCTACAATGCCTTACTTCTTGGCAATGACCGTCGCGCCGCCCATATACGGCACCAGCACATCCGGAATGACGACGCTGCCGTCCTCCTGCTGATAATTTTCCAGGATCGCGGCGATCGTCCGATCGATCGCGAGCCCCGACCCGTTGAGCGTGTGCACGAACTCCGGCTTCGACTTCGCGTCGCGGCGGAATCGAATTTGCGCGCGGCGCGCCTGGAAGTCCTCGGTATTGCTGCAGGACGAGATCTCGCGGTACATCCCGGCGCTCGGCAGCCACACCTCAAGATCATACGTCTTGGCCGCGGTGAAGCCGATATCGCCCGTACAGAGCGCCAGAACGCGGTATGGTAAGCCCAGCAGCTGCAGCACCTTCTCCGCGTTCGCCGTCATCGACTCCAGCTCGTCGTACGAGCTCTCCGGCGTCGTCACCTTGATCAGCTCTACCTTATGGAACTGATGCAGGCGAATGAGCCCGCGCGTATCGCGGCCCGCCGAACCCGCTTCCGACCGGAAGCATGCGCTGTACGCCGTATAGTACTTCGGCAGATCGCTCGCGTTCAAGATTTCTTCGCGATGGAAGTTCGTCACCGGCACTTCCGCCGTCGGCACAAGGAAATAATCGAGCCCTTCCAGCTTGAACACGTCCTCCGCGAATTTCGGCAGCTGTCCCGTCCCGCGCAGGCTGTCGCTGTTCACGATCATCGGCGGCGTCATCTCTTCGTAGCCGTGTTCGCCGGTATGCAGGTCGAGCATGAAGTTGATGAGCGCACGCTCCAGACGAGCCCCAAGGCCCTTATAGAAAATGAATCGAGACCCCGTCACCTTCCCTGCGGCTTCCGTATCGACGATGCCGAGCGATGCCGCGACATCCCAATGCGGCTTCGGCTCGAAGGCGAAGCGCTTCGGCTCCAACGCTCGTCTGATCTCCACGTTATCCGCTTCGGACGCGCCGACCGGTACGCTCTCGTGCGTCACGTTCGGAATCGACATGACGATCGCGTCCAGCTGTTCCTCGACGATTCTCGTCTCGTCGTCGAGCGCCTTGATGCGATCGGAGACGTCCCGCATCTCGACGATTAAGACTTCGGCGTCTTCGCCCGCCTTCTTCTTGCGAGCGACCTCCTGCGACACCGTATTGCGGCGGTTCTTTAGCGCCTCGCTCTCCTGGAGCAGCTCCCGCCGGCGCGCATCGACCGACGTGAACGCCTCGAGCTCGGGCAGCGCCTTGCCGCCGCGGGCGACGAGCGCTTGCTTCACGCGATCGTATTCGTTGCGAAGCAACTTCGTATCCAACACAACTAACTACCTCCTCAGACGGCTGCGAGAAACTTAAGCGCTGTATTTCCGAATCATTTCGATAAAATATGCATGCATACTGTTGTCGTCCGTCAGTTCCGGGTGGAACGAGGCGCCTAACAGATGCTCCTGACGGACGGCGACCATCCCGTCTCGATACGTCGCCAAGACGTCGACCGCCGGTCCCGCGCTTTCGATGATCGGCGCCCGGATGAAGACGGCCCGTACCGGGCGATCCCAATCCTTCATGGAGAGGTCGATCTCGAAGCTCTCCCGCTGCCGGCCGAACGCATTGCGCGCCACTGTAACGTCCATCAGCCCGAGATGGGCCGTCTCTTCGCCGGAGATGCGCTCCGCGAGCAAGATCAGACCCGCGCACGTGCCGAAGATCGGCTTCTTCTTCGCGGAAAACTCGCGGATCGCATCCAAGAAGCCGTACGTCCGCATCAGCTTCCCGATCGCCGTGCTTTCGCCGCCGGGAATAATGAGACCGTCCAGCTCGTCCAACTGCTCCGTACGCTTCACGACGACGCCCTGCGCGCCGCAGCTCTCTATACTTCGAATATGCTCCGCAACGGCGCCCTGCAGCGCCAGTACTCCTACCTTCATCGGCGCTTCCTCCGTTATTGGGTCTTATATGTAGAAAAAGCGGGGAGTTTTACCAACCCCGCTCCTGCATTCTCTGATTCGATTCCAGCTTGGAAATTTCGATGCCCTTCATCGGCGTGCCTAGGTTCTTGGACAGCTCGGCGATCAGCGCGAAATCCGTATAGTGCGTCGTCGCCTCTACGATCGCCTTGGCGAATTTCTCCGGGTTGTCCGACTTGAAGATGCCGGATCCGACGAACACGCCGTCCGCGCCGAGATGCATCATGAGCGCCGCATCCGCCGGCGTCGCTACGCCGCCTGCCGCGAAGTTGACGACCGGCAGCTTGCCGTTCTCGTTCACGTACAGGATCAAGTCGTACGGCGCGCCGAGGTTCTTCGCTTCGGCCATCAGCTCGTCCTTCGACATGCTCTGCACCTTGCGGATTTGCGCTTGGATCATCCGCATGTGACGAACCGCCTCGACGATGTTGCCCGTGCCCGGCTCGCCCTTCGTCCGGAGCATCGACGCGCCTTCCCCGATGCGGCGAAGCGCTTCGCCCAAGTCGCGAGCGCCGCATACGAACGGTACCGTGAACTCGTTCTTGTTAATATGGTATACCTCGTCGGCCGGCGTCAGCACTTCGCTCTCGTCGATGTAGTCGACGCCGAGCGCTTCGAGGATCTTCGCTTCGACGAAGTGGCCGATCCGCGCCTTCGCCATGACCGGAATGGATACGACCTTGGTCACTTCTTCGACGACCGTCGGGTCCGCCATCCGAGCGACGCCGCCCGCGGCGCGAATGTCCGCCGGTACGCGCTCGAGCGCCATGACCGCTACGGCGCCGGCCGCTTCCGCAATCTTCGCTTGCTCCGCATTCATGACGTCCATGATGACGCCGCCTTTTTGCATTTCAGCCATACCCCGCTTGACGCGAGAAGTTCCCGTTTGCACCATTTCCTTGCCCTCCGCTTCATGTCCGAAACAATGATTACTGAGACTATATTTTACACATTCCGACAAGGCTTAGCAACAAGGGGGTCCGTTATTTGAACAGACCCACGATGCCGTCGAACAAGCCCGAGAAGAACCCGCCGATCCCCCGCATCAGCATGCGGAACCATCCGGCCTTCTCAACGTCCTCCGTGACGATGAGCGGCACTTCCAACTTGCGCTCCCCGTAGTTCACTTCGACGATGCCCACTTGGTCTTGCGCCTTCATCGGCGCCTTCAGCTGATCCTCCGGATACAGCTTCGGCGTCAGCTGCGCCGTAGATTGGTCCGCCTTGTTCACGATCAGCTCGATGCCTTCGCCGACGACGACGGGCACGTCCTGCTTCAACGCGTTCGGGATATGCACCGTCTTCACGTCGGGCAGCTCCGTCTTGGCGGATAAAATCGTACGTTTCTCGAAGCTGTTGAACCCGTAATCGAGCAGCTTGCGCGTCTGGATGAATCGGTCCTTCTCGGAAGTTTTCCCGCTGTCCGCGGTCGCGCCCATGACGACGCTGATGAGCCGCATGCCGTTCCGCTCCGCGGTTCCCGTGAAGCAATAGCCGGCGTCGGACGTATGGCCCGTCTTCAACCCGTCTAACCCTTCATAGGCATAGTCTCTAAAATTCGGATTGTCTTTATTCCCTTCGACCATCCAGTTCCAGTTCACCATCGGCTTCGCGTCGGCTTCATTGAATTTCAACGTGGGAATCTTCGTGAACTCCAATACTTGGGGATGCTCCAAAATAATCGCCTGCGCCAGCTTCGCGGCGTCCAAAGCCGTCAATAACGTCTCGCCCTCGATCGAAGCGGGCGCATATTCTCCCATATCCCGGCGGGATAAGCCGGTAGAATTAATGAAATGCGTCCCCGACGATAATCCGAGCTTTTTCGCCGTTTCGTTCATCAGCTTGGCGAACGCTTCCTCGGAACCCGCGATATGATCCGCGAACGCGACCGCCGCGTCGTTGCCGGAATAAATCGATAAGAGCTCGAACACCTTCTTCGCCGGGTACGTTACGCCCTCCGCCATCTGCTGACCGGAGCCGATCGCATCGGCCGCGGCCTTCGTCGTCATAATCATATCATCCCACGTCATGCGTCCGGCTTCGATTTCTTCCATAACGAGATATTCTGTCATCATCTTCGTCATGCTTGCGGGTTGATAGGGTTGATTCTCGTTTTCCGCATACAAGATTTGACCGGTCTCCGCATCCATCAACACCGCCGCGTTCACGTTCAGCCCCAAGTCGACGGTTTCCGCGGCGCTCGCCCCGTTCATGAACGGCGCGAATGCCTGCGATAGAATCGTACATGATAGAATCAAGGCCCAACGGCCGATACGTTTCGTAGCCATCATTATCTCATTCCCCTTTATGCATCCGAAGTAGATTTCCATTTCCTTATTGTATCATAGGTTCCGAGACGACCAAAGCGACGGAAGCCCCACAGTCGGAAAATGGAAAAGGCGGAGCCTCGGCCCCGCCCTCAACCTTACATCGAATAGTTCGGCGCTTCCTTCGTGATTTGCACGTCGTGCGCATGGCTTTCGCGAAGACCGGCTCCCGTGATGCGAACGAACTGCGTGTTCAGCCGCAGCTCCTCGATGGTCTTCGTGCCGCAATACCCCATCCCGGAACGAAGCCCGCCGACCAACTGATGGATCGTATCCTTCAGCGGTCCCTTGTATGCGACGCGGCCTTCGATGCCTTCCGGCACGAGCTTGCTTTCGTTTTCCTGGAAGTATCGGTCTTTGCTGCCTTCTTTCATCGCGCCGATCGAACCCATGCCGCGATATACCTTAAACCGTCGACCTTGGAAAATTTCCGACTCGCCCGGACTCTCTTCCGTCCCGGCGAACAACGAGCCGATCATGACCGCGTTGGCGCCGGCCGCGATCGCCTTCGTGACGTCGCCGGAATACTTAATGCCGCCGTCGGCGATGATCGGCACGTTGTATTCCCGAGCCGCGTTCGCGCAATCGTAGATCGCCGTTACCTGCGGCACGCCGATGCCGGCGATAATCCGCGTCGTGCAGATCGAGCCCGGCCCGATGCCGACCTTCACGACGGATGCGCCGGCTTCGATCAGCTCCCGAGTCGCTTCCGCCGTCGCCACGTTGCCCGCGACGATGAGCAGCTTCGGGTATGCTTGGCGCAGCTTGCGAACCGTCTCGATAATGTTCACGTGCGCCCCGTGCGCGGAATCGACGACGAGCACGTCGACCTCCGCCTCTACGAGCGCCGCGGCGCGCTCGAACGTATCCTTGCTGATGCCGACGGCCGCGCCGACGACGAGGCGACCTTGGGCGTCTTTCGCCGCATGCGGGAATTGAATCGCCTTCTCGATATCCTTGATCGTGATGAGCCCTTTAAGCTGGTATGCATCATCGACGAGCGGAAGCTTCTCGATCTTATGCTTCTGGAGAATGCCCTCCGCCTCTTGCAGCGTCGTGCCGACCGGCGCCGTGACCAAATTTTCGCGCGTCATCACTTCTTTGATCTTAATCGAATAATCGTGAACGAACCGAAGGTCGCGATTCGTCAGAATGCCGACCAGCTTGTTCGACTCGTCGACGATCGGTACGCCGGATATGCGGAACTTCCCCATTAGCTCTTCCGCATCGTACACATGATGGTCCGGCGTCAGCGAGAACGGGTTCGTAATGACGCCGCTCTCCGAACGTTTCACCCGATCGACCTCTTCCGCTTGCTGCGCGACGGACATATTCTTATGAATAATGCCGATGCCGCCTTCCCGCGCGATCGCGATCGCAAGCGCCGACTCCGTGACCGTGTCCATGCCGGCGCTAAGGAACGGAATGTTCAATTGCAAGTTCGGGCCCAGCTTCGTCGATACGTCCGCTTCCCGAGGCAATACGTCGGAACGGCGAGGCACGAGCAGCACGTCATCGAACGTCAGACCTTCTTTTGCAAATTTAGTTTCCCAAGTCAAGGGTGACCCTCCTCGATTTTCATTACAGCCAATAGTATCAAAGTCAAATATACGGGTCAAGGAACGCTACAATGAATACGAGGAGCCCGGGTTCCACAATAAGTACTGCCGAATCCCTTGTTCTTCCAAAGCTCGGATTTGATCTCGAATTTCTTCGCGTCTATACGTTTGATGCGGGTGAACCCATTTCGCCGTGAAGTCTTGCAGCCAAGGTCGGAGCGCGGCAGCCGGCTCTTGGTTTCGCTGCAGCGCGTCGTTCCGCCGCTTCGCATCCGCGATCGCTTCCTTGACGATCCGGTACGGCTGCAAATCCGGGTAACGTACGCCATAGCTTCCCTTCGCATAGTGAGACGGATACACCATGGGAGAAATCGCGTCGACTTCTTGCGCGAGCAGCTCCCACTTTTGCCCGATGCCCATCCCATCCTTCGCCGTCGTCGTCAGTCCGAATACGTCGGCGGACGTAACGCCCCCGGCCTTATGAACGCGCTCCGTCGCCGTTCGTAAGAACCGCTGAATGATCTGATCTTTCGTTTCTTGGTGCGGATTCCGAAAGACGACCTCCCGATCGACCTTCCCGACCTGCTCGGGGAACCGAACATAATCGAATTGCACTTCGTCGAACCCGGCGACGATCGCTTCCTCCGCGATACGGATATTATATTCCCATACCTCTTCATTGTAGGGGTCGATCCAGGAGATGCCGCGCTTGTCGCGCCACACCGTGCCGTCTCTTTTCTTCATCGCCCACTCCGGCTTCTTCGCCGCTAAGTAAGGATCCTTGAACGTGACGATTCGTGCGATTAAGTACGTATTGGTTGCTTTCAGGGGAGCGAGCATGGAGGGTAAATCATTGATCTTCGCCGCAGCATCCGCCGCGATGTCCTTCGCCGTCTCGATCTTCGTCGGGTACGTGATGCGTCCGTAGTCGCTCTTCACGTCGATCACCACAGCGTTCAGTTCCGTATCCTTCAGAAGCCTCTCGATCCGCTCCCATTTTTCGCCCCGCAGCGCATAAGGGGAAACGTAGATCCCTTTGATGTCGTCGCGAAGCTTCTTCGGGGGAGCCGTGCGCGCTTCGAAGCGCGGACGTTGTGCTCCTAAAGTCTGCGGGAGCTGCTGCGGCAGGGTTTCGGTCCTTCCAGCCCTCGCATCTCCTGACTGCTGGACCGGGGAGCCCGGCGGTGCGCTCGGAACGGGCGCTTGCGTGTTGGGTTGAAGCGATTGGGCTTGCTGCACCTTCACTTGCTCCTTCGCCTGCTCCGTCGCAGCGCCGTTCGAGCAGCCCGCCACATTCGTCGTCCACATACAAAGGATGATTAACGCCTTGTACGTCGTCCTCATACCTGACCCACCTCCTGTTGCTTATTATGGAGGTCGTTTACGGTCGGAATACGGCGTAAAGACTGGAATGCGGCGACCGCCTTCAAACATATAATCCAAACGAACCGACAACGCAAAGAACGCCTCAAGATCGAGTATCCGATCCTGAGGCGTTCTTGTCGGCTTGGCGACGTCCTACTCTCCCGGGACCCTGCGGTCCAAGTACCATCGGCGCTGGAAGGCTTAACGGTCGTGTTCGGGATGGGTACGCGTGGTTCCCTTCCGCC
>JAPSKX010000276.1 GCA_031181325.1 Paenibacillus sp.
GGGGAGGAGAAGCTCGTCCCGATCGCGAAGGTGCCGTACCCGATCGTCTACTTGTCGGAGGCGGAGCAAGAGGAAGCGTCGAAGCTGCGTTCCGACCTTGACACCTATGTGAAGCAGATGGAAGCGAAGTTCGTGACGGGTCAGGAGTCGCTGAGCAACTGGGACAGCTACGTCGCGCAGCTGAAGAAGATGGGCGCGGAGCGGATCGTAGAAATCTATCAAGCAGCGTACGACCGTTGGGATCAATAATCGACTGCGACGGATCGCCGACAAGACGGTAAAGCCAACCCCTGCGGGGTTGGCTTTACTCTTCGGCCAGCGCGGCGGCCGATTCTTGATTTCCGTACAGCTTGCGGTATTGTCCCGGCGTCATGCCGGTCTCCTTCTTGAATTTACGGATGAAGTTCGGCGCGTCGAGGTAGCCGACCCGCGCGATGATGTCCTTCAGCGGGTCGCCGGAGCACTTGAGCTGGCGCATCACCTCGTCCAGACGCTTCTGCCAGAGGTATTTCGAGAAGTTGATGCCGGCCTTCTCCTTGAAGGATCGGCTGAAATACGATGCGGACACGGCGTACTTCTCGGCGATCGATTCCAGGCTTAACGCGTAATCCGCGTAGTTCTCGTCGATATACGCCATGATGCGGTCCAAGAGGAACCGTTCTTCGGTTTCGAGCTTCCGCTCGACTTGCGCGCAGACGGATGCCGCAAGCCCGAACAGCTTCTCCTCCAGCTCCTCCAGCGATTCGAAGGTCGCAGCCTGCGGAAGGGACTGTACGACGTCGCGGATGCCGAGCTCTGAAGCCGTTTTCAAAATGGTGTTCAGCAGATCGAAGCAGATGCAGCGCAGCAGCGGCATCGGAGCGGCGCTCGTCCGTATGCTCGTCAAGGCGGCGGAGATCATGCGCGCGGCGACGTCGAAGTTGCCCTGCTTCAAGCTCTGGGCGAGCTTCAGCGGCACGTCCTTCGGCAGCCAAAACGCTTCGTTCGGATCGCGGAAGTGCGCGAGCTCGTCGAAGTATGCGACGCTTCCGGCTTCGCTCGATACCCGGCTCTCGAAGGCGGAGGTCGCCTCGACGTACGACTGGTTCATGTCCGTCGGGTCGGGATAGACGGTTCCGACGCCGAACGCCGGAAGCGTGTCGTAGGATTCGCCCGCGATGCGGCGAAGCTCGCCGACGATGGCCCGTACGCGAGCGGGCGGCGGGCTCTCCTCCTTGGCGCGGAAGCCGACGATCAGCGCGAGCCGGTCCGGGTGCGGCAGCTCGATCCCGTATGCGTGAGCGTCGAGATCGGGAAGCGACGCGTCGGTGAACGGTTCGGCGGGCACCCTGCGTTCGCCGCCGTCCTTCGGGCCGGGAGCGCCGTTCCAGCACAGATATACCGCGAAGTAATGCGTGTGCTCGAATCGGATGCCGAGCGTCTCCATCAGCTGCAGCGGCAGGTCGTTGTCGGCACCGTATTTCAGCAGCATGTATAAGGATTGATTGCGGGCGTACGGCTCCTGCACGTCGATGCGCGAGCTGTAGTCTCGCAGCGTCTCCCGGATCCATTCGAGCTCGTTGCCGGTCCCGGCGTCCGGCGCCGCGGCGCCGCGCTTGTTCGACTTCGCGAATTCCATCAGATCGGAGATCGGGAAGTACTGCCGTCTGGCCAGCAGCACCGCGATCAGGGTGCCGACCGCCATGACGACGGTAAACACCATTAGAATGAACGTCTGGATATGGAAGATGCGGCTGAAGAACTGATCGCTCGGCATGGAGGTGACGTACGTCCATCCGTTCGCGTCGGAACGGACGGAGACGACGGAGTGACTGACCCCGCCGAGCCGAATGCTGTGTATGCCGGGCCCGAGCCGGGCCAAGGAGCTCGTATCGGCGTCGTCGATCGTCTCCCGGTGGGCGTTCGCGGCCAGCGCGCGTCCTTGCTCGTCGAAGATCACGGTCATGCCTTGGAAGTCGCCGAGCACCGAATCGATGAGACCGGTCAAGCTCGACTCGTCGATAAAATAAAGCACCGTGCCGTGCGGATAAGGCTTGTTGGGCGTAATCGGCACCATATAGGTCAGCAACGATTTCTGCACCAACGCGCTCTGCGTCACCGATTCCGCCGGACGCACGGCCGGCTGCTGCGTCTCGTTCAGCTCTCGATAAAGCGCTTCCGGTTTCCAACGTTGAAATTTGTACCGGTCCGTGAACACGTCGAGATGCTCCATGCCTTGCGTCGAGTAGATGCGCTCGTCGCCTCGGATATACAGAAACAATTCGCTGATGATCGCGTTCGTCGCCTTGTATTTGTCCAAGGCGGCGATCGCTTCGCGGCTGAAGTACGGGTGCTGCACCCGGTAAGGGGTCAGCTGTTCGTCGTACGCGATGCGCGACGCGATATCTTGAAGCTCCTTCATCCGTTCGTCGATCACGGTTTTGGCTTGCGCCAGTTGATTCACGTTTTTTTGCTCGATTTCCTTGCGTAGATTGTCCACGGCGTTCTGGTAGATGATCACGGTGAGAAAAATGAGAGGCACGAGGAAAATCGATAAGTACGATACGGTATACCGGAGCAGCAATTTGGACTTATAATGGTTCCACTTCATCTCCCGATTCCCCCGAGTCGCATTGGTGATCTCTTATTTAAACGGTAGTCGATAACGAAAATGATAGGGGAACGGGAGTCCAAAATCAACGCATAATTTGGAAACGGAGGACAACGACGATGAATCGCAGCGGCGTACCCGAACCGAACATCGCTTACGACCCGAAACATTACGTCTGCCGGAGGGCCGCCGGTCCGCTGGCGTTGGACGGCCGTCTGGATAAGCCGTTCTGGGCGGCGGCGCCTTGGACGGACGACTTCGTCGATATCGAGGGAGACGCGAAGCCGCTTCCGGCGAAACGAACGAGGGCGAAGATGCTCTGGGACGATGCGTATTTTTACTTCGGCGCGGAGCTCGAAGAGGACGAGATCTGGGCGACGCTCACGGAGCGGGATTCCGTTATTTTCCACGATAACGACTTCGAAATTTTCATCGACCCGGACGGCGATACGCACAACTACTACGAATTCGAAATCAACGCCTTCAACACGGTGTGGGACCTGCTGCTTCCGAAGCCGTATCGGGACGGGGGGCCCGCGATTAACGGCTGGGACATCCGGGGGCTGCGCACCGCGGTGCATATCGACGGCGAGATCAACCGGCCGGGCGAGGCGAACCGGAAGTGGAGCGTCGAGGTCGCCATGCCGTGGGAAAGCTTGAAGGAGTGCGCGCCCGGCGGAAGGCGGCCGTCGGCGGGGGACCTGTGGCGCGTCAACTTCTCCCGGGTAGAGTGGCAGGCGGACGTGCGCGACGGCGTCTACGAGAAGCGGAAGGACCCCGCCACCGGCCGGCCGCTCCCGGAAGATAATTGGGTGTGGAGCCCCATGGGTATCGTCAACATGCATTATCCCGAGCTGTGGGGGTACGTGCGATTCGCGGGCGACGGGGGCGAGGAGGCGGAATGGACGCTGCCGCCTGACGAGCGGGTCAAGTGGGAGCTTAGGAAGCTGTATTACCGCGAGCGCAATTATTACGCGGAGCACGGCGTCTATTGCGCCGACGCGGAACGGCTCGCCGGAGAGGAAGGCTGGGCGTGCGAGCTGCGGCTCGAGACGACGAGCGGTACGTTCCACGCTTCGGCGCCTTCCTCGAACGGGCGCGCGCGGCTGCATATTCGCGAGGACGGAAAGCTGTGGACAGAATAAAGCGAGAGGCGGGGAAACCATTGCATACGCATGCGACGGGGTACGGAATCGATGCGGCGGCGATGACGCGCAAGCTGGCGACGAAGAAGGAGTGGGCGCGGCATCGCCGGCGGGAGCTGTTCGAGGTGCTGGACGGCCCGTTGACGTCGGAAGAGAAGACGCTCTTGGAATTTCTGTACGCCTATATGCCGCTTCACGATCTGGCGGAGTACGACGGGGCCTTCTTCTTGAACCACGTCCGCCGGGCGTTGGCGATTCGGGAGCGAATGCCTTGGGGGAAGCGCGTGCCGAACGACATCTTCCTCCATTTCGTCCTGCCGTACCGGATTAATAACGAAAATATCGACGATAGCCGGGAGATCCTTCACGACCGTCTCTACGAGCGGGTGAAAGATCTCTCTATGGAAGACGCGATTCTGGAGACGAATTATTGGTGCCACGAGACGGCGACCTACGTCGGCACGGACGTTCGGACGGTGTCTCCGCTGACGCTCCTGCGGACGGCGCAAGGGCGGTGCGGGGAGCAGTCGACGCTCGCGGCGGCGGCGCTCCGCTCGATCGGTATACCGGCGCGGCAATGCTACACGCCCCGCTGGGCGCATTGCGATTCGAACCACGCGTGGGTGGAGGCATGGGCGGACGGGCGCTGGCGCTTCCTCGGCGCGTGCGAGCCGGAGCCGAAGCTGGACGAAGGGTGGTTCCGGGGGCCCGCCCGCCGGGCGATGCTCGTCAATACGAGGGTCGCCGCGGATTATACGGGAGGCCCGGAGGAGATCTGCTCGGATCATCCATGGTACGCGGAGATCAAT
>JAPSKX010000277.1 GCA_031181325.1 Paenibacillus sp.
GCAGCAGGTCGGCTTCGCGGAACCGCCGAAGACGAGCGACGAGTTCCTCGACCTGCTGCGCGCGTTCCGAGATCAAGACCCCGCGGGCGGCGGACAGACGATTCCGTTCTCCATCCGAGAAAATATTACGTGGGGCGAGAACATCTTCGGCATGTTCGGCTTCGACCATCGCTTCTACTCGTACGTAGACGGAGAATATATCCCTAACATCATCCATCCGAAAATGAAAGAAGCCCTCGCCTTCTGGAAGACGATGGTGGACGAGAAGCTGATCGACAGCGAATTCTTAACGCTGAAGGGCGCGAACTGGAAGCAGAAGATCGTCTCCAACCGCACGGCGACGTTCATCCACCAGGCGAAGGAAGACTGGACGAAAAACTTGATCGAGGCCAACCCGGACCGGAACGACCCGAACGCGAAGTTCATCGCCATCCCGACGCCGCGCGCGCCCGGCGTGACCGGACCGGTCGGCAATACGGAGCAGCCTACCGCTTCGGCCTTCGTCGTGACGAAGTATGCGAAGGATCCCGCCGCCGTCGTGAGACTGTTCGACTTCATGGCGTCCGAGGAAGGCATGGCGCTCACATACCTCGGCGTACCGGAGCTGCAGCACAAGAAGCACGCCGACGGCAGCTATGAGCTGCTGCGCGAGGAAGATAAGAAATACGATAACAGCGCGTACCGCAGTTCCTTCTATCAAGTCGCCGCATCCGAGAACATCGCCAAAGCGCTGTACAGCGACAATCCCGAAAGCCTCGCGCGCTTGCAGGTACAGCACGAGCTCGCGTCGAAGGAAGGCTTCAAAAACTACTTCGAGCCGCTGTTCCCGTCGCAGAAGACGAACCCGGACCTGCAGCACGGCGGCACGATGTTCAAAGAGATGTTCACGCAGATCGTCTACGGCAAGCAGCCGCTCGAGTATTTCGACAAGTTCGTCGAGGATTGGAAGAAGCAAGGCGGCGCAGGCGTCATCAAGGAAGCGACGGAGTGGTATCAGCAGAATCGTCAATAAAAGACCAGAATGTCTAATTGACAGAACGGCGCTCGCTTGCGGACAATAACTGCATCGCACGCCACTCGCCGCCGAAGGGATGTCGCCCGCCGTGATCCACCGCGTCCGCTCCAGCATCACATGGAAATTCATCTTGATCTTCACGATCATTCTGTCCGTCATCCAAGGAACGATCGGGTGGATTACGCACGCGGAGATGTCCCGTTCGACGCAGCGAGAAGCCGAGCGCCTCAATCTGCAAATTTTGAAGCAGGCCAACTTGAACCTCAGCCGGTATTATCAGCAATACGAGAACATCTTTACGCTGACGGACAGCAGCGCCGACTTCCTGCGCTGGATGCAGGCCGACCCGGAGGACGCCTTCGTCCTCCAGACGTCGGCCCTTTCCATCGACGAGCACACGCTGCGTCCCTACTTCCGGGCGCATCCGGAAATCGTCTCGATCACGATGTATAACACGAACGGCGTGCAGAAAATCTTCCTGACCGACCGGTCGAACTCGCATGTAATCCCGAGGCTCGATTATCGGCTGACCGAGGACGTCGACGTCGAAGCGCTCCCCGCCGGAAGGCTGCTGCAGCAAGTGTCCGCGAAGCCACACTATATGACGCGCTCGGCGACGGTGGAGCCGGAATACGTCATCACGTTCTTGAAAAAGTACGAGTACCGCAACGCCTCGGCCGTTATCGCCATCGACGTGACGCTCGATCCGACGTTGGAAATTTTGCAGGAGATGTCGCTCGTCGAGGGCGGTCTCGGCCTCGTGATCGACGCCGACGGGACGATTATCGCCGATCCGACGGGCGAAGCGATGCTGCGGCCGCTCTCCCCCGACGTCTTCGCCGGCATTCGCGACGCGCCCGCGGGCACGTATTACGATCCGAACGGGCATCAGATGTTATTTTATGAAGAGATTTCTCTCTCCGACGGCTGGAAGCTCATTATTTCGACGCCGTACGCTTACCTCACGAGCAACGTCGAGAGCATCCGCAACACGACGCTGCTCGTATCCGTCCTCGGCATGGCCGCGGCCGTCGCGCTTATCGTCGCCGTCTCCTCTTCCTACATTCGCCGGATCGTGAAGCTGCGCCGCATGATGCGGTTGACGGAGATGGGCAGCTTCCACCACCGCGTCGAGGTGAGCGGGAAAGACGAAATCGCCGACCTGGCGAACGTCTTCAACAATCTGCTGGAGCGGCTGCAGCACGCGGACCTCGAGCTGAATACGTCCCGCACGCTGCACCAAGAAGCGATCCTGTCCGCGTTGCAATCGCAAATTCATTCGCATTTTCTGTATAACGCTCTTGAGTCTATTAATGCATTGGCGAATCTCGGCGACAAGCCGGAGATCGGCCATATCGCGATCTCGCTCGCCAAGATGCTGCGGTACACGTCGAATTACAAGGACGCGATCGTGACGGTTCGTCAGGAAATCGAGCATCTGGAGCATTACTTGTACATTATCGGCATCTTGTACGAGGAGTCCGTGCAATACGAATTCGACGTCGACGACGCGGCGCTCGACGTTCCCTGCTTGAAGGCGGTGCTGCAGCCGATCGTGGAAAACAGCGTGAAGCACGGCCTCGAATCGCCGAACGCCGTCATCGCGATCCGCGTCTCGGCGCGGCGCCGGGGCGACCGGAGCATCCGCATCGTCGTCGCCGACGACGGTCCCGGCTTCCCGGAGAGCAAGCTGGCCATGCTGCAGGAGGCGCTCCTCCGGGACGTGCCGCGCGGCAGCCAGCTGCACGAGATGAAGCGGATCGGACTGCTGAACGTTCATTATCGACTGTCCATGTACGACCCCGGTCCGGAAACCGGCCTATCCGTCCGCAATCTCCCGACCGGAGGCGCGGAGGTGACGATCGCGCTTCCGATTTCGCCGTAATTTCGCCGAGGAGGAGATGCAGCCATGAATCGGGTACTCATCGTGGAGGATGCGCGGCTCATCCGGGAAAGCCTCGCGAAGTCGATCGGACAGCTTCATCCCGGGTCGATCGTCTCGGGCGCCGCCGGCAACGGCGAAGAGGCGCTGGAGTGGCTCGAGGCGCATTACGCCGACGTCTGCGTGACCGACATTCGCATGCCGCGGCTCGACGGACTGAAGCTGCTGGAGCGCATCAACGAGCGTTACCAGTGGATGGCGACGATCATCGTCTCCAGCTACGACGAATTCGAGTATGCGCGCAAGAGCCTGCAGCTCCAGGCGGTCGATTACATCTTGAAGCCGATCGAACCCGAGCAACTGAAGCGGTCGCTGGATACGGCGGAGGAGGCGCTCTCCCAGAGGCGTCACCGGGAAGCGAGCGAGACGCTCCTGCGCATGGCGCCGCACTGCCGCCCGCTGGCGAGGCAATGGGTCGAGCGGCTGAAGACGCAAAACGTCGGAAGCCTTCCCGCGCTCGCGGATCGAACGCTGGACGCCTTGGACGCGTGGGCCGGCGAAGCGTCGTACTTGCTGCCGACGCTGGCGAAGCTGTGGCTGCATACCGTACTGGAGGAGCTGGCGAACGAAGGCATCCGTCTCCCTTGGACGGAGGAACCGGCAGCGGGCGGCAGCGGCGAGGAGGACGCCGCGCTGCCGATCGGGCAGGCGCGCTCCTGCTTCCGCCGGCGCGCCGCCGCGAGTCTCGAGCGAGACGGGACCCGCCTCGCGGAGGCGATCCGGACGCGGCTCGAGGCGGGCGGCGTATCGTCCGTTATGCAGCAGATGAAGGCCTACATTCAGCGGCATTATGCCGAGAAGATCGGCTTGCAGGACATCGCCGACGCGGTCGGCATCTCGAAAAATTACGTCAGCGTCGTCTTCAAGAACGAAACGGGCTCGACCGCGCTCCAATACATCGTCGAGCTACGGTTGAAGAAAGCGGCCGACTTGCTCTCGCAGGGGAGCCTTCGCATCTACGAGGTCGCGCAGCAAGTCGGGTACGACGATATCGATTATTTCGCCAAATTGTTCCGTTCCGCATACGGCATGACCCCGGCGGAATACAAGAAGAAAATGAGTATGGCGATCGAATAACTTCGGAAAGCGCGGAAGGGCAGCATGCGGATAGGGATTCGGAAACAATGGGGGGACGAAGGTGCGGATGACGAGGGAGTCGGCTCCGGAAGAGCTGACGTGGAATCTGAAGGACATGTATGCGGATCAAGCGGCTTGGGAAGCGGCGCGAGTCGAAATCGAGGAAATGCTGCCCCTGCTAGAAGCCTTTCGCGGGAAGTTAGCGGAAGGAGCGCGGACGGTTGCCGAATGTCTTCAAGCGCAGGAGACGCTGCACGTTAAGCTGGCGCGGGTTTCCACTTACGCAGAGCTTCAGCAGGCGCAGGACGGAACCAATACGGAATATCAAGCGAATTCCGCGCGAATGGGGGATTTGAACTCCCGCGTAAATTCCGAGCTCGCTTTCATTCGCTCGGAGCTGCTGAGCTTGCCGGACAGCTTGCTGGAGCGCTTCCTTGAGGAAGAACCGGAGCTAAGCGTGTTTCGAAGAAGCTTGCTGAACCTGCTTCGAACGAAGCCGT
>JAPSKX010000072.1 GCA_031181325.1 Paenibacillus sp.
CGAGCAGCTCGGCATCGCGCACGGCGTCACGACGCGCTCCGTCCGTCGCGCGCTCGAACGGCACCCCGACGCGAAGGCGGTGCTCGTCATTAACCCGACGTATTTCGGCATCAGCGCGAACCTGAAGGAAATCGTGGAGCTGGCGCATGCCTACGACGTACCGGTGCTCGTCGACGAGGCGCACGGCGTCCACATCCACTTCCACGAGGAACTGCCGCTCTCCGCGATGCAGGCCGGCGCCGACATGGCCGCGACGAGCGTTCATAAGCTCGGAGGCTCGCTGACGCAAAGCTCCGTCCTGAACCTCCGCAGCGGCCGCGTCAACCCGAAGCGGGTGCAAGCGATTCTGTCGATGCTCACGACGACGTCCACGTCGTACCTGCTGCTCGCGTCGCTCGACGCGGCCCGCCGGACGCTCGCGATGAACGGCCGCGCCCTCGCGGAACGAGCGATCGGTCTCTCCCGCCATGCGCGCGAACGCATCAACGCCATTCCGGGGTTGTACTGCTTCGGCAACGATATTCTCGGCGGAGAGGCGACGTACGATTACGACCCGACGAAGCTGACGATTCATGTGCGCCGCCTCGGCATCACGGGGTACGACGCGGAGAAGCGGCTGCGCGAGAGGTACAACATCGAAGTGGAAATGAGCGATATGTACAACATCCTGTGCATCGTCACGCCGGGCGACACGGATGAGACGATCGCGAAGCTGCTGGACGCGCTGCACGGCATCGCCGCGGAGCAAGCCGGCGCCGCCGAGATGAAGAACGTGATCGTGAAAAATCCGAAGATCCCGACCCTCGCCTTGTCGCCGCGGGACGCCTTCTACGCGGAGACCGAGTCCGTGCCGCTCGCCGAAGCCGACGGACGCATCATCGCCGAGTTCATCATGGTATATCCGCCGGGCATCCCGATTCTGCTGCCGGGCGAAGTCATCTCGCAAGAAAATATCGATTACATTACCGAACACGTGGAGATCGGTCTGCCGGTGCAAGGACCCGAAGACAAGTCGATCCGGAACGTGAAGGTCATCATTGAAGAGCGCGCGATTTACGCATAATCCCGCGCCGACGATAAGAACGACGAAGCCGCGCCCCCGGATAGGGAGCGCGGCTTCGTCGTTGTCCATTCGATCAATATTGTTCTTTAAATTCCAAATACGGCAGTCGCTGCTTCAGCAGAATGGCCAACTCGCGGGCTTCCGCTTCTTCGCCGATCGAGAACATCCGCTGCAGGGTATCCGTATTCGCCAGATCGTCCGCGCACAAGAGCGAAGAACGACCGGTCTGCATGCACACGACCAACGGCTTGCCGAAGAAGCGATTCGTAAATACGATGGCGAAGTCGTACCGCGCCCGCTGCGACGCGTAACCGAAAAAATCGACCTTCGCGTTCTCGCTTTCGTCGTACAAAGGATCGAACATGGATGTCATCCTCCTTCTCCGTTCTAGTATGACCACTATAATGGAATCCCCTCGAAGTGGCAACCCCCCGATCGCGTCGGTCGTTGTCACCTATGGATAAACCTGTTAATATGGAACCATCAGACGCAAAGTGGGTGTAACGGGTCCATGAGTCAGAGCGCATACTTATATTTCACGGAAGGCTCCGCTGTGCCGTCCGTCACGCTGGAGGAGCTAGAAGGCTATTTGCTCCGATATCGGGAGCAGACGTCCAAGACCGGGCAGCAGCTCGATTGGAGCTACGCCGACGCGGCGTTCCCCTATACGATCGAGAAGAAGCCGGAGGGCGAAGGCGTTTGGTTTTATTTGAAAGCGAAGGACGAGCCGTACAAGTACATCGTATTCGGCGTCGGCGCCAAGTCGGAAGACGGCGCGGAGAAGCCTTACGTTCAGGTCGTATTGCCGGACGGCAGCACGCACGCGGACAAGTCGAAGGCCAACGAGCTGTGCAAGTATTTGGGAAGAACGCTGAAGACCGAACTTCATTTGTTCAACGGACGCATTATGTATTTTAATCCTCGAAAATGAAAAAACAGAGGCGGCCGCCTCTGTTTTTCTTATTGCTCTTCTTCTTCTTCTTCGAGCAATTCATTGTAAATGTCCAACACTGCGTTCCATTCGTCGTCGTCCTCGATGTTCGCGAGCACGACCTCGTCCCCGTCTTGCTCGATTCGAAGAATGAGACCGTCGGCCTCCGCGTCGTTGCGGTCGATCAGCACGACGTATTCGTTCTCCGCGTAATCGAACGTATAGACCGGCACCAATTCGCGCTCTACGCCATTCTCGTCGGTAACGACGTACACCGACTCTTCGTCTTCTCCGGCCGCTGCGCGGTCTTGTTCCGTCATAGGGTTTCCTACCCCTTTCCGCTTCTCGTTGTTCTTCTCTAGAATTGTAACCTATGCGATACGAATTATTCTTTCTTCATGGAAAGAATCGCCTTCTCGCTCAGCAGCTCGTAGTCGCTGGTTTCCGTCTGCCGGATATAAAATTTCACCTTATACTGACCCGTCGATTTGAAATCGATCTTGAACGGGGTGGTCGCGTACCAGAAGTTGTCCCGATTTTCGTCGGTCATCTTGTATACTACCGTATCGACGGTCTGCCCCGACGGATCTACGACGGTCGTCCTCAGCGAATGCGCCTTCGTCTGCAAGTTGTCCACCTGCACGAAAACCGAGAAATCGTAAGTGCCTTGATAGACGTTGCCGAACGGTTTCATTGCGTTCTTATCGCCCGTATACAGCAGGAGGTGCACGTTAGGTTTATTTATATGTACCGCGTCGCCATCCGACTTCAGCAGCGCTTGCAGCGTATCCGACAACGCGCGAATGGGCAGATACGTCTTGCCTTCGATTTGGATCCCGCCGCCATCCAGCTCCGCTCCGTTCACCTGGACGCTAATTTTCTTTCCCTTCCACGTCTGGATCACTTCTTCGGCCCCGGCCGTAGCTCCGCCTAAGAGCGATAGGGCGAGCACGCCGATCGCGATATTCCGGATTCTCATGGGTTTCCCTCCATTAGTTCAGTGCACTCCTATATACTCCGATGCGCGACGAGAGTTGCGGTACGATTCGCGAAAGTTTCATAAGGGCACGGACTGGGAAGGTCGAAATAAGGAAGTTGATATTAAATCATAGCATATTTTTCCTTTTCCGTAAATCTTTTTTTGCGCGTATAGAATCTTTTCCGTTCTCGTGCGATTTGCGCTAATATTGATAGCATTGAATTACTGCAAAGGAAGAGGAACATGCCGAACGCCCCTATCGAAAAGGAATTCGCCAAGCTGAAGAAGATGCTGGAGACCACCGCCGAGAAGTATAAATACGATTTCCGGCACCCGGACGTATTGGCGATCAGTCGGCGGCTCGACAAAGTCATCGTACGGATGATGGCGGGCAAATAACGTCGGCGACTCGGTTCGTCCGGCGCGCAGAACTTTACAATCTTTTTTACGAATCCGTTGCCCGCTTCGCGCCGGCGCGGTTTTTTTGTATCCTCGATCGGTCGGCGGCGGAATCGGACGGAGCGAAAGTTGACGCCGCTAATCTTCCGTTTTTCCCGTAATCATGGTAAAGTGGTTATGCTACAGATGGTCAAGCAGGGAGGTCGGCAAGTGAGCATTCATATCCAGATGATCGGAACCGGCAATGCATTCGCGAAGAGATTTTTCAATAATAATGCGATCGTTGTCGTTAACGGTTACCGCCTATTAGTCGATTGCGGCGCTACCGCGCCTTATGCGCTCTATCGCGCGGGGATCGGCTTACAAGAGATCGACGGGGTGCTGATTACCCATATCCATGGCGACCATATCGGCGGCATCGAAGAACTTGCCTTCGCCCTCATGTATGTTTATAACAAGAAGAGGATTCCGCTCTTCGTCCCCGCCGCCTTACGCGCGCCGTTATGGGAGACGAGCCTGAGGGGCACATTGGAAGATCATAGCACCGGCTGCGATTCGCTCGACAGCTACTTCGACGTCGTCGAGATCGAAGAGAGCACGCCGTTCGCGCTGCGCGACGGCTTCGCCGTAGAGCTGATTCCGACCCGGCATATCCCGAACAAGCCGAGCTACTCGCTGCTTGTGAACGAGAGCGTGTTTTACAGCTCCGACATGACGTTCGACCCCGATCTTCTGACCGACCTGACGAACGGCGGCCGTTGCAAGCATATCTTGCATGAATGTCAGTTGACCGGTCCCGGCCTCGTCCATACGACGCTGGATGAGCTGCTGACGTTGCCTGAATCGTTGCAGGAGAAAATATGGCTCATGCATTACGGCGACAATCGCGACGAATTCGTCGGCAAGACCGGCCGCATGCGGTTCATCGAACAGCAAGTCGAATATGAATTTACATAGGACGAAGCGCCCTGCGTATATGTGCAGGGCGCTTCTTCGTTGCGACGATCGAACTAGAACGCAGGGAGATTGTCCAAGTTGTTCGACTTGTCCCCGTCGGCATCGCCGCGAATGTACATCTCCCCGTCGCGTCCCTTGAAGACGTTCGCCCCGGCGATCGCGCCGGACGACACGGCCTCCCGAGCTTCCTCGTACCCGAGTTCTTTCCCCGACGATGTGCGGAATGCCGCGATGTCGCCGTCGCCGTTCTTTCGGACGGCGACGAACGTCTCTCTGGACCCGTTCGTTAGTGCCATAGTCATCCCTCCTGAACGTTAGGATGCGCCGACGGTCCCTTCAACATTCCTACAGCGTCTTCTTCATCCGAACGTGAGGAATGCCCGCGTCGAGGAACGTCTCCTGCGATACCGTCTCGTACCCGAGGGAGCGATAGAACGGCTCCGCTTGGCATTGCGCGTCAAGAAGCGAATACGAATAACCTTCTTCCTTCGCCCACGCTTCGAGCCCGGCCATCAACGCGCGCCCGACGCCCTTCCCTCGATACGGCCGGCGAACGGCGATCCGTTGCATCTTGGCTGTATCCGGCTCGTATTCGATGAATCGTCCCGTCGCCGCCGGCACGCCGTCGATCTCGAGCAGCGCATGTCGAGCGGCGGCCGGCGAGACGTCGTATTCGTCCATCTCCAAATCGCTCGGCACCTTCTGCTCGTCCACGAACACTTCCAGCCGGATTCCGAACGCCTGCTGCAGCGCTTCGTCGGTCTTGATTTTTTTGATTTTCATCCGCAGTTCCATCCTTCGTCCTAGGGAAATGTAAAAAAAACCATACCATCTCTTGCAACTTTCGAACTAAGTCATATAATAATAACTAACAGTATAAAATGTTCCAAACGAACGAGGCAAATCCGTCGAAAGTCGGAGACGCAAAGCCACGGGCCTAAGGCGAAAGCTATGGCGGCCGGGTTGCCGAAGAGGAGCGTCGACGGTCCGTTCCGCATCGTCCGCCTTCGGCGGACGTTTTCATTTTCCCAATCATCTTAGAAGAAGACCTGCAAGGAGGATGAAGCCATGTCGTTCATGCGTGTGACCGAAGTGCTCCACCATCAGAAGAACGCGATCAGCGTCGGCTCCAGGGTGTCCGTCGAGAAAGACGCATATATTGCAACCGGCGTTGTCTCCTATATCGAAGGGGACATTCTCGAAATCGAGCTTCCGCAATCCAAGGTTTACAAGCCCGGCGATCCCGTCAAACTTACCGTGTATTCCGCGAATGGCTTCCTCATTCTGCCTTCCTCCGTCATCGCAAAGGATCATGGCGTGTTGATCGTGCTTAATCCGCCGGAAAATCAGCGACTCTCGACGAGGCGGCAATTCCCCCGCATCGATGTGAGCGACACCGGACGACTGCGCTCGCTCCGCTGGTCGGCCGACGGCGAGGACAAGCTCGGCGAACCGACATCGATCGACGTTCGCAACGTCAGCTTGGGCGGCATCGGCTTCACCTTGCCGAGCGACCTCGGCATGCGCGCGATGATGATCGCCGACGTGGAGCTCGACATCAACGGAGGCGTACCGTGCCGCATCGAGATCGCCCGCAAGCAGACGACCGAAGAAGGCGAAACCTATTTCGGCGCCCGCTTCCTAGACATCGAATCGGACCATCTGAACGCCTTGCGAGGTTATATACTCCGCATGCAAATCAAGCACCGAGCCAAGCAGCGACTCGAAGAACCGACGGCGATGTAACCGACGTTACTCGCCGTCGTTCGACGTCGCTAAGGCCTGCAGGGCAGCCAGCGGATAAGCCGCCTCTTGTCCGTCTGCCGTCGTTCCCCAGCCCATGACCCCGTTCACGTACACGAGCTTGAATGTCGTCTCCGTCCCTTCGACTCGGTATCGTCCCGGCGGGAACGCGTTCTCCCGGACCGCGTAAGATCGAGCCAGCAGCCATCTCTGGCGCAGCACGCCCTTCTCGCCTTCCGACGCGCTGCGCTCCATCTCAACGCCCAATCGCTCGATTTCCGCCGTCAGCTCGTTCGGCGTCATCTCGCTGAATCGCTTCATGCCGAAGCCTCCTTCCCGTTGCATACGTCCTATTGTCTGCGATTCGTCCAACATTTACAACTATCTAACTCTCGACGATATCTATTATTCTATCGATAGATCATCATCGAGAAGGGGTGCTCCTACGCATGAAGAAGATCGCGATCGCCTTGGCGGCTCTGCTCGTCTCGGCGACGACGTCCGCGACAGCTTCCGCTGCCGTCTATACCGTGAAGGCCGGGGACACGCTCTGGAGCGTCGCAACCGCCAACCGCATGTCGGTGAACGAATTAATGGCGCTCAACTCCTTATCCTCGACATCGCTGCGGATCGGCCAGCAGCTGACCGTTCCCGATCAAGGCAACTATGTCGTCAAGGCCGGCGACACCCTGTACGGCATCGCGACGCGCGCCGGGGTCCCGCTGAAGGCGCTTCTGAACGCGAACCCGCAGCTGACGAATCCGAACGCGATCCGGCCGGGTCTGCGCCTCACCGTTCCGACGGCGCCGGCGAAATTCAAGACATCCTCGTTCCCGCTGGCGAAGGGAAGCTACACGCCGTTCGCGAACAACTATTCGGATGCGCGGAACTGGACGCCGGACGGCGGCGTTGCTCGAGCGCACGAAGGCGTGGATATCTTCGCGCCGGAAGGAACACCGGTGTACGCGGCCGCGAGCGGCACGATTCTGAACGTTGGATGGAACGCATACGGCGGCTACCGACTCACCGTGAAAGTCGACCATTCGACCGCGTTCTATTATGCGCATCTGTCCAAGTACAGCCAGACGTTCTACAAGGGCGGCACGATTCGGCAAGGGCAGCTGATCGGCTACGTCGGCAGCACCGGCTACGGACCGGAGGGCACCAAGGGCATGTTCCTCCCGCACTTGCACTTCGGCATATACGATATTACGACGTCATCCTGGACGACGCAGAACCCGTACCCGTACCTGCTATGGTGGGAGCTGAATCGATAACCCCCAATTTCATTCGAAAATGCGAATCGCTCCTCTCGTCGGAAGACGGAAGGAGCGATTATTCGTTACCCGTTCGTATCGACCGGGAAGCCCATCGTCGTGGCGAGCGTGTTGGCCGGCTGCGTCGCGTCCATCCGGCTGTACTGCACGATGATCGGGACGTCGCTCGCCACCTCCATCGCGTACGGGACGCCGACCGGGATCGATTCCCCGTTCTTCGCGAGCGAGCTCGTGCGCACATGGGCGGTCCGCCGCCCCTCGACGCGTACAGGCACGTTCTCGATCGGGTCCCGATCTTCGAAATAAATCGTTACTTCGAGATTCGCCGCGGTCTCGTTGGCATTCAAGACGCAGATCGACTCATGACTGACGAGCGAACCGGTGCTGATCGGCGGGATATAACCGTCCGGAATATACCACAAGCGATATCCTCTTGTCTTCGCGTTCATTGGACGTCCTCCTTGATTCGGATTTATCGGAACCAGCGGTCTCTCACGAATTCCATCCCTTTGCGCACTTGCGCCGCTTCGACGGCATGGCCGGTGAACGGGTATATCTCCAACGACTTGTCCGCCGACGCCGCCGCGCGGAACATCGGGAATATCTGCTCCGGCAAACATACCGTATCTTTCAGGCCGACGGACATCAGCAGCGGCTGCGTAATCCGGTTACCCAGATGAAGCAGATCGAAGTAGCTTAGCGTGCGAAGCGCGGGCGCGAGCAGCTCCGGGTTCCGGCGCGCGAGCTCGGCCACCTCGGTCAAGGAACCCGTCGAGTGAAACACGCCGTGATCCATATTACACATATTCGGGATATCCGCCACGGTTAGACCGATCCGCTCGTGAAGCGCCGATACGAGCAAGGCCAGTCCGCCGCCTTGGCTGCCGCCGACGACGCCCAGTCTCCCCGCGTCAAGCTCCGGCTGCTCCGACATCCACTGCGCCGCCCGCAGGCAATCTACCGTGATCGCCTTATAATAGCAACGATCCGGATCCGTAATGTTTTGGGTAATCCATCCGCGAACCATGCCGGAATCTTGGTCCAGCGTATTTCCGGTTTCTCCCCCCTGTCCGCGCACGTCGACCGCGAACACGGCGACGCCCATCAGCACCCAACGCGCGTACGTTTCCGGCATCCCCTTCCCGCCCGTATATCCGGGGAACGTCAACAAACACGGATACGGCCCTTCCAAGAACGAAGGCAGCATCAGCGTCCCCCGGATCGGCGTGCCGGCGAAGCCTTCGAACTCGACGTCGTACGTCGTCATCCCCGTCATCGGATTTTCCGTCTCAACCCGCGTCGAAGGGAACGCATGCCCGATCGCTTCCTTCGTCGTCCGTTCCCAGAACGCTTCATGACCCTCCGGCGGCTCCGATACCGGTCGGAAGTTATAAAGTTCTTCGATTCGTTTCTCAATGGCGTTCACGAATGCATCCATCCCTTCTCCCTATGCGCTAGCATGGACTGGCAACTGTATCCATTGTACTCGCTTCGGGAGAACTGGCAACCCTTTTTTCCCCGCGCAGCGCAAAAAAACCCGGGCGGGAAGCCCGAGCTTTTTCGTCTAGGAGGAAATCCGTTTGGTTTATCGGCCAGCCAACGTTTGTTCCGCGATTTGGACAAGGCGGCGTGTAATGTGACCACCGATTGCACCGGTGTCGCGAGTCGCCATATAGCCGTAGTACCCGTCTTGCGGAATCTGAATGCCGAGTTCTTGCGCCACTTCGAACTTCAGTTGCTCGAGTGCCTGCGATGCTTGCGGCACTACCAAGTCGTTAGAGCTGTTAGAACCTGTACCCATGGTGTCACCTCCTCTACTGTAGTAACTCTATTGTGCATCGGATGAGGAAGAGGTATGCATGCGGCCTTTTCCAATTTACGCCACCGATGCGGTCTTACGATTAACGGCGAGCCAACGTTTGTTCCGCGATTTGAACGAGACGGCGAGTAATGTGACCACCGATCGCACCGGTGTCGCGCGTCGCCATATGCCCATAGTAACCGTCTTGTGGAATTTGAATTCCGAGTTCTTGGGCCACTTCGAATTTCAGTTGCTCGAGCGCCTGCGAAGCTTGCGGCACTACCAAGTCGTTAGAGCTGTTAGAACCTGTACCCATGGTTGTCACCTCCCCTTGCTGTGGTAACTCTATTATCCGACGCCGGGACCGGCCTTATGCGGAGAAGAAAGCGCCAGATTCAACCAATAACAAAAAAAAATCGGCGGGAGCTCCCGCCGATTCGCTCGCTATTCGGTTTCTTCCGTTCGAATCGTTACATTGCTTCCGTCCCAGCCGACCGTCGCGCCGAAGAGCTCCGTCAGCAATCGAGCGGGGATATACGACACGTTATCGATCAAGAAGCCTTCTCCCCGCGCCGCGCCATTCACGACGATGCCGATCGCGGATTGAACGACCGGCTGCTCGCCCGGTTCAGGACGTGGAGCTCCCGTCCCGCCGCCGATCGCGCGCGGCGGAGCGTACGGATGGCCGATATGCTGGCAGAAGGCCATCACGACGGCTTCCGCGTAGGCCCTCCACTGCGATTGCAGCTGCGTTACGTCGTCGCCGGGAGAGTCGGCGAAGCCGTATTCCACGATCACCGTCTGTACGCCGCCCGTCTCCCGGTGCATGAAATAATAATCTTTCGTACGATCGCCGGGCAGCGTCCTAGTGAATACGCGCCGCACGTTCTGCCCCCGAGTCGAAATCGCGTTCACGATGCGCCGCGCCAGCGCTCCGTCCGAATGAATCGAATGAATCGCTTCGACGCCGTCTCCGCCGCCCGCGTTAATATGGTTCGAGATGCAATACCGCGCGCCGCTCTCCCGCACGATCTCCGCGCGGTCGGACGCTCCGAGCGTCACGTCCGAGCGCCGCGTCATCGTTACCGGTACGCCGAGCTCGCCGAATCGCTCCGCTTGGTACGTCGATATTTGGAGTACGAAGTGTTTCTCCAACCACAGAGAGTTCGAGCCGCCTCCCGGATCGCTGCCTCCGTGACCCGGGTCGATAATGAGTATCGGAACCGCCACTGTCGTCCCTCCTTCCTTGCCCAAGGATATCGATTTTCGTTCCCTCTATCCTATGCTGGAGGGATAGGCTGCGATATCGGACGGAAGTCCCGGGACGAGCCCATTCCGACTCAGTACTTCGGGCGCTCCTTCGCGTTCAGCTCCTCGTTGCGCACCATCTGCCCGAGGTCTTCGATCGTCTTCTCGAGCAGCTTCCCTTTGTGCTTGGAAAACAGACTTCTCCGCTCCTTGCGGAGCACGTCGAGGATTAGTTTCTTTTGCTCTAAGCTCAGCATCAGCATCCGCCGCGTCTCCCTCCCTATGTATCGGATGTTCCCCCCATTATACATAAAAATCCTCGAGCGCGGGCGTCTCGAGGAGCGAAAACCTATGTACGTGCCGGGTTCGGACTTGGGCCATTGCCCCTGGAAGCGGATCGCGCTTCTAGGGGCAATGCAACCCTGGACGGTTCAGTAAGGCAGTCAACCGTTCGAAGGTTGCCGTCCGGAACGGCGCGCCGCGCCGCCGCTCCCGCCTCGCGGGACGCGAAATTACGCGTAGATCGTGCGGGAGATGATAACGAGCAGGATGAAGAGAACCAAGATCGCGCCGGCGCTGGAGTAACCGCCGCCGCAGCCCATGCCGTACCCCATGCCGTGACCGAAGCCCGCATGCGCGTTCAGGTGCGCGTTCGCGTTGACGCCAGCGTTCAAGCCCATGTTCGCACCGAAGTTACCCAATCCCGTCATTGACAAACAGCTCCTTCATGTTCTGGTTTCGTGCCCTTCGCTCTAGCACAATCCCATCATATGCCGGGGGGACATCGGTGGAATGGTGTTTCGCCTACGCCGACGAAATTGGGTAATCGCCCGCTACGTGTCTACGTGAAACAGAAACTCGGGATGTTTGTACATCCGTCGGAAGTTGGGGTCCGTCGAAAGCACCGTATCGAGATCCTCCGGCGTGAATAAGAAGAAATCGTTGTAAAACGGGTATCCCGCCCCGTAATAATAGCTGAGCCACACCAGCTTCGAGCAATAGATCGACGACCATGGATCTTGCAGCGGAATGCGATCCGAGAACGAAAACGGCGGCACGTTGAGACCCATAGCCTTATAATGATTGCTCTGCTGATAATACCAAATCGCATACGTCGCGGCGGCTTGCCCGAGCTCCGGCGCGATCGGCCGATAGTGCGCATGCTTCGGATGCACGCGAAGAAAATCCTCCACCTTCGCGACCTGCACGTACGGGTACGTAATGACCGCTTCGACGATCCGATCCTCGTCGACGACGATCGCGCTGTGTCCGAGATAGCCGGTCGGTACGTTCAGTTCGTTATCGCAAGCGGTGAGAATATCGCCCGCTCGATAACCGTATTGTTCCCCTGTCATGACGTTCACCACCCGAGACAGTATATTCGCCTATCTCCGCCCGGGTGCATCCCGCCCTCGCCCGCGTCGCGGCGAAGGCGGCGGACCTACGCGCCCGGCAGCATGCGTCCGAGCGGCCCCGCCTCGACGAGATAGGGTTCCAATGCATATACCGAAATCGGGAACATCGGGAAGCCGTACACGTACGGGGTAAGCTCGTAAAGCTGGAAAAATACGACCAACGTCTTGTCCGCGATGTAATACGGCTGATCCGAGGCGATGCCATGAAATTCGTTCACGAGCGGCACGTCGCGCTCCTCGATTTGCCTGCGAATTTCGGCGTCGACGACCTCCTTGAACGGCGTACCGTTTCGGAACAGATCCGCTAACGTATAAGATTTTCCCGTCGCGGCGTCGAAGGTGAGCGATCGCAGCAGCGTAATGCCATGCGCGGCCGGCGCCGTATAGGCATAGTTGCTTAGCGTCAGACTAAGCGCGCCCCGCTCGTTCGTCTTAATTTCGTATAAACCCGTCATCGTCGTCGTTCCGCCGCCGGACGCCGCCTGTCCCGTTCGCTGCGCCTCGATCATCTCGCCGGCAAGCGAGCGAATCGCGGCGTTCATCTTCTCCTGCGCCGCCGGGCTCGGCAATCCGTACACAATCGGATAATGCACCTCCACGCCGGGCACTACATACGATCCCGTTTGGATCGGGATCGGAAACCGCATGGGAGCCGCCATGTCCTCACCGTTCCTTTCCGCATATCGATTCGTTGCCGAATCGGCTACTGATACGTATGCGGGAAGGGTTGGACATGTTGCGGATAGATTCTCTATAATGGCTTGGATAGCATAAGGAAGCGGGCGAGGAGTCGAGCCGAACATGTTCTTTATCGAGATGTTTTTATATTTAGGCGTATTCGCGGCGGGCGTATCGGGGGCGCTGATCGGCATTAAGAAAGAACTCGACTTTTTCGGGGTGCTGTTCCTCGGCGGCGCGACCGCCTTGGGCGGAGGTGTGGTGCGGGACGTCATGCTCGGCAACTTGCCGCCGCTCGGCTTTCTCGAGCCCGGGTACTTCCTCGTCAGCACGGGCGCAGGTCTGATGACATGGCTGTTCTACCATCGAATCGAGCGGATGCAGAAGTTCATCCTCGTCTCCGACGCGATCGGCCTCGGCGTGTTTACCGCCTTCGGCGCCGCTTCCGCGATGCGGCACGGATACGACGAACCTTTCATCGTCATCTCGATGGGGCTGATTACCGGCATCGGAGGCGGCGTGCTGCGCGACGTATTCGTGAAGGAGATTCCGTTCGTGTTCCGGAAGGAAGTGTACGCGATCGCCTCCATCATCGGCGCGGCCGGCTATTATTTCACCGCCCCGTTCATGCCGAGCGTCGCGGCGATGTACTTGTGCCTGGCGATCACGTTCGCCGTCCGCATCGCGTCGATCGTATTCAAGGTAGACTTCCCCGTATATAAGGAAAATAAGCCGAAATCGCAAGACGGCCGTTAGCCTTTTTGGATAAAGCCCTCCAGCTCGTTCGCGAGGCCGTACAGATTCGCGCGATTTTCGAATTCCGCGCGATTGTCCGGCATCGGCAGCCCCCTATGCAGCTCCCGGATCGCGCGGAGCTTGTCCGCGTGACGGGAGAAGTCGTCGGGGGAAGGGTGGCGTAAGCTGTACGCGATATTTTCGAGAAACTCCCCTAGACGAACGCCTTGCTCGAGCTGGATCCCCATGCGAGACACCATCGGCAGCATGCGCTCCAAAATTTGGAATTGTTGCTGCTTCCGGTCGAAATAATGGTAGAACGGATTGCTGCGGCGCGTTAAGTTGTTTTCCACCTCGAGAATCGCCAGGTTTCTAGCCTTGCTTAGCACCTCGGACAGCTCCAGCAGCTCCTTCCCGTCCCACAACCCGTACCCTTCCTTCATATATTTGGCGTATTCCTCCAGCACGACCGCCATCAACCGATCGATCTCTTCTTTATAACGCTGCACTTGCTTGTCGATGCCTGGCATATAGACGTTGACCACGAGCGCGACTCCGAGTCCGATCGCGATGATCGCAAGCTCGTTAAGCAAGAAGGACGCGTCGAAAGAACCGTGCACGTACAGATGCATCATGATGACGGAGCTGCTGGCGATGCCGCCGGTCACGCGAAGGCGGACGGTGATCGGAATGAACAACAGAAATAACGGCAAAATCGCCCATGGCTTGAAACCGAGCGCCCAGAAGAAAGCCCCCGCCAGTCCGATCCCGATTAAGCAAGCGTACAGCCGCTCCAAGACGGCCGCGAGCGATTCCCTGCGCGTCTTCTGGATACACAACAGCGTCAAGATGCCTGCCGAGGTATAGAATTCTAATTGCAGCGCGTAAGCGAGCGCGATCGCCGCGCTCACGCCTACCGCCGTCTTCAACGTCCGAAACCCGATTCGCATGCGACTCTCTCCCCTGCCCACTAATCTAATAACGTTTATTATATAGAAAAAGAGAAACGAAAAAACCCTTGATTACTCAAGGGTCCCTCTATAATACGGCGCTTTAAAACGGCGACGTCGCTTCCGGCAAGTACCGAATGAGCCGTTCCGCCCCTTCGCCGCGCTGCTCCGACTCGTGCGCCGCGGCGGAAACCTCTTCGATCCAATCGAAATACGGATGATGCTTCGGCACGTCCGGGAAGTGCTGAACGACCTTCGCTTCCCCGTCCTTCAGCGGTCCGCGGAGCAAGCCGATCGACAGCCAGGCCGCCGCGACCTTCCGATCGACCGCCTCGTCCGGCGCGAAACGTCCATGCTTCCCGCCGTCCAAATGCTGAATATATCCTAGCGCGAACGCCGTGCCGAGCGCATGCTTCGACCAATGCTCCCGCATGTCTCCGAAGGGCGTATCGAACGGGGTCTCCAGTATGCCATGCAGACGAAGCATTAACGTTAACAGCTCCGCCCGCGTGATCGGATCGTCCGGACGGAACTTCCCGTCGAAGCCGACCATATATCCTTCGGCCGTCGCCTGCCGGATATACCGATCCGCCCAATGCGTGGCGGGCACGTCGCTGTAGCCGGCGGCTTCCGCGTTCTTTACACCCTTGATCCGGGCGAGCATCGCCGCCGTCTCCGCGCGCGTCAAGTCCCCGTCCGGACGGAACGTGCCGTCCGGATAACCTTGCATGAACGGCTGATGCGTCTCCGTGTCTACTCTCACCTTCACCTTCGGCGTCCTCCACTTCGCGCCGCCGTCCCATTCGACCTCCGCCTCGAGCTCGCAGACGTCGCCGCGCTTCGCGTCCTCCTTCATCTTCAATTGGAAATGGACGACGTGCGCGCCGTTCGATTTCACGTCTTTCACATGCCACTTGAGCAGCCGATTCTCGGCGTCCCACTCGCCGCCGCCCGCGTCGACGACCTCCAACCATTCGTGCACTTTCACGTGAAGGTGCGCGTTCGTGCGCGCTTTATTTTCGACATTATGGTAAATCAAATGATATTTCGCCTTGCCGCCGGCCGTCACCGTCGCTTGATCCGCGATCAGTTGAATCGGCGTCCGGTCGCCGCTCCCGCCGCCTCCCGTCGCGCCCGCCAAACCCGCCGTTCCGAATACGAACGCAATCATAAGCACCATCGCCAACGCCCGTCTCCACATCGTCAAGTCCGTTCTCTCCTCGCTGTCGATTTCCCCTGCGAAAGTAACGTTATGTCGGGGATCAACAAAATATTCGAGAGGACTGCGCCCTATGGCACGGTTGTCCGAGGGAACGAAGAACTATTTTTTTCGGAACGACCTCTTATACCGTACGACCTTCGCTCAGCGCTGCGACCGCCTTTTCGATGCGGCGAAGCCGCGTTTCCGCCGTCTTGGCGCCTTCGACCGATAAGACGAACCTACGTTTATTGCTGTATGACAACCCCTCAAAGAACGCTTTCGCATCCGGCGCGGCGTTCAACGCTTCCGCGAAATCTTCGGGCACCGAGAGCTCCCGAGGCGCGTCGTCGAGCGCAAGCTCGACGTCGACCTCGTCGCCCGCAGCGACGCCGGCGCCCGCTCGATGCTCCGCGCTGAGCGGAATCATAAACCGGCCGCCCATCACCGCCACCGTGCTGCGATACGTGTAATCGCCGATCGTTACGCGGACGGGAGGCTTCTTGCCGGCGCCGAGCGCTTCGACGATGTTCGGCGGCACCTCGATGCCCGTCGCGGTCTTGCGCTCCAAAATAATCGTTGTACGAAATTTCATGTAACGTCCCCCTAATTCGACTGTAACGGACGAAAGCGAGCACCCGAACCGACTCCCGCAACGCGGCTTCGGCAGATACAATAAGGTCTGCCAACGTCCGAATAGTTCTTTCAACCCTTACGTTTATCTATTTTCGACCGCCGGCAAAGATAATCCTTTACCGCGTCAGCTTTCCTATGATAAAAATTGATTATGAAGCTAAAGGGATAGGTGGTCATCTTGAGGAGAACGCATATCAGCGCGGCCCGTCCCGGCTATCGTCTGGCCAAGCCGATCTGGACGGAGACCGGATCGATCCTTCTCGGCGTCGGCGTGGAGCTGAACGACCGGTTTATCGATCGGCTTACGCAGATGGGCGTCGATTATATTTACGTGGACGACAATCGAACGACCGACATCGTGCCGGAAGACGTGCTGCAAGACGAAACCCGGAAGAAGTCCGTCGAAGTCGTTCATAAGACGATGACCGGGTTGATGACCGAGGCGAAGGGGAAGAAGACGGCTCCCGTCAAAGATCTAGGTTCCACGTTCCGGACGCTGTTCACGGACATCATGACGGAGCTGCCGAATCGAAGCGACGTCGTCGTCAACCTGATCAATCTGCATGTGAAGGACGGCTACCTCTTCCATCATGCCGTCAACGTAGCCGTATTGTCCGGCGTACTCGGCATCGCCAAGGGGTATAACCGGAATCAACTGCTCGAACTCGGTGTCGGCGCCCTCCTGTTCGACATCGGCATGACGGTGTTCCCGGACAATCTGTGGTTGAATCCGACCGACCTGACCGAGGAGCAGCGCGGGCGGCTGCAAAAGCATACCGAAGAAGGCTATAATATCCTCCGGAATCAGTACGACGTCTCGCTCCTCTCCGCGCATTGCGCGCTTCAACACCATGAGCGATTCGACGGAACCGGTTATCCGAGAGGTCTGAAAGGCGGGGAAATTCACGAATACGCGCAGATCGTCGCGATCGCGGACGTCTATGATGCCTTGACGTCGCCGCGTCCGTACCGGAAGCGGTACAGTCCAAGCGAAGCGATCGAGTTTCTGTACGCGAACGGCAATCAATGGTTCGATCTCGATCTTATCCGATTGTTCTGTAAATACATAGCGATCTACCCGATCTCCTCGACCGTGCAGTTGAACACGGGACAATTGGGCGTCGTCTCCCATATCGATCCTCTCGTGACGCATCGACCGATCGTGCGAATCATCCAGGAGGCCGACGGGAAGGAGACGGCCGCCGCCTACGAAATCGACCTGCGACGACATGTGAATATAACGATCGTCCAAACGTTGTAAGCGCGTTCGGGAACGGCGCTTTCGCGATTTTAGCCGCATTACGCAGGAAGAAGCCCTCGCTACCGAGGGCCCCTTCTGCGTTGTTCGCGTTCCTTGCCGAGCCAATCCGAAGCGCTGCCCAGATTGACGCTCGCATCCTCCGAGTCGTCCGCGCGCAATCCGATTCGTTCATGCGCCGTCGGATCTTCCAACACCGTATTCGGATTTCCGTCCGCCTCTTGCTTTCGGTTTTCGCCGGTTGGCGCCATCGTTCGTCCCTCCTCGCGATTCGCGCTATAGTGTTGCCGTCCCTTGCCGCCGCTATCCGTCCCGAATCCCGTCGGAAAAGATTGTATAGTACTTCACGCCGTGAAATGTTATAATTTTCCCAAGACTTCATTCCTAGTCAAAGGGGCGTTATGATGAGCTGGTTTACTAACTTGTCGTTTAATCGCAAACTGCAGATGGGCAATTACGTAGTGATTTTGGCCTACACGATCGTAATGCTCCCCTTCTTCATCGCGTTCGGTCGTCTAATGATCGGCTTGCTTTGTTTGGTTGCTTTGGGCGCGGTAAGCGTCGTATTTTTCCGTTGGCTTGAGAAAACGCTTACAGAACCGATCGACGACATGACGAAGGCGGCCCTCGCCATCTCCAAGGGCGACTTCACGAGTCGGATCGAGATGCAATCCGACGACTCGCTCGGGCAGCTGGGCGCCGCGTTCAATAAAATGACGGAGAAGCTTCGCGAGCTGCTCCAGGATACGAGCAAGACGTCGAAGCACGTCTTCGAATCGAGCCGCGACATCTACATGAGGAACGAAAAGATGAAGACGGTGCTCGAGGAAGTCGCGACCGCCGCGAACGAGCTCGCCGCAGGCGCCGCTCAAGTTTCCGAGGAAATCGCCGGCGTCTCCGTGGCTACGAAGAACATCGAGCAGAAGGTCGGAGCCTACACCGAATCGACGCGCGAGATGAACGCGAAGTCGGGCGAGATGATGGAGCTCGTTCGCAAGGGTCTGGATTCCGTCGAGACGCAGACCGGCGGGATGCGCCGAAACGTGGAGGCGACCGCGAACGTGTCGCAGACGATTCACGAATTGGCCAAGCAGGCCGACGGCATCTCCCAAATCACGCGAACGATCTCGGAAATCGCCGAACAGACGAACCTGCTCTCCTTGAACGCGTCGATCGAAGCGGCGCGCGCCGGCGAACACGGTCTCGGCTTCGCCGTCGTCGCGCAGGAGGTTCGCAAGCTCGCCGAGGAGTCGACGGGCTCCACGAAGCAAGTATTCCAGCTCGTGCGCACGATTCAACAGAGCGTCGACCGCGCGCTCGTCTCGATGGCGGAGAACGAGCAGATCGTCGAAGAGCAGACGCGCCTCATCTCCGAGACGGAGCAAGTGTTCGCTGAGATCGTGCGCAACGTGACGTTCATCTCCGAGCAGATCGCCGTCTTCGCGGAGGAGAGCGAGCAGATGTTGGAGAGCTCGAAGCAAATATCCGGTATCGTGGAGAACATCTCCTCGTTCACCCAACAGTCCGCGGCAGGCACGCAGCAAGTGTCCGCCTCGATGGCCGAGCAGATCGAAGCGGTGAGAAGAATCGTCGAACAGTCGGAGCAGATGACGAAGCTCGTCTCTCAATTGCAGCAATCGATGAACGTCTTCAAGCTATAATGCCCGTCTTACGGATAAGAAACGGCTCGGGGAGCTCCCCCGAGCCGTTGCTATGCCGTCACGCTTCCATATACAGACGACGCAGCGCGTCTACATGATGCAATTCGTGCCCCGCGATAATGTACGCGAGAGCGGCGGCCGTCGTCTCGTTCCCGCTCACGATGCCGCGGCGGGAGAACGCTCGCTCCGGCAGTCCTTGGAGCAGCGACAGCGTCGCCCCCCGAACGGCATCGTACTCCGCCCGGAGCCGGTCGATCGACCAACCGTCGTGGCCCGCTTGGGCGACGAACAGATCTTGATCGAAGCCGGCCAACGGCGTATCGTCGCCGCGGGCGATCCGCAGCAGCCGGTAGCTCATCACCCGCTCCGTGTCCGCGATATGGCCGAGCAGTTGGGCGACGCTCCACTTTCCTTCCGCGTAACGATAGGTCAGCTTCTCCGGCGGCAGCTCCGTAAGCAGCTCCTCCATTGCGGAACGTTGGCCCCGCAGCTGCTCGACCAGGTCTCCTTCCGGGACGCGGTCGATGTAAACGGCGAAATACGGACTGTGATCTTGACTCCCGGGACGCGCGATCATGAACATTCCTCCTCCGCTTGATGTACGTCTTCTACTTCCATAGTGGAACGGACGCACCTGCATGTCAAGCGAAGTCTGGACATCGATATCCCCGACACCTCGGTGGGCGTCGGGGATTCGCTTACGATGCTTCGAACATAAACTCGTATTGCCCTTGCACTCGTTCTTCGAGCAATCGCTGCGCCGCATCCAGATCGTTCCGGTGAATCTCGATGACCGTCATCGTCTCGACCGCCTCCGCGCCTCCCTGCATCGCGACGCCTGCATTCATATGCGTGCGAATCGGCACGCTGCGCATGCGGCAACGAATGCCTTGGTCTTGCAGAAGCGCGTACTGATCCGACGCTTGCTCCGTCAGCTCCGGTCGCCGGTAGACCGCCTTCCAAGCTCGCTTCTTGCTCCAATATACGACGCCGATCCCCAATACCAGCGCAACCGCAACCACAATCGGAATACCATTCATGCAGCAACACTCCCTCTTCGAGAATTCGCTTACGCGTTTGGTAATTCTGATTTCATCGTAACAAGAAATTGTAATGTAACGATGATCGCGGCATGGTATTTCTATTAACGCGCGCCCAATCGAAGCCCGCTCGGCTCGCGAACGGCGATATGCGAGGCGATGCGCGAGGCCGCCCATGACATCGTTCCTCCGTTCGTCACCCGTCGAGCTTCCATTCGAATATGCATTTCCGCCTCGCCCCTTCCAAGCACATCTCGTTGTCGGAAGGCAGGTCGGCGATCTCGAGCAGCGCGGCGCCGAGGTTCTCGCACGTCTTCCGGGAAGCGGCATTGTCCGGATCGCATGTGATGAGCAGCGTCTCCATGCCGTGAGCGATCGCGACGCGTCGAACGAGACGGCAAGCCTTCGCGGCGTATCCTCTTCCGCGATAGGTTTCCTCCACCGAATACCCGATTTGCCCGCTGTAGTACAAGTTCCGGTTCATCCCGATGCGGACGTCGATCCTCCCGACGACCTCGTACGTCCCATGCAGCACGATATCATATATATAGGAAGGAACGATGTTCTTCGCTTCGATGCCCGGCGCCTTGAATGCAAGGGCGAGGTCGATCTCCTCCCCGCGAATGCGATCGAACGCGTCCAGAAATTCGAATGGTTCGCCCACCGGCCGCTCCCCCCTGTCCTACCCGCTTTCCCGGATAATACTATGGGAGAGGAGCCACAATCAAGTCGAACCGAGTTCGCAAGAGCGAACTGTACGTTACTGTACGTTATGGAATGTACAGATTCATCATATTGACGTCGTGCCCGAGCGCCTTCACGTATTGGAACAGCTGCGCGCGATGATGGAACAGGTGCGTCGTCGTCTCCAGCAGCCATCTCGACTGCAGCGTCGAATGGTCCACGTAATACGGCGTCGTCGCCAGGTTCAGGAACGTCTCGTCCGTCATGCCGCCGTAATGCCGCTTCAGCCCCTCGAAGCCATGCCCCATCGCCTCCGTCAACGCCGCCGCGTCGCAGTCGAGCAGCGCATATTCGTTCTCCTTCGCGCGCACGTCGGATTCGGTCGCCTCCTTGGCGATCAGCACGTCCACCTCCGGCAAAGATGCGATGTGATGTACCAGCTCTCGCAGCGTACGCATGTTGTCCGCCGGACGGTACGACCACTCCTCCGGCCGAATGCGGCCGATCAAATGCCAAGACGTCCTCATCCCGAGCTCGAATTCCTCGAATAATTGTTCCTTCATCTTCGGTACGCCGTTCGTCACTGTCGAACACTCCTTCATGTCGAATAGATGTACTACAGAACGAACGTATCATATAATAGTGACAATTCTTTTCATCAATAAGGGGCGCTAGCGGAAAAAATGACAAGATCTCAGCGACTCATGGAGCTTCTCGTGGAAATCAATCGGCTCCGGCGGTTTACGGCCGGAGAATTGGCAGCCACGTTCGGCGTGTCGAAGCGGACGATTATCCGAGACTTGCAGGAGCTCGAAGCGATCGGCGTGCCGCTGTATTCGGAGGTCGGCCCGCATGGCGGATATCGTATCGTCAAGGAGCGGCTGCTCCCGCCGATCGCCTTCACGGAGGAGGAAGCGGCCGCCATGTTTCTTTCGTACGAATCGCTGCAGCAGTTCGGGGACTTGCCGTTCGAGAGCGAGACGCGGGCGGCGCTCGCCAAGTTTTACTCGTATATGCCCGCGGACGCCAAGGAACGCATCGACAGCATGCGGCAGCGCATCGCGTTTAACATCCCGAAGCGCTCGGTCGGTTCGCCTCATCTGAAGCTGCTGCTGTCGGCCTCGATCGCGCGTCGGCCGCTGCGCGTCTTATACGATTCGAAAGAGGGACCGGAGCGTCGGACGATCCATCCGGTCGGAAT
>JAPSKX010000278.1 GCA_031181325.1 Paenibacillus sp.
CCTCATGCCGGCTCAACACGCTTTCCGTGATCTCTACTTCCAAACAGCCGGGATCCAGTCCCTGCTCGTTCAGCGTCGCTCTCACATAATCGGCTACGTCTTGTTTTATAAATTGTTTGACCGACACGTTGACCGCCACTCTGAGGTCGAAGCCGAATTCGTCCTTCCATGCCTTGATCTGCCGGCATGCCTCGCGAACGACCCATGCGCCCAGTTCGACGATAAACCCGCTCTCCTCCGCCATCGGGATGAAGTCGCCCGGAGCGATCATTCCCTTCTCCGGGTGAATCCACCGAATCAGCGCCTCGAGCCCGGTGACGGCACCCGATACGACGTCGAATTTGGGCTGATAGTACAACAGAAACTGCTCCTGCTCCATCGCATGCCGAAACTCGCCTTGGAGCATATACCTCTCGTAAGCTTTCTCGTTCATCGCGGCGTCATAGATCCTGCATGCGTTACCGCCCGAATCCTTGACCGCATACATCGCCGCATCCGCATTTTTCATGAGCGCTTCCATCGTATCGCCGTGTTCGCCGTACAGGCTGATCCCGATGCTTGCCGTGACCTGAAAGTCGCGGCTCATGATAAAGATCGGCTTCTCGATCGCCGACAAGATTCGTTCGGCCGCCTCGCGGGCCGCGTCTCGGCCCGCAACGTCTCTGATCAAGATGACGAACTCGTCTCCGCCCATTCGCGCGACCGCGTTCGCCTCCCCGATCGCTCCCCGGATCGCTTCGGCCGCGTTCTTGATTAACACGTCACCGAAATCATGGCCGAAGGTGTCGTTCAACGTCTTGAAATGATCCAAATCCAAGAACATGACCGCAAGATGTTCGTTCTCCTTCGCCCAGCTCGCGAACACCTCCTTCATGTACCGGAGATTCGGCAAATTCGTCAGCGCGTCGTGATAGGCCAAAAACTGGATTTCGCGCTCGTGTTTGTTTCGGTCCATCGCGAGACCGGTCAAATAGGCGAATACTTTCAGCATGCCGAGTTCCAATTCGTCGGGTTCTCTTCGCTCTTTATAATAGACGGCGAAGGTACCGAGCAGCGATCCGTTCGTCGACAAAATCGGCTCCGACCAGCAGGAACGAAGGCCGTAACGCATGGCCTCCTCCCCCCATTCCGCCCACGCCGGATGCGTTTCCACATCCGACACGATCGTTACGGCTTTGACATGCGCCGCATGCCCGCAAGACCCGCGATTGGGGCCCACGCGGAATTTATCGATCTTCTCCACGAAAGCCGGGGGCAGTCCGCGACCGTAACCGAATCGCAGCCAATGATGCTCCGGTTCGTAGAACATAATGGAACAAATCCCGAACGACAGCTTCTCCACGATATCGACGATATGCTGGGAAACGACGTCGAGCGAGTCCCCCGTCGCGATTTTCGAGAGGATGAAGGCTTCTTTCTCCCGTATCAGCTGTAATCGCTTCTGTTCCGTTACGTCTTGCGCCACGCCGTGAATGCCGATCATGTTCCCGTTCAGCATGGTCGGGATCGTTGTCAGCCGCACGTCCCGGACGCTTCCGTCCTTGCGGACGACCTGCGTCGACAGCTCCTTCCGCTGACCATTCACGACTTGCTCGAAGGTCTCGAGCACCTTCGGGAGCTTATCGGGCGCGACGAGGCTCCGAAAGTCGATGTCGAGCAGCTCTTCCTTGGAATAGCCGCTTAATCGTTCCGCCTCTTTATTTACGTCCATGAACTTGCCTTCTTTATTCATGGAATACACGCCGTCCGGATGATCGGAGAATAAGGATTTGTACACCTGCTCTCCTCTTCGGATCTCCGTTATATCTCGCCCGATCACGACGTTCGCGTCCGGCGTTCCGTCGGCATGGTAGATCGGCGCTTTCACGACGTTATAAATGCGCTCCTCGCCGTCGATCACGACGACTTCCTCGGCTTGAATCGGTTCGCCGGCCTCCCACGCCTGACGATCCGAGTTCACGAAGAGCGGTACGTATTTCTCGTAGTGCGGGTATATTCGTCCTAACTCCTCATCCGTCTTACCTCGGAACACGTCTTCGTCGATTTCAAAGATCTCGAGCGTTCTTCGATTCGCCTCGATCCAACGGCCTCGAGCGTCCTTCAGTACGATGATGTCCGGACTGGCATCGATCATCTTCTGAAGATGCACATTCTTTCTTTCCACAGGCTCACCCGTTTCTATGCTGTTCGCCGGTATCGGCTTTCGTCCAGACTTCCATCGGTTCGATCCGTATAAATCAATCTACCACCCGATATTCCTATTATTCTACAAGAAATTCCTTCCTATTACTCCGCGGGCCCCCGTCCCGAGCGCGCAAAAAAATCCACCCGTCCCGCGGGTGGATTCTCGTGCTCTTCCTCGTTATTTGAGCGCCTCGATCAGCGCCTCGTGAATTCGGCCGTTCGTCGCGGCCACGTCGCGCACGTGAAGATCGTACGGCTTTCCGTCTATGTCCGTGACCGCGCCGCCCGCCTCTCTGACGAGCAGCATGCCCGCCGCGATATCCCAAGCGTTCAAATTCGCTTCCCAGAAACCGCTCAAGCGGCCCGCTGCGACATACGCAAGATGCAGCGCCGCCGAGCCGGCGGAGCGAATGTTTCGCACCTGCGGCGCCACGGCCGTAATTTGACGCAGTGCTTCGGGCAGAACCCGCTCGCGGTCGGTCGGAAAGCCGGTCGCGATCAAGCTGTCGGCGAGCCGTTCTTCCCCGGATACGCTCATGCGCTTACCGTGTACGTAGGCGCCCTTCCCCTTCTCCGCGACGAACAGCTCGTCGCGCGCCGGGTCGTAAACGACGCCGACGATCACCTCGCCGCGATGCGCGAGCGCGATCGAAACCGAGTAGAACGGCAATCCGTGAATAAAGTTCGTAGTGCCGTCGATCGGATCGATGATCCAGACGTATTCCTCGTTCCGCATTTCCTCCAGCGCTTTGCGAGAAGCTTCGGCGCCCGGCTCGACGCCTTCCTCCCCGAGAATGGCGTGCGTCGGAAAATACGTGTGTATTAGTTTGCGGATCAGCAGCTCCGTTCCCTTGTCCACTTCGGTGACTAGGTCATGCGGCGTCGTCTTGATCTGCACGTCCGTCGCCTGCCCCAGCTTGCTCTTCATCCATTCCCCCGCTTTCGACGCCATATTGACGGCGACCGCGGTAAACGACTTCCCGCTGACGGTGTACGCTCCGCTTTCTTGATTGCTCATTGGCCCGCTTCTCTCCCCCAACGAAATTGCATATTCCTATATACGTATGCGACGAGTCGACAGTTTCGCCGGCGCGGCGCGGATTTTCGATTTTTCGCGTCAATGGAAAAAGGTCCGCCGTCTTCCGACGACGAACCTCCCCCTGCCGTTCCCCGTTACACGCCTACGATATTATAGCCGTTATCGACATAGATGATTTCGCCCGTGATGCCGCGGGACAGATGGCTCATCAAGAACATCGCCGTATCCCCGACTTCGGCCGTCTCGGTCGTCCGGCGCAGCGGCGCTTTCTCTTCGACTTCCTTCAAGATCGTGTTGAAGCCGGAGATGCCCTTGGCCGCGAGCGTCCGGATCGGACCGGCCGAAATCGCGTTGACGCGTACGTTGAACGGACCGAGGTCCGCCGCGAGGTATCGAACGCTCGCCTCGAGCGCCGCCTTCGCCACGCCCATGACGTTGTAGTTCCGCAGCGCGCGTTCCGCGCCGAGATACGTCATCGTCATGATGCTGCCGCCCTCGGTCATAAGGGGGTACATCCGCTGCGCGACGGCGACGAGCGAGTACGCGCTGATGTCCTGCGCCAAGGCGTAGCCCGCGCGGGACGTATCGACGTACATGCCTTGCAGCTCTTCGGTCTTCGCGAAGGCGATGCTGTGCACGAGGCCGTGCAGCACGCCGAATTGTTCCTTCACGAGCGCCGCGAGATTGTCGATTTCTTCGTCTACCGTGACGTTGCACGGCAGGACGGTCGAGCCCGGGATCGTCTCCGCGAGCTTCTTCACGCGTTCTTCCACGCGTTCGTTCTCATATGTAAAGATCAGCCGCGCCCCTTGGCCGGCCAAAGACTGCGCGATCGCCCAGGCGATGCTGCGATCGTTCGCGACGCCCATGACGAGAATATTTTTACCTTGTAACAACGGTTCCATAGCGGTTCGACACCCTTTCGAGTACAAGCTTTATCCTGTCTTCCAACGTACCCCATCTCCGGGGGAAAAGCAAGAATGAAACGTGTCGAAACGCGGAGCAGTCGATGTTTTTTTCCAAGCGCTTCTGTCGCGCCGCCGACGCTCGAAGGGGAATTCGCGGGAGCTACGCCATTTCGACGGTCGCTCCGTCGAGACGCTTCACGCCGGGCTTGGCCGCGATATCCCGCACAAGGTGAAACAGCGCGTCGTCCTTCTTCTTCGCCTCGATCATCACGTCGAGGCGCGGCGTGATC
>JAPSKX010000279.1 GCA_031181325.1 Paenibacillus sp.
GCCGCTCGCGCCGCAGCGCATCATGAAGCTGCTGTCTGAGGCGATTCCGCCGGAAGCGATCGTCGCGCTCGATACGGGCGACCACTCGCTCTGGTGGGGGCGCTCGTTCCGCAATCGCGGCCAGCGCGTGCTGCTGTCCGGCCGCTGGCGGACGCTCGGCTTCGCGCTGCCGGGGGGAATCGCGGCGAGCCTCGCCGCCCCGGGCCGCCCGGTCGTCGCGGTCGCCGGCGACGGCGGCGTGCAGCAGACGCTGACGGAATTCAAGACGGCGGCGAAGCTGGGGCTGCCGATCGCGCTCGTCGTGCTGAACAACGGATCGTACGCGATCGAGTACAACCGGATGCGGCTCGCCGGGCTGGACGCGTCGCAGGCGAAGCTCGACAACCCCGACTTCGCGCGCATCGCGGAGGCGTGCGGCGGGTTCGGCGTCCGCTGCGACGACGAGGCGTCGTTCCGCGCGGCGCTCGCGACGGCGTTCGACCCGACGCGCGCCGCCGCGCCGCTCCTCATCGACGTGGCGACCGCGCCGACCGAGGTGCCGCATACGAAATTATAGGGCGGGACAAAGCGCCGACTAAAAAAAAGGCCGTCCAAACGCAAGTTCGCGTTGGATCGGCCTTTTTCCCATGTGTCGCCCGTCCGGGTTACAACGTCTCGAATTGCTCCAGGATGTGCGCGCGCTCTTCCTCCGTACCGTTGAACCGATCCGGGGCGAACCGCTGCTCCACCCAATGCCGCAGCTCCGAACGGCTATAGAACGTCCGGGACTCTTCGCCCCATTGATCGCTGATTTCGATGACTTCGATCTCGCGCCCTCGCACCTCGGCGTTGATCATATTCCATTTGTCGCGCTTCCAGATCTGCACTTTTTTCGTCGGCATGTCCGTCCATCACCCTTTCCGCGCCATCATACAAAAAATTCCGCCCGTTTGCAAACTGATATGGTACAATACCGTCAAGCCGGACGCGGAGGCGGCCGGTCAGAGCCGAGTCGAGGAGAGATGCGAAAGATGAGTCGAGACGCAGGGAAGAAGCAAGAGCAAGAGAATTATGGGGAAAAGGAAGCCTTCTACCCGCAAACCGGGGTAGCCGTCACCTGCCGGTCGTTCCGGGAATACGAGGCGATGTTCGCGCTGGACGACGGCGCGCTCGCCGGCGGGCCGACGCTCGACGTCGCCGGCGGCGCGTCGTCGTTCGCGGCGGAGGCGCGGGCGCGGGGCGCGAGAGTCGTCTCCGCGGATCCCCGGTACGCGAAGTCCGCGGCGGCGCTGTACGCGGAGAGTCTGGAGGAGATCGCGTCGTCGACCGCGAAGCTGGAGCGGGCGAAGGATCGCTTCGATTGGACGTACTACGGATCGATCGAAGCGCATCGCGCGAACCGGGAGCGGTCGCTCGAGCGCTTCGTCGCGGATTACCGGGCGGAGACGGAAGCCGGCAGCGCCGCTTACGTCTCCGCCGCGCTGCCGAAGCTCCCGTTCGACGACGGGACGTTCGCGCTGACGTTGTGCAGCCACTTCCTCTTCTTATATGAAGAGCAATTTACGCACGAGTTTCACCGGGACGCGCTGTTGGAGCTGTACCGCGTCGCAAGGCCGGGCGGCGAGGTGCGGGTGTATCCGTTGTACACGCTTCGTCACGAGCGGTATCCAGGTCTCGACGACTTAATTCGCGAGTTCGAGAGCGCGGGCGCCGCCGTCCGTCTGCTGCCGTCGCGGCTGCCGTTCATCTCCGGCTCGACGGAGCTGCTCGCGATCTGCAAGCCGACGAGCCTCGAAGGCTAAGCAAATAGAGCAAGGGGCTGCCCCGGCGGTAGAGAAATCTACAAGCCGGGCGCAGCCCCGCGTTCGCTATTCGATAATCGTCAGAATGTCCTCGACCGGCTTGCGCGGCAGCTTCGCGGGCGTCTCCGCCGGGTAGCCGAGCGCGATGACCATGTTGACCTGCGCTTCATCGCGGATGCCGAGGTAATCTTTAAGCGCATGTTCGGCGAGCAGCACCGGGCCGGTCATCGGGCACGTCGCGAGGCCGCGGGCGTGCGCGGCGAGCATCAGGTTTTGCGAGGCGAGGCAGCTCGACTTGATGCCTTCCTCGCGCCACACCTCGTCCGGCACGAGGCCGATCGGGTCGAAGATGCGGTCGCGGAATTTCGATTCGTACGGCGTCGCGAGGCAGACGACGAGCGCCGGCGCGTCGCGGAACGCGGTGGCGTACGGGCCGAAGGAGCGGGTCAGCATCCGCGCCTCCTTCTCGAGTCCGCGTTCGGTCGCTTCGGCCGCGCGGGCGTGGAGCGCCTCCCAGGTCAGCTCCTCGATGCGGGCGATCTTCTCTCGGTTGACGACGACGACGAATTCCCATGTCTGGGAGTTCGTGTCGCTCGGCGCGTAGCGGGCGCAGTCGATAATTTCGCGAATGTCGTCGAGAGGGACCGGCGCCTCCGTATATTTCCGTACGCTTCTGCGTTCGTGCATGGTAGCTTTCACGATCGAATAGGACATAAGAAGTTCACGCCTCACGGTTCGGATTTTTAGTAGTTGGTACTAATACCATATCATAATTATAACGTTCTGTGACAGGGCGTCAAGCGCGCTTCTTTCGGATGTACGAACGTGATATATTGAATACAACGTTTCGCGGATCACAGCGGGAATGGAGGGGACGAGATGACGCCGTTCGCGCCGGAAGCGCAGTTCGCGTTCGACGCCCGCCTCGGCATTCCGGTCCCGGATTTGCACCGGGAATGGACCGAGTTTACCGCGTCGGAGCAGTCGGCCATACTATATTATTGGGAGACGGTGCGCGGGGCGATTCCCGATCGCATCTTCGCCTTCGAACGGGAGATCGTCGCGCTGCAGGAGCGGCTCGACGACGAGGAGAATTTCGAGGTCGTCTGCGCCTTGACGTGGGACATCGCGGATCGGGCCAGCCGCATCAACGATCTTCACTTGTACTTTCGCTTGAACCAGGACGTTGCGGTGAAAGCCCATCATTAGCTATACTGATTAAAGACTTTTTAAGGACGGACGGGAGCGAAACGCATGAGCATGGAAGAAGCTCGCGGCCTGGCCGCGGCGCTTGCGGAGCGGAATCCGCCGTTAGGCCTCTCGCCGAAGGGCGCTTCGCACGCGCCGACTTCCGAAGCGATTCATCGGGTCGCGGCGGGAGACGGGGCGGAGGCGATCGCGCTGCGTTCGGCTTTATTGCTATGGAACGGCGACTTGGACGGCTCGCATGAGCTCTCTCAGGAGCTGCATACGCCGACGGGCAGTCTGCTGCACGGCATCATGCACCGAATGGAAGGCGACTACTGGAACGCGGAATATTGGTTTCGCCGGGTCGGCTCGCATCCGTGTTACGCGGACATCGCGCGCGAAGCGGCGGCGGACGGCCGTCCCTTCGTTCGGAACGGGACGTGGGACCCGTTCGCGTTCAACCGCGCGGTCGAACGCGCCGTACGGCAGGGCGACGCGGCCGAGATCGCGGCGCTTGAGCGCGTACAGCGCGCCGAATTGACCGCCGTCGCGGCGGATTGCATCGGGCAACGTTACGGAGGGCGGGCGCTTGATTGAGCGGAGAGGCAAGTCGGCGCCGAGAGGACCGTTGTCGCTCATGCTGCGCGTGTACCGCACCGTGCTGCCGAGCGTCGCGCGCCAGCTGGAGCGCTGGACGGCGGACGCCTCGGCGATTCCCGACGCGGAGCTGCGCGCGCAAGCGCTCGCCAGCTTGTCGACGAAGCGATTCCATTGCGAAGGCGGCTCCGTATACGCGTTGGTGCGGCCGCAGCGCCGGGAGCGCATCATTCCGTTGATCGTGGCGCTGCAGACGATCAGCGACTACCTGGACAACCTATGCGACCGGTCGACGTCGATGGATCCGGACGATTTCCGCCAGCTGCATCTCGCGATGCACGAGGCGGTCGACCCGGAGCGGCCCATCTCGGATTATTACGCGTATCGGGCGGAGCGAGAAGACGGCGGCTACTTGCGCCGTCTCGTCGAGACGTGCCGGGCGAACGTCGCGGCGCTGCCCTCGTACGACGCGGTGAAGCCGTACGTACAGGAGTTGGTCGGTCTGTACGGCGATCTGCAAGTCCATAAGCATATCCGGCGCGACGCGCGCGAGTCGGCGCTAACGAGCTGGTGGTCGAGCCATCGGGACAAGTGCCCGTCGCCGCCGCGAACTCGTTCCAGCCGAGCTCCGGGCACTTGTCCCGATGGCTCGACCACCAGCTCGTTAGCGCCAGGTGCCGAAGGGCAGGCGGATGGTGAAGCAGGTGCCCTTGCCCTCGGTGGACCGGGCGGTGATGGTGCCCCCGTGCAGGCCGACCAGCTCCTGGACGAGCGCCAGGCCGATGCCGCTTCCCTCGTTGGAGCGGGAGCGGGCGTTCTCGATGCGGTGGAACCGCTCGAACAGCCT
>JAPSKX010000073.1 GCA_031181325.1 Paenibacillus sp.
CTTTTTCGATTTGTCTATATTTCCATTATAAAAAGAGCGGACGCGTCCGCTCTTTTCATCCGGTTGCCGATTTAGCATTTTCGTGACTTCATGACTCCACCCGCTGATAGATGCGGCGATACTCGATCGGGGTCAGACCGGTCGCCTTCTTGAACATCTTCGTGAAATGCGAGAAGTTGTCGTACCCGACCGCCGCGGCGATCTCCCCGATCTTAAGCCCCGTCGATTCCAGCATCGGCTTCGCTTTCGCGACTCTCGCCTCCAGAATGTAATCGGTAATCGAGAGCCCCGTCTCCTTCTTGAAGAGGCGCGACAGGTACGCCGGGTTCAAATACACATGCTTCGCGAGATCGTCGCGATGGATGTCTTCCGCGAGATGCGCTTCAATATAGCGGATCGCCTTCTGCGTGAACGCGGACACCGCCTTGTTGTGCCCCTGGATGTAGTCCGCCGCTTGCCGAACGAACGGCACGGCCCATTCGCGCAGGCGCGAAACCGACCTTACGATCGATCCGGCGTCGCGCCGATCCGCATCGCGATATACCTCCTTCATCGAGATCGATTTCTTCTGCAGCACGTCGTACACCATGTACGCCAAGCCGTGGTAATAGCCTTCGAGGAGGTAGGCGTCCGCCCCGGCTTTCTCCATCTGCCGGAACCCTGCGTCCATGCGCAGCAGCAACTCCTGACTCTTGTCCGACTCCAATAAGACGGCCCAGTCTTGAAAGCTCGGCTGGAACGCGAAGGCGGCGGATGCCTCCTGCTCTTCGACCTGCCAGATGACGGAGCCCCCGCGGCACAGGGTATTGCGCTCCAGCGCGAACAATTGCCGGACGGCGCCGTGGACGTCCCGAACGTCGACCGGCTCGCCGACGTAACACGAAATTTCGCTGTGCAAATAACTCCGGCACATCTCGATGAACAGCTTGCAGCTCTCGCCGAGCGTCGCACGGTCCTCCGGCGTCGGCGCATATACGATCGCCAGCAGCACGCCGCTCGCTTCCTGGATCACCTGTCCCCGCAGCTGCTTCAGAATGATTTCTTCGCCCGCGTTTTTAATCGCATACGTCATAATTTCTTCGTCGCGCGTCGTCAACGCTTCGTTCCATGCCTCCACGCTGATCAGAACGATCCGCACGCGATCCTCCGCCGTCAACGGGATGCCATATAGGGAGTAGGCGTTCTCGAGCGGCGCGGCGCCCAGCGGGATGCGAAGATTCATAACGTCCTGCCAGAACCGCTCGATTAGGATCGGGAGCTGTTTGTTCCATTGCTGATAATAGTATTCGTACGTTCGGTGAAACTCGCGCTGCCGCTCTTCCGATCGGATCTTCTCGATCGCCTTGCGCAGCGTCGACTTGATATGTCGATGATCGATCGGCTTCAGCAAGTAGTCGAAGCTGTCCAGTTGCAGCGCCTGCTGCGCGTACGCGAAGTCGGCGTGCCCGGTCAGGAAGATCGTCTCCGTCTCCGGGGATACCTCCTTCACCCAGCGCAGCAATTGGATGCCGTTATGATCCGGCATATCGATGTCCGACAGCAGAATATGCACCTTGCACGATCGGAACGCTTCTTTCGCTTCCTCTACGTCGTAGGCGGTCAGAATCGTGCCGAGCGGCAGGTCCGCCCAATCGATGCCCTCGACGATGCCTCGCACGGCGATCTCCTCGTCGTCGACGACCAATAGGTTATACAGCTTCCTCGCCCCCCGTCTCTTTCGCCGTCTCGTACGGCAGCTCGATGCGCACTGTCGCGCCCCCGCCCTCGCCGTTCCCGAACCGAACGATCACGCGAGGGCCGAAGTGCAATTCCAGCCGCTGGATCACATTACGGATGCCGAGCCCGCCGCCGTCCGACCGGCCGGGCAGCGCATCGCCCTCCAGACGCCTCAGCACGTCTTCGGGGAAGCCGACGCCCGTATCCGCGATCGTCAACGCGAGGCCGTCCCGCCGCTCGTTCTCCGCCGATTCGATGCGGATCGCGAACGACTGCCTTCGGTTCTTGAAGCCATGGATGATGGCATTCTCGACGAACGGCTGCAACGACAGCGAAGGCAGCTCCATCCCGCGATGCCGGCTATCGACCGATTCGATGAATTCCAGCTTTCCCGGGAACCGCAGCTTCTGAATTTCCACGTAATGGCCGATATGGCGCAGCTCCTCCGCCAGCGTCACGACGCTTCGATTCGTATTCATCGTAAACCGGAAGTAGTCCGCCAGATGCAGCGACATCTTCTGGACCGCCTCATGCTCGCGAAGCGCCGCGAAGTTGTAGATGATATTCAAGCTGTTCATGTAGAAATGAGGGGATATCTGCGCCTGCAGATGCTTAAACTCGGCCTTCTGCACGCGCAATTGCTCCTCGTACACGTCGATCTTCAAATTTTTCACTTCCTGCGCCATGTTGTTGAACGCCCCGGTCAAGAAGTTGAACTCCGTCGTCCGGTTTTCGGGCAGCCGCACGTCGAGGTAGCCCAACGAAATTTTCTTCATGCCTCGCATCAGCTCGCCCATCGGTTTGAAAAACACCCTATTCATGAACATCAGAAAGACGAGCAGCACCAGGATGATTCCGATCGGAAGGAAGTATGTAGCCTTCTGAAGGAACGGGATGTTCCTCAGCATCGTCGACTCGGGAATGATGATGTGATAGGCGATCTTCGCCACGTCGGACGATCGACTCATCACCATATACTGTTGGCCGAGGGCGGGATCCTTGATCGATGCGATGCTAACGTCGGGCGAGGCGGTCACGCGGTCCAGCGCAAGCCGATCGACGGCAGGCGTCAACGGTTCGGTCAATGCGGCGCCCTCATGGGAGGTCATCATCGTCTCCCCGATATTCCCATGATTCCATAGAACGTCGAGCGGCCGTTCGATATCGACGATGCGGACGAACACGCCCCCGTAGAGTCCGGTATTGATTTCGTGAATGCGCGCGAGCAAGTAGTTTCCCTCGATCCGCGAATCGTAGAGCAAGTGCCAATCGTTGTTTCCTTGCGTCTTCTCCAATGCTTTAAGCTCGTCGATATGGTTGTTTACGATGGAGAGCGTCACGAGTTCGTTCGTGTTCGTGCGGTGGATGATGTCTTGTTCGGAGTAGAGGAAGATGGTGTCGATCATATTATAGAAACCAATGTCGCGCGTCAGCTTCTGCGTGATTCTCAGCTTGGTCAGCATGTATGGGTCGCTCATATAGGAATACGACTGGATGACGCCGATATCCGCATCCATATCCTCCATCTTGTAGAGGTAATCGTTGATTTCGATCAACGTCTCGTCCACTTGCTCCACGAAGATCCGCAGCGTATTGCTGTACGTCTCCGACACCTTCTCTTTGACGATTTGCTGCGAATACATGTTATTGTAGAAGGCGAACCCCGCCAGCGGCAGCATCGCTGCGGCGATCCCCACGCTCAGCTTGAATCGTAACGACTTCGTGAAGTGCATGCCCGTTCCGCGCCTCCGCACTCAGAATTGAAACCGATTACTTTCCAAGGATTATAGCACATGTTTATTTCTGGGTACTGGAAAATTTTATTCGTCGATCGCAGCGCGAAAACGCAAAAAAAGCCGCCCCGCGTCCGTTCGGACTCGGGACAGCCTCTATGGGTACGAATCGACTCTACAGCGCCGCCGCGATCGCGCGATTGATGCGCTCCCGCGCGTCCAACACCCGCTCCGACGCCGGCGCGCCCATGCGGAACGTTACCGCGCCTTCTCCGCCGTACGCGTCTTCCGCGACCGCGAGCGCGGCGTCGCGGCCGACGAGGGATTCCAGCAGCTCGAGCGCGCGCAGGTCCTGCAGCGCCTCGCGGAACACCTCCCAGCGGAGCGAGTCGATCGGCCCGTTCGGGCCCGGATAGACGACGAACGGATCCCCCGAAGGGAACGCGCCGCCCGCGTCGGTCACGCGGAACGGATCGATCTCCCGCTTGGAATATTGGGAATACCAGAAGTTAAAGCCCCACTGCAGAAAGCCGGCGATCCGGTATTTATACAGCTGCACGCCGAGCACGCGATTGCGCGAGGACGGCATCGCGAGGAACCGGTTCGCGACTCCATCGCGATTCTGGCTGCAGCAATAGTACGTCCAGAGCGGATCGACGCCGCCTTCGAGGAACGGCTCGATATGGTTGTTCGCCGGCACCGGGATCGGCACGAGCCCTTGCTCGTAGAAGCTGTAGTCCGACAGCGCCTCGAAGAACGCGAAGCCGTCCAGATGGCGCATCAGCACCGCCTTCGCCGCGCGATAGTGCTCCAGATTGTCCGGAATCGGTTCGTCCGACACGTGGAAGTAAACGTTCTTCTCGAGTCCATGCTCCTTCAAATACGCCACCAGCGCCGGAAGGAACTGATCGAGGAATCGCCCGTACGGCTCTCCCGCCGCTTCCGTGTCCCAGCCGAAGATGCGCCGCTCTTCCCCGTCCGCGAGGGCGACGATCTTCGGCGCGTGCTTCGCGCCCCACTGCGTGAACAGATGGGACATCTCGAAGTGCCGGATGCCGACGCGACGGCATGTCTCGACCCAGCGCGTCAGCTTCGAGAAGTCGAAACGGTAGTCGTCCTCGCCGATCCGCTCGACGCCGACGAGCTGCATCGTCGGACGCTCCCCGCCGATCGCGGTGTCGAGCGGCGGCGTGAACAGCGGCGTCAGAATCATATTGATGCCGTGGCGGTACGCATTTTCCATATACTTCTCAAGAAGTTCCCAATGCCCTTCGCTGAACGCCTCCACCCCGTATCGCGTCGCGATGCAGTCGGCGTGAAACCACTCCGTGTGCAGCAGCCGCTGCTCGGGCAGCTCCGCGCGCGCGACCGTCAGACGGAACGTCTCGGCGCCGAGCCGGTTGCCGTCCGCGTCCGACAAGACGATCTCGATCGGAAAATCCGCCTCCGCATCGGCCCCCGCGAGCGCGGCCTCCTCCGCTTCCGACAGCGACGGCAGCGACACCGTCACCCACAGCGACCGCCACTGCTTCGGCAGCGCACGCAGATCGTCGCCGACCGGGAACAGCGGATCCGGGTATAAGCCCGGCGTCGTCCGCAGGTACCCCTCGTCGGGATTCGAATACGCCGGCAGATCGGCGGGCGACAGGCCCACCGCGCGAACGGCGATGTAAGGCTCAAGCGGCGAAGCCGCGCGCACGCGAAGCGCCGGCAGCAGCGATTCGGAACGATACGCGACCTGGAAGCTGTACGTCTCCCCCCACAGCGCGGAGCCTTCCCGCACCGGTGCGTCGGACAACGCCTCGTCGGCGAACACTTTGCTTAATGAACTGAGACATCTGGTTTCGAACACGGTTCCATCTCCTTCGGGTGACGTCGAATTCCTGCTTCCATCGTACCAAGGCCGCTCCCGCGCCACAATCCGAAAATCGTAACCGAACTATAACGATATTGACCTTTCTTGCATCTCCGTTCGCTTGCCGAGTACCCATTTTCCGATCGTCATGTTACAATTTCATCACCGCATTGACCTGTAATCGGGAAGGGAGCTCGTTCGATAATGAAACAAGGCGCCTTCGCCTTCCGCTACGCCGAAGCCGTGCCGTTCCTTCGACTCGATTCGATCGGCTGGCAATATACGGACGATCCCGGCTACGAGCACCACGGACGGACGAGGCCGGATCGCGGTCATGTTATTTTCCAATATACCCTTAGCGGCGAAGGGAAGCTGCGGTACGGAGACGAGACCTGGACCGTGTCTCCCGGCTCGGGCCTGCTCGTGAGCGTCCCGGGCGATTATCGCTATTATTGGGAGCAGCGATCGGGCGCCCCCTGGGAGTTTCTCTGGATCAACATCGCCGGGGAGGACGCGCTGCGGCTCGCGGAACGCATCCGCGCCCTTCGCGGCCCCGTCGTTCGGCTGTCGCCCCGCTCGCGCGCGATCCGCCGCGGCTGGAAGCTGTACCGGGCCGTCTCGGAGGATCGCCTTACGGATGCCGTCGAGCTGTCGACGCAGACGTACGGCGTGCTGATCGCCATGCTCGAGCCGGAAGCCGCGGAGGCGGAGGAGCCCGATCTGCCGGCGCCGCTGCGGCGGGCGACGCGCCTCATGAAGGAGCGCTTCCGCGAAGCGCTCAGCCTCGAGGACATCGCCGGCCACAGCGGCGTATCCGCGGCGTATTTATGCCGCCTGTTCCAGAGCCGGCTCGGCGTCTCCCCGCTCGAATACATGCGCCGGCGGCGCGTCGAAGCGGCCGTCACGCTGCTGCGGCGGACCGACGAGAGCATCGCCGCCATCGGCGAGCGGTGCGGCTTCGACAGCCCGAGCTACTTCGGCAAGGTGTTCCGGCAGTATATCGGGCTGTCTCCTCGCGAATACCGCAGCGCGACGATCGATCACCCGTACGAGACGGTATTCTTGGAATGAGGAATCGGATACGTTAGGAACGAAGATACCCGTCCGTCTGCGTCGCCATGGCGTTTCCCGGACCGTTCGTCACGACTCCAGCTCGTCGATGCGCTCGCAGAGCGTATCGGCGCTCCAGCGCGGGTTCGCATAGCCGAAGGGCGAATTCAGGAGCGGCAGCAGCGCCGCGTCGAATCCGGCCGCCTCCTGCGCGGCCGCGCAGGCGTCTATTCGGCTCTCGCCGGCTTCGACGCGCGCGAGCAACTCCTGCCGGAGTCGCGCGAACGCCTTCGTCGCGGCTTCGAAAGCGGCCTCGCGGTCCGGCAACGCGCCGCCTTCGACGATGGCGCCGTCCTCGGCTTCGAACGCGTAAGCCTCGTACGAAGCGCCTTCCAGCGCGATCGCTTCGGCGAACATCGCCTTCGCCCGCTCCGGATGCCCCAGCGCTTCGGCCCACAGCCCGTCGACGACGCGGTGGTACGGCGTCGGCGATTCCGCGAACGTCCGATCGACAAGGACGAGCGCGCCCTCCCGGACGGCGTACGTATCCGTATATTCCCGCTGCCACGTTCCGGCGCCGGCCGAGGCGATAAGGCCGCCGGTCAGCGTCAGCTTCCCGTCGTCCGCGGCGACGCCGGAGACGTTCGGGATGGCCGCGGCGCCTTCGACCGCGCGCAGCTCTCCGTCCGACCAGGAAGACACCGTGAAGGACGCATGCGACGTATGCGCGCCGACCTGGAACGACGCCCATACGAGGTCGGGACGCCCGTCGCCCGTCAGCTCCGCGATCGTCTCCAGCTTCGCGCGGCCGTACGCCTCCTCGGGAAACTCGAAGCTGCGAAGCGCGTATCCGCCGTCCGCGTACGCGACGACGACGCCGTAAGCGGCGCGCCGCAGCGCCTCTTCCGAGGCCGGAACGCGGACGTCTTCGAACAAGACGGCCGCCCATTCGTTCGCGGCGCCGTCCCCGTCGAAGTCCTCCCGCGCGACCGTCACCGTCTCCCGCTGCGGGTCCCGCGCCTCCGCGAACGTCTTCAGCCATGCCGCGAAGCGATCGGGCGGCTCCCGGTACGTCTCGATTTCCGAGGCCAACGCCTCAGGAAGCGGGAGCGCGTCCGCGACAGACGGGGCCGCCTCGTCCCGATCGTTCCCGGCCGTCCCTGTCGCTTCCGTTCCGGCCGGTGCCTCCGGCCCGGTCGCTTCCGATTCGACCGGCTCCTCCGTCCGTCCGTCCCATCGATCCGTCAGCGCGACGGACCATACGACGGCGATCGCCCCAATGAATATCGCCATTCGTTTCCACATTCGAAACCGCCCCTTTAGCATCATCCGTCTCTCTATTGTAGCATTCGACGACGATGAACGCTTTGAGGGGCGGGTCGCTTCAGCGAAACCGTTCCGCCAGCTCGCGGAACCGTTCGGCTCTTGCGAAGCATTCTTCCAGGTACACCGATTCGTCTTCCAAGCCGCTTCGACGCAATACCGATTCCAGGGCGACGTATCCGTCGTAGCCGGTTTCGACCAGCACCCGGGCGATTCCCGTCCAATCGACCGTGCCGGAGAACGGCACCCAGTGCGCGTCGCCGCGTCCGTCGTTATCCGTCAGATGCACGCTCAGCAGCCGATCGGCGAAGCGCTCCAGAAACCCGACGCTCTCCCCCGCTCCCCGGAAAGCGCAATGGGCATGACCGGAATCGTAGCACAATCCGAGGAAATCGGCGTCGTACCGCTCGAACAGCCTCTCGAACTGCTCCGTCTCCTTCCGGTAGTCCGTCTGCACCAAGTTTTCGATTGCGATCCTGACGTCCTTGTCGATACAGTAGGGCCGGAGCTCGTCCAACGAACGAAACACGCGGTCGTATAAGTCGTCCAGACGCGGCGAATTCCACAACGCCGTCGGAATCGGCATGTGCAGGACGATCACGCGGGCGCCGCAGCGGGCTGCCAGATCGACGCGATTTTCGATCAGCTCGACGCCGGCTTTCCGCTCGTACTCGTTGAAAGACATGTAATCCTTCCGGATCCCCTTGCTCGCATGCAGGTCGCCCATGACCAGCCCGTAGGTCGACAGCCAGTCCGCGATTTGCTCCATCTCGGATGGCGCATACATATAGTCGCTGTTCCAATCGTGAATCCACTGAATGCTGTCGAAGCCGGCCGCCTTAATGCTCCGCAGGCAATGCTCCTCCCGGCCCGTATCCCCCAGATAGCTCGTGTTCAATGAAAGCTTCACTTCGCGCCTCCCGACGAATCGCGGCGGCGCCAAGGCGCCGCCGCTCGTTCCTGTGTTATTGACTGCTGAAGCGATCGTATGCGGCTTGATAGATGGCGAGCATCTTGTCGAGCCCCATCCGGTTCAGCGTGTCCATGTATTCGTCCCATTCGCTCTCGACGTTCCCGTCGATGATCCACTTGGCATGCATCTTGTTGACGTATGCGTCGATATCGGTAAAGTACCGGATGCGCTCGTCGTTTTCCTCCGCCGTGAAGAACAGGTCCGGGTAGATGTCCGGTATCAAATACGGCTGGTACAGCTTGTCGATGTCCAACTTCGATAGGCTGCCGGGCACCGTCTGCTGCACCCGCTTCTCCGCCAATTCCAACGTGCGGATGAACACCGACTTCGAAGCCGGCGAGGTGGAGTGCCGGAATTCGTTTCCGTTCATTCCTTCCGGCGCCGGGGTGTTTTCGATCGTGCCGTCCGGATGCACGAGGAGGTTGATGCCGACCGGGCCTTCCACCGCCTCCAGTCCGACCATCGGGTCGTAGCTGCGGTCGATCCAGCGCATCGTGACCTCGGGATGCGCGTTCGCGGTCGTGATCGCGAACGCGCCCTTGCTCAAAATGCCGACCGGGTACCGGTTCCAGAGCTGATGGCCTTCCGGCCCTTTGAGCGGGAGCATCACTTCGTAATCGTGCGGCTCCGTGCCGAAGACGTCGTAATGGTCCCACCCGATAAATACGCCGACGAGCGACTCCTTGATTTTCGAGAAGTACACGTTCTTGTCGTGCGTCAAGCTCTCGACATCGAGGAGACCTTCCGCGTAGAGCCGGTGCAAGTACTGGATCCCCTCCTTGTAGGAGGGCTGCGCCGCGGTGTACAAGACCCGATCCCCGTCCATTCCGACATGGTTCGGCCGGTCCGTCATGCCGAAGGCGCCGAAGAACGAATAGATGCCGTAATTTTGGTGGCCGAAGAACGAAAACGGTATTTCGTCGCCGGCGTCGCCGTTGCCGTTCATATCGTTGTCCCGAAACGCCTTCAACACCTCGTAAAATTCCTCCGTCGTCGTCGGCACGGACAGTCCGAGCTGGTCGAGCCACTTCCGGTTAATGAACAAGGCGTCGCGGGAATCCGGATAGCCCTCGTCGATCGTCGGCAGCGCATAAATGTGTCCGTCCGGCGCGGTCAGCTCTTGGCGGAAGCCGGGATTGTCTTCGAGCACTTTCTTCAAGTTCGGCGCATACTGGTCGATCAGATCCTCCAGCGGAATCAGCAGTCCCTGCGTACCGTACTTCAACACGTCCTCGCCGGACAGGATATGATGGCCGTAGAAAGCGTCCGGCAGATCGCCGCTGGCGAAGATGAGGTTTTTCTTTTCGTTCCAGCTCGAATCCGGGTTCATGCTCCATTCGATATGAACGTTCGTCTCTTCTTCGTACTGCTGGAAGAAGGGCAGCTCTCCGAAGTCTTTGGATACCGCGCCCTTGGCGGCGGCGAAGCGCAGCGTAAGCTTATCGTCGACGATCGGGTAGCCGGTCGGACGGAATCCCGACGGAGTCGGCGCTGCCGAAGGAGTCGGTTCGGCGGTTGCGCCCGCAGCGTCGTCCGCGTCGGTCCCGCCCCCGGCGCCGGACTCCGTCGCGCAGGCGGACAACAGCAGCGTCGTCGCCAGCGCGAAGCCGGCCGCGGCGCGATTGCGATTTCGAGTTAACATATCTAGCCCTCCGTTCGATTATCTAATCTATCAACCTTTCAACGATCCGATCATGACGCCTTTGACGAAGTACTTTTGCAGGAAAGGGTACAGCACCAGCACCGGCAGGCTCGCGACGACGATCATGCCAAATTTCATGACCTCTACGATCCGCTGCCGATCGGCGGATGACGACATGTCCGATGTCATGCTCTCCGAAACCTCGCTCGCGATCAACAGGTTGCGCAGGACGATCTGCAGCGGCATCAGCTCGTCCCGATTCAGGTAGATCAACGCCTGAAAATAGGAGTTCCAATGTCCCACCGCGCTGAACAGCGTCAAGACGGCTACGATCGGCATCGACAGCGGCAACGCGATGCGCAGGAAAAACAAGGTGTTCCGACAGCCGTCCACCGCGGCCGCCTCCAGCAGCTCCTTCGGAATCGTGCTCTGGAAGAACGTTCTGGCGACGACGATGTTGAAGGCGGAGACGGCGTTCGGGACGACCATCGCCCACATCGTATTGACCATGCCCAGCTCCTTGACGAGGAGATAGGTCGGGATCAAGCCGCCGCCGAAAAACATCGTGAACACGATCGCGAACGTAAAGAAGGTGCGGCCGGGCAAGTCGTGCCGGGACAACGCGTATCCGCCCGTCAGCGTCAGCGCGACGTTGACGGCGGTTCCGACGACGGTGTACAGCAACGAATTCCGATAGCCGTACCCGACCGCGTCGTCGTTGAAGATGCGCTGGTAGCCTTCGAACGTCATCTCGCGCGGGTACAACCATACCCGCCCCGCGTTCACCAAGTCCGGATCGCTTATGGAAGCGATGACGACGAAGTACAACGGGTACAGCACCGCCGCCAGCAGCAGCGTCAAGATACAATAATTCGCGGCGTCGAACCATCGGTCCGAGCGGCTCCGAGTTAACATCGCGGCACCTCCCTACCACAAGCTCGCTTGCTTCATCCGTCGGGCCCATCCGTTCACCGCGACGAGCAGCGCGAAGTTGATCACGGAATTAAACAATCCGATCGCCGCCGAATAGCTGTACTGGGCATCCAGCAATCCCACCTTGTACACGTAGGTCTGGATGATTTCGGACGCGTCGATGTTGAGCTGGTTTTGCATTAAATACACCTTCTCGTACCCGACGGTCATGAAGCTGCCGACGGTCAAGATCAACAGGATGACGACGGTCGGCGCGATGCCGGGCAGATCGATGTGCCGGACGCGCTGCCATTTCGAAGCGCCGTCGACGACGGCCGCTTCGTGCAGCTCCGGGTTGATCGCCGTCAGCGCCGCCAAATAGATGATCGTCGACCAGCCTGCGTTCTGCCAGACGCCCGAGAAGACGAAGATCGTCTTGAACCAATCGGGCTCGGCCATGAAGAAGACCGGCGTCCCGCCGAGAAACTCGACGGCCCGATTGACAAGTCCGTTCCGCGGGGATAAAAACAAGTTCAACATTCCGACGATGACGACGACGGAGATGAAATGCGGCGCATACGTGACCGTCTGCACGAATTTCTTGAAACGCTCCGAAGCGAGCTGATTGATGAGCAACGCCAACGCGATCGGCGCCGGGAAGGCGATCAGAAGCTCGTACAGGCTCAAGCCCAACGTGTTTCGCAGAAGCGTCCAAAACTGGAACGATTGAAAAAAACGCTCGAAATGCTCCAAGCCGGCCCAAGGACTGCCCGCGATGCCCTCCACGGCGATAAATCGCTTGAAGGCGATTTGAACGCCGTACATCGGGATATAATGGAACACCGTAAAATAGAGCAGCGTCGGCAGCAGAAATAAATATAGCTCGTAACTCGCCGCCACCCTCCTAACGAGCTTACGAGCGTTGCCTCGTACGCTTCTCGCGCTCCGGTTCGTCTTCGCCCGGACTTCGCCGCTTACGATACGATCCCTCTCCTTTCCTCGCTGATTAGATATCGCGGATAATTAGGTGTCGTCGATTGCCGTCGGTCGAGCCGCGCGCGGCCCGCCGACGCCGACATCCGAAGCATAGCGGATCGCGTCGGGGCTTGCCTATCGGCCGATGCTGCTTGCCGTATGCGGATTCTGACAAATACGGCCGCGCGGCGCATCGGTCGAATCTGAACCGATGTGCCGCGCGTGTCGTTACTCTGTTTGTTTGTACAGCCGCCGGAATTCGCCCGGCGTCACCCCCACGGACCGCTTGAAGGTGCGAATAAAGCTGGAGGCGTCGTAATACCCCACTTGTTCGACGATGTCCTTCACCGGACGGTCGTCCCCGGCGAGCAGCTGCTTGGCCCGTTCGACCCGCAGCCGGTGCACGTGTTCGGAGACGTTCTTTCCCGTCTGTTCCTTCACATACCGGCTTACGTACGATTCAGATAGCGAGAATCGCTCGGCCAGCTGACGGACGGAAAATTCGGGATCGGCGAAGCGTTCCTCGATGTACGCAAGCATCGACGCGATCAACGGCGCTTCGGCCTTCCCGCGCTCGATCAGTCTGCAAAGGTCAATGCATGCGGCCATCACTCGTTCGGTGAGTTCCTCTACCGTATCGAAGCGCATCAGCGACAATACGTTCGGCAACCGTTCCGTCGCCCCGGGCAAGGCGTTCATCTCGGCCACCGTCTTCAATACCGTGTTGACGATGTCGAAACAGAGACAACGCGCCGCGAACAGCGTCGCGCTCCGGTCGCGGATCGCCGCCGCGATGCCGCCGAGCACGCCGGCGATTCGTTCGGCGTCGCCCTGCCGGATCAGCGTCTCGAGCCGCGACAGCTCCTGCGTCGGGTACGAAACGGCGCCCGATCCGCTTTCCGATACGTCTTGGAAGCGGATGATTTTCCCGTTCCCCCGGATCAGCTTGAAATCCGCCGCCGTCGACGCCTCGAGGTACGACTTGCCGATCCGTTCGATGTCCGGATACGCGTTTCCGACGCCGACGGTGGCCGCGATGCCGCGCTCATCCCGCAGCGAGCGGTGCAGCTCCTCCACCCAACCGGCAAGCTCGCCGTCGTCCAGCGACGTCGACACGAGGAACGGAATGCGGCGGTCGTCCAGATCGTCCTTCCCGTACGCTTCGATCCGCGCCGACGCGTTCTCGGTCACGAGGCTGCGGAGCGTCGCTTTGTGCGCCGCCGCCCGTTCCGCCGCCAAGTCGAACATGACGACCAGAAACCGCGGATGGGAGAACGATACGCCGTACTCCCTTCCCCGCTCGTTGAATGCCGCAACGTCCGAAACCTCCCCCCGGAGCACCTGCAAGAGCAGATGCTCCTGAATCGCGGATCGGTTGTTCTGCAGCTTCTGGCCGAGCTCCCGATTCGACTGCCCCATCCGATCGATCAGCGATCGAACCGCATCGAGCTCGTCGGCTTTGCGGTCGGACAAGCCCCAGCGCTCGTCCGCCCAACGCACGAGCTCGCGGATCGGGTGGTAATTGACGTAAACCAAGCCGTAAATAATGAGTCCGCCGATCAGCACGATCAACATCAAGTTGAGCAGCCACCGGTCGCGCATCTCATGAACGGGCTTCATCACCTCGGCGACCGGAAGCATGGTCACATACGTCCAACCCGTTACTTTGGAACGGATATGCGATATATAATTGTCCGTCCCGTCGACGGAACGAATCTGAAAGCTCGGCCCCGCCGCGTCCGGAAGCAGCTCGGCCGCTTCCGGCAAGCCGCCGGCGGGCTTCAGCGATGCGACGACGTCGCCGTTCCGATCGAGGACGACCGCATTGCCGCTTCGATCGGTACGCTCCGGCGGCAGCAGCGCGGCTTCGGGAATGAGAAACAGCAACGTACCGTACGGATCGTTGCTCATGAAGGGAATCGGCACGAGGTAGGTCGCCATCCGGGTCCGATCGTTCCGAAGCCGAACCTCTTCCGCCGGTCGGAACGCCGGATTCGACGCGGACTCGATCGCCTGCCGAAACTGCGCCTCGTCCCAATCCCGGTACCGGTAAATTTCGTTGATGAAGCGTTGCGTCTTGTAAGTGCTTACAGAGGAATATAAATAATCGCCGCCGCGAACGTACAGAAGCATCTCGTGCACGAATTCGTTCGCCATCTTGTAGTTCAGCAGCGCTTTCGCCCGATACGCCTGGTAAAAACTGCGTTCCAGCGCATACGGCGTCAATTCGGGGTTCGCCGCGACCTCCACGGCGATCTTGTTCATCTGGATCAGTTTGGCGTCGATCTGTTCTTGCCATTGGAGAACGCGATTTTGGTGGCTGACCGTCACTTCGTCGTGGATCAAATTCACCGTCTGCTCGTAACCGGAAATCCCAAGGAACAAAATCGGCACGAGCAGGACGGCCACGAACGAGGCGACATATTTGTAGAAGATGGGGACGGCTGCATTCAGCTTCATAGTACACTTCCTTTCCCAAACCATATGGCTTGTCCAGTATTGTACCATTCGTGCATCAACGAAGGATTAACGAATTGTTGATCGGATGTAAAAAGACGGATGATCCGGACCCTTCGTACCGGTCGTCGACGCCGCCATCGCGCACGAATCGGCGCTCGCGGCACATAAAAACGCCGGACCGCGTCCGCTCTGTTCGCGGATTCGTAAAGCGGGATCATTCGTACACGATCGTCTTCATCGCCGCCGCCGTCCGGGGCTTCGGTTCCGGAATTTCCTCCGGGTAGCCGATATGCAGCACGCCGACGGCCTTCTCTCCCTCCGCGACGCCGACCGCCGCAAGAAACGCCGGGGAAAACATATAATGGTTCGTCTTCGAGTGGGTGCCGCCTATGTCCGTGACCCATGTCCTGCTTCCGGGAGCCGCCTCGAGCCGGATAAACTCCTGTTTCTGCCTTCCGGATCGCGCGTCGAAGCGAGCGCGATCGCCTCCGCGTTGGAATACGACCTCCTGTTCCTCAGCCGTCTCTCCGTCGACCCGCGGATCGGCGCCGCCGCGCCGCATCGCGCGTCGCGATCGCCGGACGCGCCACTTCCGCTGACGCCGGGACCGATTCCGATCGGCGCGAGCGGCGCGGTTTCTCCGATTGTTGAAGCTTTATACGAAGCGTACCGTTCCAACGAACCCGGCCGCTTTCTTGCGAACGCGCGCTTCCAGGAACTGCTCGTCTTGATCGTGGCGCATCGCGCCCCGATCGGCGAGAAGCCGAACGGGAACGCCGCGGGCATCGAGCGGAACATCGAGTACATCCATCCTGCGCGTGCAAGGAACGCGCCATCATCCGCTGAAGATCGCGAATTCACCCCGCGAAAATAAAGAAACGCCGCCCTGCGAGTCGACTCTCGCAAAGCGGCGTTGGCTTGTTGAAGGGGAATACCCTCTTTTACTTATTCATTTGATGCACGCTGTGTCCGAGCGCGCCTTCCGCGGCTTCCATGACGATCTCGCCGAGCGTCGGATGCGCATGGATCGTGAGCGCGATGTCTTCGAGCGTCGCGCCCATCTCGATCGCGAGGCCGAGCTCCGCGATCAGGTTCGACGCTTCCGGCCCGACGATCTGCGAGCCGATCACGACGCCCGTATCCTTGTCGGCGACGATCTTCACGTAGCCGTCCGCGTTGTCGAGGGCGAGCGAGCGGCCGTTCGCGCCGAACGAGAAGCGGCCCGTCAAGACGTTGAAGCCCTTCTCCTTCGCTTCCGTCTCGGACAGCCCGACGCTCGCGATCTCCGGATCGGAGAACACGACGGCCGGAATGACCTTGTAGTCGATGACGCTGTCCATGCCCGCGATCGCTTCCGCGGCGATCTTGCCTTCGTACGACGCCTTATGCGCAAGCGCGGCGCCCGGCACGATGTCGCCGATCGCGTAGATGTGCGGCACGCTCGTGCGGCACTGGTTGTCGATCTCGACGAGGCCGCGATCCGTCAGCTTCACGCCGATCGACTCGAGCCCGATGTCGTTCGTGTTCGGCCGGCGTCCGACCGTGACGAGCACGTACTCCGCCGTCACCGTCTTCTCCTCCTCGCCGACCTTGAACGTCACCGTGACGTCCTTGTCGGACTGCTCGGACTTCTGCGCGAGCGCCCCGTTGAACACGTCGACGTCCAGCTTCTTGAGGTTTTTCGAGACGAGCTGGCTGAGCTGCTTCTCGAAGCCCGGCAGGATGTGATCCGCGCCTTCGAGAATCGTCACCTTCGAGCCGAACTTCGCGAAGGTCTGGCCGAGCTCGACGCCGATGTAGCCGCCGCCGATGACGACCATGCTCTTCGGAATTTCCGTCAGCGCGAGCGCCTCGTCGGAGGACAAGATGCGGCCCCCGAACGGGAACGGCTTCAGCTCGATCGGGCGGGAGCCCGTCGCGATGACGCAATGCTTGAACTCGTAGCGCGTCGTGTTGTCGTCGCCGCTCGTCACCGTCACGATGTTCGGCGCGTTGAAGAACGCTTCCCCGGAGACGATCTCGACTTTATGTCCCTTCAGCAAGGAGCCTACGCCGCCAGTCAGCTTATTGACGACCGATTGTTTCCATTCCTGAACTTTAGAAAAGTCTACCTTCACATCGCCCACCGAAATGCCCATGTGATCGCTGTGCTTCGCCTGCTCATAGCGATGAGCGGCGGAGATGAGCGCCTTGGACGGGATGCAGCCGCGGTTGAGACAGACGCCGCCGACCTCGCGGCGGTCGACGATGACGACCTTCTTGCCGAGCTGCGCGGCGCGGATCGCGGCGACGTACCCGCCGGGACCGGCGCCGATGACGATGACGTCGACTTCGGTGCTGAACGTTCCGACTACCATGACGTTACACCTCCATGATCAAGAGCTCCGGATCTTCCAGGAGACGCTTGATGTGATTCATCGCGTTTTGCGCCGTAGCGCCGTCGATGAGGCGATGATCGAAGCTGAGCGACAGAGCCATCATCTGGCCGACGACGATTTCGCCGTTCTTCACGACCGGCTTCTCGGAGATGCGGCCCGTTCCGAGGATCGCGACTTCCGGGAAATTAATGACCGGCGTGAAGAACATGCCGCCCGCGGAACCGATGTTCGTGATGGAGAACGTGCCGCCCTTCATCTCGTTCGGCGCCAGCTTGCCGTCGCGCGCCTTCGTCGCGAGTTCGCGAATTTCGCCGGCGATGCTGTAGATATTCTTGCGATCGGCGTCGTGAACGACCGGAACGACGAGGCCGTTGTCCGTATCGGTCGCGATGCCGATGTTGTAGTACTTCTTGTACACGATCTCGTTCGCCGCCTCGTCCAGCGTCGAGTTGAGGATCGGGTATTCGCGAAGCGCGGCGATGAGCGCCTTCACGATGAACGGCAGATACGTCAGCTTCACGCCGCGCTTCTCCGCCAATCCCTTCGCGCGGCCGCGAAGCTCGACGAGCGCCGTGACGTCGACTTCGTCCATGATCGTAACGTGCGGCGCCGTGTACACCGACTTGACCATCGCGTTGGCGATCGCCTTGCGGATGCCCTTGAACGGCACGCGCTCTTCGACGCGGTCGCCCGTGACGACCGACTTCGAAGCCGCAGCCGCCGCCGCCGCCGGAGCGCCCGCTTCCGCCGCTGCCGGAGCAGCCGCTGCTGCCGCGCCCGGTTGGAAGCCGAGCACGTCTTCCTTCGTAATGCGGCCGTGCTTGCCCGTCGCCTTCACCTGGCCGAGGTCGACGCCCTTCTCGCGCGCGAGCTTGCGCACGCTCGGCGTCGCCAGCACGGCGCCCGGAGCGACAATGTTGCCGCGCGTGCCGCCGTCCGGCACGCTGCCCGGCGTCGCCGCCGCTGCCGCGGGAGCCGCCGCAGGCGCGACCGGCGCCGGAGCGACCGGCGCTGCCGGAGCCGGCGTCGGCGCAGCTGCCGCAGGCGCTTCGCCGTGGCCGCCGCCGTGCGCGGATACCGGCAGCTCGCCTTCCGCGTCGATGACCGCGAGCACATCGCCGACGACCGCTACGGTCCCCTCGGAGACCTTCACTTCCTTCACGACGCCGGTCACCGGCGAAGGCACTTCGACGACCGCTTTATCGTTTTGCACTTCCATCAAAATGTCGTCTTCCTTGATCGTATCGCCGGGCTTCACGTGCCACTTCACGATTTCGCCTTCGTGAAGTCCTTCGCCGAGCTCCGGCATCCGATATTCGAACGTTGCCATACGCGTTGCGCGCCTCCTTTTTCCGAAACGTTATTAGAAGTCTAGGACTTGGTTCAGCCCTTCGATGACGCGCTTCGGCGTCGGCAGCCATTCGTCTTCGATCTGACCGAACGCGACGACCGTATCCGGAGCCGCGACGCGGAGCACCGGCGCCTCCAAGTGAAGGATCGCCTTCTCGTTGATTTGGGCGATAATTTCCGCCGCGGCGCCCGCCGTCTTCTGCGCTTCTTGAACGACGATCGCGCGGTTCGTCTTCTTAATCGATTCTACGATCGTGTCGATATCGATCGGCATAATCGTGCGCAGATCGATGACCTCGACGCTCACACCGCGCGACTTTTCGATCTCCTCCGCCGCCTTAAGCGACGTATGCACCATCGCGCCGTACGTGATGATCGTGACGTGCTTGCCTTCCTTCACGACGTTCGCCTTCCCGATCGGCACCGTGTACTCGCCTTCCGGCACCTCCGCGCGGAACGAACGGTACAGCTTGAGGTGCTCCATGAAGAACACCGGATCGTTGTCGCGGATCGCCGAAATCATAAGACCCTTCGCGTCGTAAGGATTGGATGGGATAACGACCTTGATGCCCGGCGTCTGCAGGAACAAGCCCTCGAGGCTGTCCACGTGCAGCTCCGGCGCCTTGACGCCGCCGCCGAACGGCGTGCGGAACACGATCGGCGCCTGGTACGCGCCGCCCGAACGATAACGCATCCGTGCCGCCTGCGACACGATCTGGTCCATCACTTCGAATACGAAGCCGATGAATTGCACCTCCGCGATCGGGCGGAAGCCCTGCACCGCGAGGCCGACGGCGAGGCCGCCGATGCCCGATTCCGCGAGCGGCGTATCGAATACGCGCGTCTCGCCGAATTCCTTCTGAAGGCCTTCCGTCGCGCGAAACACGCCGCCGACGTGGCCGACGTCTTCCCCGAACAACAATACTTTAGGATCGCGAGCGAGCTCGACGCGCATTCCGTCGCGAATCGCTTCGATCATCGTCATGTTTGCCATGCTTATTTCTCTCCTCCCGCGCTATACAACTCGATTTGCTCGCGGATATGAACCGGAGGCTCTTCGAACATGCTCTCGAGCAAGCCCGCGATCGTCATCTTGTCGACCGATTCCGCGCGCTTGATTTGCTCGGCCACGTGCTCCTTCGCTTCTTCGATCGTCTTGTTCTCGTCTTCTTCGCTCCAGAGACCCTTGGACTCGAGGTAACGACGGAACCGCACGAGCGGATCCTTCACTTCCCACTCGCCTTGCTCGTCCTTCGTCCGATACTTCGTCGGATCGTCGCCGGACATCGAGTGCGGGCCGAACCGGTACGTGATCGCTTCGATCAACGTCGGACGGCCTTCCAGCGCATGCTCTCGCGCTTCGCGTACCGCGGCCGTAACCGCAAGCACGTCCATGCCGTCGACCTGTACGCCGCGAATGCCCGCCGCGACAGCCTTCTGCGCGACCGTGCCCGCAGCCGTCTGCTTCGCGATCGGCGTCGAGATCGCGTACTGGTTGTTCTGCACGAAGAAGATCGTCGGCAGCTGGAACGCGCCGGCGAAGTTCATCCCTTCGTAGAAGTCGCCCTGCGAAGAACCGCCGTCGCCCGTGTACGTGATCGCGACGTTCTTCTTGCCCTTCAGCTTCAACCCCATCGCCACGCCCGCCGCCTCGACGATTTGCGCGCCGATAATGATTTGCGGCATCAAGACATGAACGTCCTCCGGAATTTGGCCGCCGTGCTGATGGCCTCTCGAATAGAGGAACGCCTGATACATCGGGAGACCGTGCCACACGATCTGCGGCATGTCGCGATAGCCCGGACAGATGAAGTCTTCCTTCTCGAGCACGAACTCGCTGCCGATCATCGCCGCCTCTTGCCCGGATACCGGCGCATAGAAGCCTAGACGACCTTGGCGGTTGAGGCTTACCGCGCGCTGATCCCAGACGCGGGTGAACGCCATTCGGCGCATCAATTCGCGAAGCTGCTCGTCCGAAAACTTCGGAAGCATCTCTTCGTTAACCACTTTGCCTTCCGGCGATAATACTTGCAGCGGCTCGATCGCGTCGAGCTTCACTTCGTAAGCGCGATTGTTGTTGCTGCTCACGTGGTGGAACACCTCGCTTATTAGTATATGAAACAGTAACTTGCATCAGGAAAGAACTGATGATGAAACAGCGTTAATAAATTATATAATACAATTCTCAAATTGGCTACTTTTCTCGCGATAAAATTGATTTTTGCTGTTATAATATGAATATAACAACGATTAATACAGTTGAGACAACAGTGAAACAGGGAGGTTCTTCCGCATGACATCGAACGAATACGCCCGGCGTACCGTGCTCAAGGAATCGCTGATCTCCGAAGCGCTCGGCAAAGAACGAACGTTGCGCGTCTTCCTCCCGCCGGGATACAACGATATGGTGTCCCACCGCGTCGTGTACTGCCAGGACGGAGAAGAGTGCTTTAATTTCGGTCGAATCGCCACCCACGCGACGCGGCTGATACTCGACGAAGGCATCGAGCCGTTCCTCATCGTCGGCGTCGACGTCGACATGCCGAACCGAACCGACGAATACGCGCCGGACGGGGGCAGATCCGAGGCGTACGCTCGATTTTTCGTCGAGGAATTGATGCCTTTCGTGGAATCGCGTTATCCCGTTCGTACCGGCGACGGCGATCGGGTGTTGGTCGGCGACTCGCTCGGAGGCACAGTCTCCTTACATCTTTCCCTACAAGTTCCTGATCTCATTCAGAAGGTTATCGCATTATCGGGTGCCTTCCTGGAATCTACGGTCGATGCGATCGAAGCGGTACCGGAGGGCGGACTGTCGCGGTTGCAATTGTACCAACTCATCGGCACGGAAGAGACGGCTGTCGAGACGAGCCGGGGGACTTTCGATTTCTTGGAGGCGAATCGGCGTCTGCGGCCGATGCTGGCGGAACGAGGAGCTTCAGTACACTATGTGGAAAAAGCCGGTAAGCACCTCTGGGGCTTCTGGCAAAACGAACTCCCCGACGCCCTCCGCTGGGCGCTTCGCGAGTAGCTTCTGTTTGTGTCGGGGCCGGCGCACCATCACGCTGGGGCCGGGGTTAGGTGGATGGGGGCCGCGGTCTTTTCCGACCTGATTCCCTTACCTCAGTATGCAGGTCGGCGCTTCCCTTGGTCTTCCATCGTCGATGGCTGTCTGGGGGCCGCGGTCCTTTCCGACCTGATTCCCTTACCTCAGTATGCAGGTCGGCGCTTCCCTTGGTCTTCCATCGTCGATGGCTTTCATTGGG
>JAPSKX010000074.1 GCA_031181325.1 Paenibacillus sp.
CCGAGATAGGACGGACTCGGCGGAACATCGACTACGCCTGTCGGCGTATCGACGACGCCCATGAGCATGCCGATGATCGAGGTCGCCACGATCCCGAAGAAGATGGCGCCGCGTACCTTCCGAACCATTAAGATCACGGTGAGGATGACGCCGATGACGGCCAGCATCGTTCCTCTGCTTTCGATCGTCTCGAAACTGAAGGGAGCGAGCGCGACGAAAGTCGCGGGATCGGCGATGATGATTCCCGCGTTCTTCAGACCGATGAAGGCGATGAATAAGCCGATGCCTGCGGCAGCAGCGCTCTTCAACGCCGACGGAATCGAGTTAATGATCGTTTCGCGAACGCCGGTTAGGGCAAGGATAAGGAAGAGGACGCCGGAGACGAATACCGCGCCGAGCGCTTGCTCCCATGCTACGCCCGCTCCTAGAACGACCGTGTAAGCGAAAAATGCGTTCAATCCCATCCCCGGAGCGAGCGCGATCGGATACTTCGCGTACAAGCCCATCACGAGGGTGCCGATGACGGCCGCGATCGCCGTAGCCGTGAACACGGCGCCTTGATCCATCCCTGCGTCGCCGAGGACCAACGGGTTGACCGCAAGGATGTACGCCATCGCGAGAAAGGTGGTCAATCCAGCGAGAATTTCTTTGCTGTACGAGGTGCCGTGCTTTCCGAACTCGAAATACTTCGCCAAACCTGTCTCTTGCTTCTGATTCGACATGGAACATCCTCCATTTTTTTATATTCGTCGGAGTTCTTCTACTTCTTTACGCCACCCATTTTATGGCCTCATCCTTCGACTTGTCAACAATAAATCCGAACATACGACAAAGTCCGACGTTCGAATGTTCGGATTATAGCGACTATTATCATAGCGTTCCACAATATGTAAAAAAAGACCGACGTATGCCGCGGGATGCCGAAGACCGTCGGAAATGCGCGAAACGCCAGCGAACCGTTGCCGGCTCGCTGACGTTCGCGTTGCGTTCCTGTTATCCGTCGATAAAATCCACGTACGTTAACAATCGCTTCAGCATCGCCGTCGCCTCCGCTCGAGTCGCGTTCTGCGCCGGCCGGAACCGATTGTCCGGAGTGCCCTCAACGACGCCGGCGGAGACGCTCGCGCCGACGGCATGGCGCGCCCATGCCTGAATCGAAGCGCCGTCCTCGAACTTCGCGGCAGCGTTCGACGAACCTGCTCTCTCGGCGTAGCCGGTCGTCCCTAGCGCTCTGGACATCATGACCGCCATCTGCTCGCGGGTGATCGACGCGTTCGGACGGAACGTCCCGTCCTCGAACCCTTCGATCAGCTTCGCCTTCGCGGCGGCGCCGATTACGCCTGCGTACCAGTCGCTCGTCGCTACGTCGCCGAACGTTCCGGCGGACGCGTCCCCTTTGAGTCCGAGGGAGCGAACGAGCAACGCCGCGAATTCGGCTCTCGTGATGCTGCTGTCCGGCGCGAAGGCCGATGCCGATAGGCCTTGCACGATCAACTTGGACGCGAGAAGTTCAACGTCCGCTCTGGACCAGTGGTTCGCCACGTCCGCGAACGACTTCTCCGCGGAGACGACCGCGTACACGCTGTTGCTGTTCCGCTTGATCGTCGCGACCGTCTTGCCGCCGACCGCCTGGAACTGCGCCGGGACGAAGACGAGCTCGCCTGTAGTCGGATCGTACGATACTGCGGTGACGTTCTTGCCCCCGATCGACTGATCGATCGCGATCGTACGCGTCACGTACGTCGAACCGAAGTCGTTGATTTCTTCGGTCTTGCCGCCGCCCTCCGCCGTTACTGTAAAGACGACCGGATCGCCGAGCAGTTCGCCTCCGACGTCTTGCGCCAGGACTGTCATCGCTTCCGCTTCTTCGCCTTCCATCACTTCGATGGAAATCGAGATGATCAAGTTGTCCGCGTTCACGCCGAGCGAATCCGCCAAAGCGTTGACGTCGAGCACGCGAATCGGAAGGTCGTACGATTGTCCGTCCGTCGATACGGAAACGACGATGTCGCTGCCCGCATCCGCCAGCGCCCCCGCGGGGAGCCGAACCTGCGCGATGCCGCCGACGACGTCGGCGACCGGAATCGAAATTTTGTTCGCCGACGTTCCCGTCGCCGCTTCGACCGCCGTTTTCAGAGCGTCCGCCTTCACCGTAACTTTCGTTACCGACTTGCCTTGCGCGTTCGTTTCTTTCGTAATGTCTTCCGCGGAAAGCGTAACCTTCACTTCGTTGCCGGACGTACCCGCGTTCGGCTGATTCGTCGTTGCCGGTCCCGGGCTCGTGTCGCTGCCCGTGTCGCTTCCCGTATCGTCGCCATTGTCCGATCCCGGCAACGGCCGCCCCTTCAAATCCGTAATGCGGCCTTCGAGTCCGATGTTCACCGTGCCCACCCGCTCGAGATGCTCGATGAACACCTCGTAATCCGGCATGAACAACTCGTAGATCCGGCCCGCGTCCCTCGCTTGCTTCAAGGCGTAATGCGCGTCCCCCCCGCTCGCCGTGAACGAGTTCGTCGCAAGCATGTAATACGCTTTCGGATCGACCGCCGCGTACGTGCCGTCCGCGTTCTTGATCTCCGCCCGGCGAATGCGCTCGCCCTTGGACGTAATCGTGCCCGTCGACGTATCGACCGTCTGTCTCGCTTTCGTCGAATCATAGTAGTATCTCATGCCGGACACATGCGCGAAACCGCCGTATTCCGTCATCTTGCCTTCCGGCGTCAAACTTGCGGATACGCCGTTCTCGAGCGCAAGAATCAGCTCTTCGCCGGTCACCTTCACCGCGACCAGGCTATTGTCGAACGGCATGACCGCTCTTACTTCTCCCATCGTTATCTCGCCGGCCGGAATCATCTCCCGGATGCCGCCGCCGTTCTGCAGCGCGACGTACCCTTGGATCGTCGACAGTTCGGACGGCGGGAGCAGCGCCGTTATCTTCGACTTCATCGCCGCCGCCATGCCGTCGGCGATCAGGTTGCCGAGATTCGTCTCTTGGAGGCGTACCGCGCGCTTCAGCGCGCCGTCGATCATCGCTTCGTCATTGAGGTCTACCGCCGTCTCCCCGACGACTTCCTCCATGATGAGCGCGATTTCCTTCTTGTACTCCGCCAGCATCTCCGCCGCTTCCGCGTCGTCCGCGTACCCGGATACCGCGATCAGTCGGCCGTTCCAAGCCTGAAGGACCCCGCCCTCGTCGAACGTCGCGTCGAGCAACCCTACGTTCGCGCCGTATTCTCCCGTCTGGACGATCACCGTCGGTTCGCCATCCGCGTTCTTCACGACCGGCTGCGCCAGCGTCGTGTGGCTGTGGCCGCCGACGATAATGTCGATGCCTTCGACTTCGTCCGCGAGAATTTCATCGAAGCCGTAGCCGAGGTGCGTCAGCGCGACGATCTTGTCGATGCCCTTCGCCTGAAGCGAAGCCACCGTCGCCTTCGCGCGTTCGATGTAGTTTCGGAACTTGATCGTGTCGCCCGGCGAAGAGATCGCGACCGTCTCTTCCGTCGACAGACCGAACACGCCGACTTTCTCGCCGTTCACGTCGAGCGCGACGGACGGGTAAATATGTCCGTTCTCGAGAGGTTTGTCCAACCCGCCGATCTCGTTCTTGAACATCTTGCTTAATCCCGCGTTCGCGCTGTAATCGATGTTGGCGCTGACGATCGGGAATTGCGCCGCCTTGATGAACGTCTCCAGAACGCCCGGACCTTTGTCGAACTCATGGTTGCCCGGCACCATCGCGTCGTAGCCCGCCATGTTCATGAAGGCCAAGTCCGCGAGCCCTTCGTATTTCGTGAAATACAGCGTGCCCGAGAACACGTCCCCCGCGTCGAGCAGGATCGCGTTGTCCGTCTTGTTTTCCTTAATCGCCGTAACCCGCTTCGCTACCGTGTCCAGTCGCGCGTGCGTGTCGTTCGTGTGCAAGACCCGAAGCTCGAACGGTTCTTCTTCCCCCTTCAACGCAAAATCGATCTGCGCGAGCAGCGGGTCATGGTCGCTCACGCGACCGTGCTTTTCATTGAAATCCGCGTTAATATGAACGATATCGAGCGTCGTCGCCGGCGCAAGCGCCCGGTTGACGAGCAAATGATCGAGCGTCTGCGAGTTGCCCTGATAGATATAAGAATAGCGATCTTCAAGCGGCAGCGCATCGACTTCGTTGTATAGTACTTCGCCCTTCAGGATTTCCAACGTCTTCGAGAATTGGAAGTCGTTAAAATCGCCGAGCAAGACGATGTTCGCATCGGGATCGACCGCCAACGCCGACTTGACGAAGCCGTTGACGACGGCTGCGATGGCGTGGCGCTGCTTCTCGCTGCCGAGCGTCGCGGGCAGCGGCTGAACCGCCCCGAACAGCGCCTCGTCGCCGCCCTTGGAATTGAAGTGGTTGTTGACGACTACCACGCGCTCGCCGCGGAACTCGAACTCCGCCGCCAACGGCTTGCGGGAATCTTCGAACGCCGCGTTCTCCGGGTCGATTCGGCCCGGATTGTGGGACAAGCCCGATTTCGTGTATTGCACCGCCGTCGCGGCCGTACCTTTCGGCTTGTCGACGAGCGTGACGCGAGCAGGGTTGTACAAGTACCCGACGCGGATATTGCCGCCCGACGCCCCTCCGTCCGCATTATTGACCGGAGCGATGTCCGTGAATGCGTAAGACGGGCCGCCGTGCGCAACGATCGCTTGGACGAGCGCTCGGTAATTATTCGTTGCGTCCGTCGAACCGGAATCCGCGGCGCCGTCGTCGTCCTGCACTTCGATCAAGCCTAAGATGTCCGGGGTTTTCAAGTTGTCGACGATCGCTTTCGCAATGTTGTTTTTCTTCGTCTGGCCGGCCGGCGAGGAATCGTTCCAGAAGTTTTCGATATTAAATCCCGCGATCGTCAACTTGTCCTCGTTCGGCTCGATCGTAGTCGTTTCCCTCGCGGCAGAGCCGGGGACGACGCTTGGATACGGTCCGTCCGGGATGACTTTATAATTACTATAATCGTAGCCGAGCACGCCGACGATCGGCGCGTCGAAGGCGTCGCCCGTCTTGACGTCGTTATTGGCGCGCTGAATCAAGATTTTCTGCGGATTGAAATCTTCGCCCGTTAGAATCATGCCGCCGTTCGGCGTCATCGGATCCGTCTGCTCGCCGAGCACGACGGGCACTTCGAAGTGATACGGCCCTATGACCTTCGCATTTCGTAACTCCACCCGCATCGACTCCAAGCTTTCATAGAAGTCGATCGCGTCTTCTTCCGGATCGAATACGGCGAAGCCGTCGTTATCGATCACAGTCGCAGGCGCCGTACGATCTACGCCAAGTACGATCGGAGCCGGCAACGGCTGGCCGCCCGAAAGCTTGGTTACGGTCGCCGACGTGATCGCCGTCGTCAACAAATCGTTCGCGTCGTCATAGCCTTCCTCTTCGATCTCGGAAACCGTCCCGTCGATTCGGAGTTTGTCGCCTACCGCCGCGTTGTAGTCCGACACGATAACGATCGCTTCGGACGTGTGCGGATCGTTATCGTAGTTCGCCGGCTCGTCCTGCAGCATGATTTTCCCGCCGGCCTTGCGCGTAACGATCCCTTCTACGCCGATCACTTTATGCCCTAGCAGCTGTGAACGGTGACCAGCGCCTTGTATGTCGTGGATCCGGCGCCCTGTGTACTCCTTCTGTTTCTCGTAGCGGAAGGCGAACACCTCGCTCGTCGCGCCGTCCGCTACGACGATCGCCTTCACGATCGTCTCGTCGGCCGTAATGACGATCGGGCCTGCGTACGGCGTTCCCGTCGCTTGCGTCGGTTCGCTGCCGTCCAACGTGTAATAGATTTGTCCGCCCAGCTGCGGCGTCACGAGCTTGACGGCCTTCCCGTTCGGCACGATGCCGGGGGGCGTATCGGTCATGACCGAGAACGTCTCGCGAATAAGGTCCAGCTCGCCGCGAGGAAGAATCATATAGTTATTGAACGAATACGTCAGCACGCCGACGATCTGGTCGTAATGCTCCCCTTGGCGCAACAATGAGGACTTTACGATCATACTGCCATAGGCGCCCGTCGTTGAAAATTCCTGATACGAATTGCCGGCGCCGATCGCGGCTCCTTCGATCTTCACCAATTGCCCCTCGAGACTCTCCCTCGGCGTGTCGGAGGCGATGACGGCCGGCGCCGGCGCTCCGACGTTCGGCTCGAGCACGACGACGTCGGCGGTCGCGGCCTGCAGCTGCGGCAAGCCGAAGTAATCCTGCACGGCGCCCGTCGCCTCGATCCGGTCGCCGACGGCGACGGTCAAGTCGGCCCCGCGTACGACCATCCCGGCCGTCCCGTCTTGCACGTACAAATTATGTTGGCCGCCGGCCGTCTCTTTGTATGTGACGATGCCCTCGATCCATGCGCGACTCCCGTTCGGAAGCGCCCTGGCATTGCTAATCGCGGCTTTCGTCAGCAGCGTGTACGCGAACGTTCCGGTCTCGCTTCGATCGTCGCCCTTCTGAGCGTACGCCTTAATGACGGACGTTTGTCCGATCGCGATCGGTCCCGTATACAGCTGTTCCGGGACCAACACCGATTCGTCGGGACCGTACACGCTATAATAGACGCTTGCCGTTACCGAAGGCGTATACAGCGTGATCGCCGTATTCGGCTTCACGTCTCCGGGCCCCGGCGTCGCCGTTACCGGCGCCACAGCGGGCAGCGCCAGCGGCTGCTCCGGCGCCGATTGCGCGTTTTTCGGCGTCGGGGGCTCCGCCGCCGCGAAATCATGTTGATTTTGATTCGTATCGTATCCGTTGCCTTGCCCTTCGACGATCGCGGCGAAGTCGCTCTTCCGTTGCGCGCTCCTCGTATTGCTCAAAGCGCCTACGGCGGCGGAGCCTTCGCGGTCGTTCGCGGTGCCGTACCCGACGAAGTCGATGACGTCCGGGTCGCCCGAACCGGTGACGCCGACGGCGTTCGAGGCCAAAGCCACTTTGCCGTTCGTGCCGCTCAGGTTCACGCTCGTGTTCTCTTTGTCGGCCGTCGGCAGCTCCTCGCCCGTCGCGCCGCCGGCCAGCTTCACAAGGTAATAGCCATGAGCGGGGATCGTGCCGTCTAACGTCGTAATCCCGCTCGCGTTGAATGTCCCGTTGGCGGAAGCGTATTGCACGGACCACCCGCTCACATGAACCGCTTCGCTCGTTGGATTGTAAAGCTCTACAAAATCGTTCTTGTACGGTGCGTTACTGTTTCCCCCTCCGCCGAATACTTCGCTGATGACCACGCGGCTCGCGATCGAAGCCTCCGCATGCCGCGGAGCCGCAGGTACGAGACTCGCGACGGCCACCGCCGCCGCCAGAGGCGCTACGATCCAACGTCTTCCTTGCGCCGATCCCCGATGAAACATCCTTCGCATTCCTCCTGCGTTCGACATTCCGAACCGACCTCGGTCAACGCCGGGGGTTCGTAAGAACATCTTTCGAATTGCCTAGTCTCCTAGACTCTCAAATCGTAATCGGACAATGTAAAAACAGAACGCGAAATGTCCTAATATTTTGTAAAATTTCGAAATATACGCAACATGCGTGCAGGAAGGGCGAGGAAGAGCGCGCGCCTTATGCTCCGCTAACTCCCTTAGGCGATTGGTTGAACGTTACAACTAAAAAAGGGGCTGTCCCATACGGGACAACCCCTTTCCTTGTTCGAGAGAATGCAGCCGTTTTTGCGGCGTCTACCCGCGGCGGCGTCCTATTTAGATCGCCGCCCCGTCCTGCATCAGCCGCTCCCGCAGCTGCCGCGCGTCCACGTCCCGAGCCGGCGTTCCGCGGCCTGCGGCCAACGCGGCGGCGGTGCCGGCGGCTTGGCCGGTCGCCATGCAGCTCGGCGTCAGCCGGGTCGTCGCCAGCGCTTCGTGCGTCGTCGAGATGCAGCGGCCCGCCGCAAGCAAGTTGTCGATCCGCTTGGCGACGAGGCAGCGGTACGGGATGTCGTACGCGCCGTCTCCTCCGACCCAGGCCGCCTTCACGCCCTTGCCCGCCGGATCGTGGATGTCGACCGGGTACCCGCTGCGCGCGACGGCGTCCTCGAACTTGCGGCCGGACACGACGTCGTCGATCGTCAGGCTGTACAAGCCGTCGATCCGCCGCGTCTCGCGGATGCCGATTTGCGAGCCGACCGCCGAGATCGACGCGCGATCGAAGCCCGGCACGTGCCGCTGGAGAAAGTCCGCCATCAAGAGCACCTGCCGTCGCCCCTCTTCCTCCGCCTCTGTCAGCTCCTCGACGTCCGTTCCGCTCAGCCCCTGCACCCGCGTGCAATTGACCAGCACTTCATCGTCGGCGGGCCCCGCGAACAGAAGCACCTGATCGCGGTTGATCGGTACGTTCCCGGCCTTCCACTCCGCGTAGAAGCCGGAAATCCCGGTCAGCGGAATGCGCTCGAGCTCGTCGAACGGCGTCTTGTGGTAGAAGTTCTCCGGGTTCCGCAGCATGGCGCGCCGGATCTCCTCCAGGTCGACGCCGCGCATCCGAAATTTCATCGTCATCGGCTGCGTCAGCCGGTCTCCGTCCCTGCCGACGAGCGTCGGCGCCCCCGACAGGTGCGCGACGTCGGCATCGCCCGACGCGTCGACGAACATCGAGCCGCGCACGGCGATTCTCCCGGACTTGCCGGTCAGCGTGACGCCGACGATCCGGTCTCCCTCGACGTCGACCTCGTCGACGAAACTGTGCAGGAACAGGCGCACGCCCGCCTCCTTCAGCATGTCGATCGCGACCACCTTGAACCGCTCCGGATGGTACGGCGTCACGGTGCGCACGAAGCCGACCGTATCCCGCAGATGGCCCGGCGAGCCGCCGCACGCGATCAGCCGGTCGACCAGCTCTTGGGGAATGCCTCGAATGACTTGCTCCCCGGATTCGGCGTGGAACGTCATCCATGGGTAGACGAGCGCCGCCGTCGACATGCCGCCTAGAAATCCGTAGCGCTCGACGAGTACGGTCCGCGCGCCTTGCCTCCCCGCCGCGATCGCGGCCATGATGCCCGCCGGTCCTCCTCCGACGACGACGACGTCCGCTTCCAGCGTTCGGTTCATGTTGTTTCCTCCTCCGTTAGTCCTTCAAGCCGGTCATCGCTACGCCCTCCATAAACTGCCGCTGCGCGAAGAAGAAGACGAGCAGCAACGGAAGCGTAGCCATTACCGACGCGCTCATGAGCAAATGCCAATCGGTTCCCGCCTCGTCCGTAAACAGCGACAGCCCGAGCGGAAGCGTCATCAGCTCCCTGCTATTGACGAAGATGAGCGGGTCGTAGAATTCGTTCCAGCACGTCAAGAATGTAAAAATCGTCAGCGTCGAGACGGCAGGGCCGGCCAGCGGCAGCATAATGCGCCGGTAGATGCCGAACCGGGTACAGCCGTCGATCATCGCCGCCTCCTCCAGATCCTTCGGCAGCGACAGGAAAAACTGACGCATGACGAAGACGCCGAAGACGCCGCCCGCGCCGAAAATCGGAATGACGACGAGCGGGAAATGCGTGTTGAGAAAGCCGAGCTCCCGCATGAACAGAAACATCGGGATCGACGTCGCTTCATGCGGAATCATCATCGAGCTGAGCAAGGTGAGAAACACGATGTTCCGGCCGGCGAACGGAATCCGCGCGAAGGCGTAGCCGGACAGCGACGCGAACAGCACCGTTCCCGCGGTGACGAGCGCGGCGATATAGACGCTATTGAAGTAAAACCGCCCGAACGGAACCGCCTGGAGCACTTCGGCGTAATTGTCCCAGCGGAACGGAGACGGGATCCAGGTCGGCGGAAAGACGAAAATATCCGAAGGCTCCTTGAGCGATGTCGACAGCATCCAAACGAACGGCAGCATCATGACGAAGGCAACGACCGTCAGGATCGCATAGTGCACGATTGTACCCGGCCGCAGCCGAAGGCGGACGGACGGCGTCGCAACCATCGGTTCAGTTTTCATGGAACACCCACCTTTTCCGAAGATGCCACTGGATCAGCGTAAACGCCATAATGATGCAAAAGAGCACCGTCGCCGCGGAAGAAGCGTACCCGAGGTCGTACAGCTTGAACGCCAATTCCCAAATGTAATAGACGAGCACCTTCGTCGAGTTGCTGGGACCCCCTTGGGTCATTACGTAGATTTGCCCGAACACCTTCAACGACCCGATGACGGTCATGATGACGGTAAGAAATACGGTCGGCGCGATCATCGGCAGCGTCACTTGGAAGAACGTTCTCGTTCGTCCCGCCCCGTCGAGCCTTGCCGCCTCGTATAGATGGGCCGGCACCTGCTGAAGCGCGGCGATAAACAACACCATGTTCAAGCCGACGTTCTTCAACACGCTCGTCACGATCACGGCGGGCATCGCCAGATCGGGATCGTACAGCCAAGCCGGTCCCTGAATGCCGAACACTTGCAAAAGTTGATTGATAAAGCCCGAATCGGTCGCCAGCATATACTTCCAGACGATGGACCACACGATGAGCGACGTGATGACCGGCGTAAAAATCGCCGTGCGAAAGAAGCCCATGCCCGGCATGCTCTTACTAAGCAGCAAGGCAAGCAGCAGCGCCAGAACGATATTCAACGGCACGAGCCCGGCCGAGAAGGTAAACGTGTTTCCGAGCACCTTCCAGAACGTCTTGTCGGACAGCAGCGCGCGGTAATTGTCCAGTCCGACGAACGATGATTCGCCGAGCAGCGGCCAATCGGTAAAGCCCATGTAGAAGGCCATCCCCATCGGCATCAGCAGGAAGCAGGTAAAGCCGAGCACCATCGGCGAGATAAACAGCCAGCCGGTCCAATTCGCCTCCCGCCCGAACGGGCTGCGCGATCTTGCGACGCCTACGGAACGCATGACGTGTTCACCTCCCCGCCTTGTCGATCGCGTCGCGAAACCGGCCGACGGAACGAGCGATCGACTCCGCCGTCGTGCCGATCGCGACGGCGCCGACGAGCAGCGCCTTGACGCCGCAGTCGATCAAGTGCGGCACGTCCTCCGGCGTCACCTTCCGCTGGGTCGGAACGATGACCGGCAAGCCGGAGCGCTCCGCGAGCCAACGGTATTTCAGCAAGTCCGCGAACGTAAGGGGCGAGCCGTATTCCGCGCCGGGCACGACGGACGCTTCCAAGGCGTCCATGCCGGAGGCGCCGGCCGACTCCAGCAGCCGCAGGTCGAAGCGGTCGTCGATCGCGAACGTCCGGGCGAGGCCCGGCGCTTCGAGCAGGAACGTGGGCAGATGCCATGCGTATATCGAGAAGAAATCGAAGCCCGCTTCGGACAACTTCGAGATTTCATCCGGGCGGACGTCGGCGGCCGAACCGCCCGGCACGACGCCCAACGGCCCCCGCAGCAGCGATCGAATTTCTTTGAACGTCTCTCCGTACGACGCCAGGGGACCGAATCGGGTCCCGCTCGCCCGATGATCGACGTTCAGGTGAACCTTCAAGCCGTCCGCCCCTTCTCGAACGGCGGCTCTCGCCATCTCCGCGTCGTTGGCCGGCAAGCTGACGAACAGCTGCAGTTTGTCGCTCCGCAATGCTTCATGCAATCGATTCAAATGGAACCCTCCTTCGATAGAAACGGACGGCGGTCCGCGTTCAAGCGAACCGCCGCCCCGCCTCGATTATTCGGTTAACAACGGATCGATTCCCGCCTTCATTTGATTCATGATATCGGCCGCGGAACCGGACTGCGCGAACAACAGATCGAAGCCTAGCAAAATTTCGTTATCGATCTTCGTCCACTGCACATGGCCCGGTTGGACGACGGCTTTCGGCATCTCGTCGATCAGCGCCTGCTTGATATGCTCCGCCGGAGGATTGTTCGGTTGGTTCAGGAACGCGTCCGAAGTGAGAATCGATTGGCGCGGAGGCACGAAGTAGACGGACGTCGCTTGCACGCCTTCCTGCCCGGCCAAAAACTTCAGCAGCTCCTTCGCTTCTTCCGGGTGCTCGGTGTCCTTGAAGACGACGTAGCCCGCTTGTCCCATCATCGGCGCCGAGCCGTGCGTGCCGGACGGGAACGGAGCGATGCTCCACTTGAAGTTCGAAATGTCCCGCGCTTTGGAGGTGTAGCTGTATCCGTCGAAAAACATCGCCAGCTTGCCGGTATCGAAGCTGACTTGCTCGCCCGCTTTCGGATGGGATCCGGCGTCGAACATCATGCGGCGCAGCATCTCCAGCGTTTCGACGCCGTAGGATTCATTCCACGTGAACGCCGTCATATCGTCGTTAAAGATGCTGCCGCCGTTGGACCAGGCATACGACGGGAGCATGATCCATGTCTTCCAATCGCGGAAGAACGACGCCCCGTACGTCTTGTCGCCGCCGACGCCCGATGTGAGCGCCGCGGCCGTCTCTTCGAATTTCTCCCACGTCCATTCGCCTTTGGCCGCGAGTTCGTTCGGCGTCGGCAGGCCGGCTTTCTCGAATAGATCCGCGTTATAAAAGATGACGCTGGGCGGCGTGGAGAACGGCAGACCGTACAAGCCGCCTTCCTTGGAAAACAGACTGAGCGTGGACGGGATGAAATCGTCGAGCGCGAACGTCGCGTCTTCCCCGATATCGGAGATGTCCGCCAGAATGTCGTTCGCCATAAATTGCGGCACCATCCGCTCGGACATCCAAGCCAAATCCGGCAGCTCGCGGCCCGCGGCCAACACGGAAACCTTCTGCTGGTAGTCTGCGAACGGTACCGATTCCAGCTTGACCGTGATGTTCGGGTGCGTCTCGGTAAACTTCGCCAGGAGCGATTCGTACATCTCTAGATGCTGCTGATTGCCCCAGGTCATAAACTTCAATTCGACGGGCGTTCCGCCCGATTCGTTCTGCTGGGCCCCGGACGCCGCCGGATTCTCCGCGGAGCCGCCCGTCGTGCCGGCCCCCCCGCATGCCGCCGTGAATACGGCCAACGCGCCGGCCATCGCAGCCAATCCCATTTTTTTCATTTCCATTCCCCTCCCGCATTCTCGATATGTATGTATCGTGCTTTTTTTATTCTAGGGGATGAAGATGTTACATAATATCACGCAGCTTGCACATTTGGTACGTTTTCTTAGCCAATCCGGTCAATTTCCGTGCTCTTCCCGGTAGGCTCCGGGCGAGAGGCCCGTCGCTTTCTTGAACACAAGCATGAAGTGCTTCGGGCTTTGATACCCCGAAAGCCGGGCGACATCGTAGATTTTCAAGTCGGTATGAGCCAGCAAGTATTTCGCTCTAGCCAATCTCGCCGCCGTGATATACTCCGATAGATTTTCGCCCGTCTCCTGCTTGAACAGCTTGCTCAGATATACCGGACTCAGATGGACCGAATCCGCGAGCGTCTGCAGACGTAAATCTCCGTCCGGATGCTGAGCCACGTACTCCTTCAGCTTACGGATCAGCTTCCGTCCTTCGCCGGGCGACACCGCCGGTTCTTCCCCTGCCGGCTCCGAACCTTCTCCACGTTCCCGGACGACGAGCGAGCGGATGCGCTCCAGCGCCTTCAGCATAGCCGCCCGGTCGATCGGCTTCAGTAAATAATCGGTTACGCCATAGAGCATCGCCCGCCTCGCATACTCGAACTCGCCGTACCCGCTCACGATGACGATCGGCATCGCAGGATACCGCTCCCTAATTTTCTCGATCAGCGTCAGCCCGTCCATCTCGCGCATTCGAATGTCGGTAATGACGGCGTCCGGCACGTTCGACTGCAAATAATGCAGCGCTTCCTTCCCGCTCGTCGCCTCCGCGGCGACCTCGAAGCCGTCGGCGAGCGACATCACCATGCGGCAGATGCCCCTCCGGATCGTCTCCTCGTCTTCAACCAGCAACAATCTGATCATCGGTTCGCCACCTCTCCATCGCGGGAATCATTATCGTGAACGCCATCCCCGTCCCGTCGCCGCCGTCGATATGAAGCTCGGCGGTCGGTCCGAACAGAAGGCGTATCCGCTGCGCGATATTGCGCAGCGCCAGGCCGCGCCTCTGAAGCCCCGGCGGCTCGGGGTCGTACAGCGATTCGCGAAGACGCTCGATCCGCTCGTCGCTCATGCCGACGCCGTCGTCGCGAACGGTGATGAGCAGCATCCTGCCGCCCTCGTCCTCCTCGAACACGGTCGATCCGATCCAAATTTCGCCGCCCTCCTCGGCATCGCCGATGCCGTGGAATATCGCATTCTCCACGAGCGGCTGCAGCAGCAGCTTGGGCACTTGCAGCCGTTCCGTCCCCGGCTCCGAATCGAATCGGACGCGAAGTCGCTCGCCGTAGCGAAGCTGCTGAATTTTCAAATAAGCCCGAACCGAAGCCAACTCCTCCTCCAAGACGACCGTTCTACCGCTTTGGCCGACCGAATATCGGAGGATGCCCCCGAGCGCCGTAACCATGTCCGACACCTCGTAATTGTCCTTCTTCATCGCCATCATATTGATCGACTCCAGCGTGTTGTATATGAAATGCGGATTGATTTGGCTCTGCAAGTGCGCCAGCTCCGCTTCCTTCTCCCGAATTTCGACCTCGTACACTTCATTGACCAGACGGTTGATCTCCTCCGTCATCCGGTTGAACCCGCGCGCAAGCTGGCCGATCTCGTCCTGCGTTTCTACGGGGACGCTTTGCCGGAAGCTGCCCGTCTCCACCAACAGCATCTTCTGCTTTAATTGGACGAGCGGCTGGCTGATGCGATAGGCGAGGAATACGGCGAGCAAGCCGGCTGCAGCCACGAAGACGGCGCCGATGACAATCGTAAATCGCTGCAACCGGATCGTATCCTGAAGCAAGACGCGCTCCGGGATGTAGGCGATGACCTTCAAGCCGGAGTAAGCCGAGTCGTCCACTACCGTAATATACCGTTCCCCCTCGATCGTCCGTTCGTAGACGCCGTTGCCGTTCGACATGCCGACGCTTCGCAAGTCGCCGAGGATGGGAGGTCCCGGGGGAACCTCGCCGCTTTGATAAAACAAGTCGTCGCTCCCGCTCATGACGAACAGGCTTCCGTTTTCCTCGAACTGATAGTTTTTCAGCATATCGCCGAAGACGTCCATCTTCAGATCGATGACGATCATGCCGAGCTGGCGGTTACTGCCCGGTTCGCGGATCATCCGAGCGACCGAGAAATATTCGTTCGCGTCTCCCGGAATGTAATGAGCCAGCGTGTGAGGCGGGATGAGCGTCCAGGCGCCGTCGGCTTCGCGCACCTTCCCGCTCCAAGGAAGCGACTCCATGTCCGTGAACCGCAGGAGGGTGGAATCGACGTTCGTGAAGATAAAGCCGTTCCCGGCGATGATCTGAATGCCTCCGACCTCTTGGCGCCCGTAAGCCGCTCCCGAGATGTAGAGAAACATCTTCTCCCTCTCTTCCGTCGTCGGCAGCACGCCCGTATCAACCTGGGCGCTATATTTCTTAAGAATCGCCAGCACATTCAGGTCGTAGAGCGGAGTCAGCGACAGCCGCTGCATCTCGGCCAACGTTCGGTCGAGGCTGCGATTGATTTGCTCGGTAATTTGCACGGTATGTTCGGTCGCTCTTCGCTCGGTGGAGGAGGAAAACTCCCGATACGTGACGATCCCCTGCAAGCTCAGCGGAACCGTAATCATAAAAATGCTCAGTAACAGCAGCTTCCAACGAAGGTTGATTTTCGCGAGCATATTCGTCTCCTTCTCCATACGTCTTTTCCCGGCACGCTTGTCATTTGAAATGTACGAGAAGTTTACTGTAGGCGAAACGAAAAGCGCAAGGCAAATCTTCGGCGGATCGCTTACGGAACAGATGCACATAGGAAAACGGCCGATCAGGAACCTATTCCCGGATCGACCGTTTTACGATTGTTATGAAAAAATGGGCGGCGCCCTAAGGTCATTCGCTCCTAGACCTTAGGGCGCCGCCCGTCGAGCCGCCTAGGCGACCCCTCGTTACGCAACGACGGCGATTATTCGTCGATGAACTTCGCGTTCCGCAAGAAACGATACAGCATGGTTGCCGCTTCGGCGCGAGTGGCGGTGCCGTTCGGCGCGAGAACGCTCGCGGACAATCCGTTCACGATGCCGGATCTCACGGCGGCGGACACTTCCGCTTGCGCCCAGTCGAGCTGACCGGCGTCTTGGAACGACGCCAGCGCGGAGGCGTCGGCGGTCAAGCGAGTGCCTGCATAGGCGCTGGCGCGAACGACCATCGCGGCCAATTCCTTGCGGCTGATGTGCGCGTTCGGCCGGAACGTGCCGTCCTCCGCGTATCCCTTGACGATGCCGGCTTGCGCGGCCGCCGCTACGTCGTTCGCATACCACGCGCTTGCGTTTACGTCGCTGAAGTCGGCGGTCGCCGTCTTCTGGCCGAGGCCGAGCGCGCGAACGACGAGGGCCGCGAATTCCGCGCGGGTGATCGCGCGGTTCGGAAGGAACCGTCCGTCCTCGTACCCTTCGACGATCAGCTTGTTCGCCATCGCCTCGACGTACCGCTCGGACCAAGCGCCCGTCACGTCGTCGAAGCTCTTATCGAGCTCCACTACCGTGTAGATGGAGTTGGAGGTGCTCTTCAGCGTCGCGACGCGTCCCGCGAATGTGCTAGGAACGAACGTGAATTTCTTCGTGCCCGCGTTGTAGAGGACGCCCGTCGCGCGAACGCCGAACGCGTCGTCCCCGTTGATCGTGCGCGCGACGTAGACGCTCCCGAAGTCCTTCAAGACGACCGACTTCCCGTTGCCCTTCGCCGTTACCGCGAAGTCCACGACGGGAGCGGCGGCCGTACCGCCGAGCGCGTCGATCGCATCCTCGATCGGTTGAACGTCGTCGCCGGTCAACGTCTTGATTTCGACGGTGAAGCTCATGTCCTCCAAGTCGACGCCGAGCTCGTTCGCCAATGCCTCGAAGTTCAGTACGGCCAGCGGAAGCTCGTAAGAACCGAATTCATTCTTAATGACGACCGTCGCGCCCGGCTTGCCTGCGGCTGCGACGAGCGCGGATGCCGGCAGCGTAGCGGTTTCGCCGGTTACTTCGAATTCGACCCTCGCATTCTTTTGGAATGCGTTCGTCAATTCGGCCGCGCCGATGCTGCCGTCGGCGCTCGCGGGATTGGTCGGCGTCGAACCGGAGCCCGCGCCGGAGCCCGCGCCGGAGCCCGAATCCTCATCCGAGTCGGACCCGGAATCCGAATCGGACGGCGTCGTCAGCGTCGCGGTCTTCGGCGCAGACAGGTTGCCGGCCAGGTCGACCGCGTACACCGCGAACGTTACCGTCGCGCCTTCCGACAGCCCCGTGACGGTATATTGCGTTCCGTCGACGGTCGCGATCTTCGAAGCGTTCCGGAGCACCTCGTACGACACATACCCGTTATCGTCCGAGGCGACGGGCCAGGACAGCCTCGCGGACGTTTCCGTCACGTTCGAGTACGTTAACGCCTCTTCGCCGGACCATACCGGCGCGGTGTTGTCGGATTGAAGGTCGTTGATGCGGCCTTCCTTCCCGATGATTACCGTACCGACCCGGGCCAGATGCGCCATGAACACTTCATAGTCCGGCATGAACAGCTCGTAATAACGTTTATCGGCTTTCGCTTGCTTCAGCGAGTAGAAGAAATCCCCGCCGTCCGCCGCGAACGAGTTCGTGCCGAAGATGTAATACGCATTCGGGTCGATCGGCTCGTACGAGCCGTCCTCTTGCAGAATCTCCACGCGGACGACGCGCTCCCCGCGGCTGACGATCGTTCCCTTCTCGGTATCGAGCGTCTGCGCCGGCTTCTTCGAATCGTACCAGAACTTCATGCCGGCCACATGCAGGAAGCCGCCGCGCTCCGCCGGCGCGCTCGCCACCCCGTTTTCCAATGCGGCGATCAATTCGTCCCCCGTTACCTTCAGGGCGACCAACATATTATTGTAAGGCATCACCTCGAGCAAGCTTCCGAGGGTGATGTCGCCTCGCGCGATCGGAGCGCGAATGCCGCCGCCGTTTTGCGCCGCGACGTATCCCTTCACGCCCTCAAGCTCTTCCGCGGACAGCAGGCCGGCGACCTTCTCCTTCGTCATCGCCAAGATGCCGTCGGCGATCAGGTTGCCGAGATTCGTCTCTTCCTTGCGCACGAGACGCTGCCCGTTCTTCGTGTTCGGAGACGCGTATACGAGCTCGACGTCCGTCTTGCCGATCACCTGACTGCTCATTTCCAGAATTTGCGCTTCGTATGTCTTAAACTTCTCGTACGCCGCCGGGTCCGCCGCGAACGTCGCCACGTCCAGCAGCTTGCCGTTCCATGCCGTCAACTGACCGGCCGCATCGAACGTCGCATCGAGCTGCCCGACGTTGGCGCCGTATTCGCCCGTCTGTACGACGAGCGTGACGCCGGCCGCGCCATGATCGACGACGGTCGGCCGGACCAGCTTCGTATGCGAGTGCCCGCCGACGATGATGTCGATATCCGGCACCGCCTCGGCAAGCGCCAGGTCCACGTCGTACCCGAGATGCGACAACGCGACGATTTTATTGACGCCGGCCGCCTTCAGCCGCTCGACCTCCGCCTGAGCGCGCTCGACGTGAGGCTGGAACTGAATCGTCTCGCCCGGCGACGAGATCGCCTTCGTATCGACCGTCGTCAGTCCGAAGATGCCGACGGACTCCCCGTATACGTCCTTCACGACCGAAGCGTAAATCGAGCCGTTCGCGATCGGGTCGTGCAGCCCGCCGATATCGGCATTGTACAGCGCGGACAAGCCTGCGTCGCCGCTGTAGTCGATATTGGCGCTGACGATCGGGAACGATGCGCCCTTCACGAACGTTCCGAACGTCTCCGGACCGCGGTCGAACTCATGGTTGCCCGGAACCATCGCGTCGTACGGAATCATATTCATGAACTCGCGGTCCGCCAAACCCTCGAATTTCGTGAAATACAACGTTCCGGAGAATACGTCCCCCGCGTCGAGCACGAGCGTCCGATCCGTCTTGCGCTGCTGGATCGCCGTCACGCGCCGCGCCGCGTTCTCCACATGCGCATGCGTATCGTTCGTATGCAGCACGCGGAGCGTGAACGCGTATCCGCGGTCGAACTCGTACACCGCTACCGTGCCGCTGACCTCGTGCGCCGCGAGCAGCAGCGGGTACCCCGTCGGGCTTTCCGTCGCCTTCACGAAATGCAGTCCTTCCGGAGAGACGTCTCCGGCGATATCGGAGCTGTAATCTCTCGTATTCGCATAATCGAAGTACATCGGCTGCGTCGGATCGGTGATGTCGTACAGCATCACCCCGCCGATGCGCTCCAGGCCGATCGCCGCGTACATCTTGCCGTCGATTTCCGTTATCTTGACATCTTCCGGCTCCGGACCTTTCTTGCTGCTGCGGTGATCCAACGTGACGTTGTCGTTCGACACGTTGAATCGGGACGGGAATTTGTCGGCCGCGATTTTCTCGAAGTCGCCGCCGCTGTCGGACACGAGCGCGAGCGTCTCCCCGTCCCAGATCGAGAAGGATCGACCGCCGAGGATATACGTCTTATCCTCTTCCAGTCCGTCGTGGGGGGCGTTCGCTAACGCGTCGAACTTCTTGCCGCCGATCGTCGCGTCGTCGACATTCTCGTAGTCGCCCCACTCGCGGGCGTCGCCTTCGTTCGCAGTGATCAGATACGTCTTGCCGTCGATTTCCGCCGCGGCCGCGCCGTCCGGCATATAGACGCCGAATACGCTCTCGTTTTTGATGTCGATCGTCGCATCGCGGAACAGATCGAGCTCATTGCCCGGGAGGCTGTGGTCCTTGAAGCCGAGCCCTTTCACCTTGGCGAACGAGCGGCTTTCGATGTCGAGCGTCGCGATCGCGTTCGCTTCTTGCAGCGTGACGTAAGCCGTCTTGCCGTTCGGGGCGATCGCGATATATTCCGGCTCGAGGTCGACGGACGGCGCCGCGCCCTTTTTCAAAATCACCTTATCCGCTACCAACTGCTCGCGCTTAGCGTCGAACGCGTCGAACGTGACGATCGTCGCTTGCGCTTGCGCCGCGCCGCCGCGCAGATCGACGACCGAAACCGAGCCCTTCGGATCGACCGCTCCGGCGCCGTAGCCGTTCCGCGGTTCGCCTTCGTCGGCCGTCAATACATAGTTCCCGTCCGGGGTAAAGGCGACCATATCCGGCTGCACGCCGACCGGTATATGATGGACGTACGTACCGTCGTAATCGAGCAGCAGCACCGCGCCGGGCTTCGTATAATCGGCTTCCTGCACGGCGACCGCGATCAGCTCGCGCGTCGGATTGACGTCGATGCTCGTCATGTCGCCGAACGTAAAGCCCGGGATCATCGCCCTGACGTCGATCCGTTTCTCCAGCGTAAGCGAGCGGCCGCCGTTCTTCACGTTCGCCAGACTGACGATGTCGATCTGTTGCACCTTCCCGTTCACCAAGTACATCTTCCGGTTGTCCGGGTTGTATTTCACGATTTCCGCTACGCCGCCGTCCTCGTCTTGATATCCGGTCGAGTAGCTGCCGAGATGGGTCAAGTGCTCCGCGGCGTAGACCGGATCGGGCATACCTCCGCCTCCGCCTCCGGGCGTAACGCCGCCTCCGGGGGTGCCGCCGCCTCCGGCGTTCAAGCCCCAAGGGCCGTCCGCCAGGCTGCGCGGCCGGTTCGCCGCGACGAAGTCCGCGGCTGCGCCTTGGTAGGTCAACACTTTGAAATCGGCCGCGTTATCGTTCGTATCTTTAAATATATCCCTGCGCACGCTCTTCTGCTTGGAGATCCCCGCGATCGCCGCGCCTTCGCCGCCGTCTTTGCCGGCTTCCTTGACCGTGACTTGATCCACGGTCGCGCCGGCGTTCACCAGTCGAACGTTGTACTGGTCGTTATCGATGTATCGATCGGCCCATTCCAGATCGTACGTATCGATATCGTATACGGTCGCCGTCGTCGTCTCGGCCGCGCCCCGAATCAAATAGGACGAATACGCCGGAATCGTTCCGCTCAGGTCCTTGTACACCCATTCGCTTACCGTCGAGCCCGCATGCGTTGCCCCTCGTGACGATGCGTACTCTATCTTCCAACCCGTTACATCGACCTCGGCCGCAGTCGGGTTGTAGAGCTCGATAAAGCTGTGCGTGAACGGCGTGTCGCCCTTCCCGCCCCCGCCGTACACCTGATGGATCAGAAGATGATCCGGCGCGGCGGCCTTCGCTGCCGGCTCCGCGGCCAAGCCGACCGCGAGTTGGACCGCCATCGTCGCCGCCAACGACATGGAGACGAATTTTTTCCATCTGCTTGCCAAGCCTCTCCTCATACCAATCCCCTTTGCCCCTGCGTATTTGTCTTCCCGGCCATCCGCTAGATTCGTAGATTGCCGACTTCGACTCTATTGTAAGGGAAAAGGAGTAATAGAGATTTTTAGTTTTTGTAAAATCAAGGAAGGGCGAGTTTCGCGAATGGCGAGCCCCAGGCCAGGGAAACGACCGTCGACAGTTCTCTTCGCGCAAGCCGCATCCTCCGCCGACCTTGCGCACCTCGTCCTTGAACGGCGCCTTCTGCAGTCGGAGAAACTCCGACTATTTCGCCCCACGGAGCCGCGACGGCGGCTGCAGTCGGAGAAACTCCGACTATTTCGCCCCACGGGGCCGCGACGGCGGCTGCAGTCGGAGAAACTCCGACTATCGCGCCTCCCGGGCCGCGACGGCGGCTGCAGTCGGAGAAAC
>JAPSKX010000280.1 GCA_031181325.1 Paenibacillus sp.
TTCCGCCGAGTCCGTCCTATCTCGGCGTATTGTTCAATGACTTCTTCACGGCGAAAATGTGGAACGCGCACATGCTCGTCATCATCTTTACGTTCTTGTTCGTCGACTTCTTCGATACGGCCGGCACGCTGTTCGGCGTCGCGAACCAAGCCGGCATGGTGAAGGACGGCAAGCTGCCGAGAGCCGGCAAGGCGCTGGCGGCCGATTCCGCGGCGACGATCGCGGGCGCCGTCGTCGGTACGTCGACGACAACCTCGTACGTAGAGTCCTCCGCAGGCGTGGCGGCAGGCGGGCGAACGGGAATGACGGCGGTTTCCACCGCAGGATTCTTCTTGATCGCGTTGTTCTTCTTCCCGTTGCTCTCCGTCGTGAACGGATACGTCACGGCCCCGGCTTTGATCATTGTCGGCGCGCTGATGGTTTCCGCGCTGAAGCAGATCGATTGGGAAAACTTCGACGAAGCGATGCCCGGATTCGTTACGATCGTTACGATGCCGCTCACGTACAGCATCGCAACCGGTATCGCGCTTGGATTCGTGCTGTACCCGCTGATCAAAATCGTGAAGGGCGAATTCAAAAAGGTACATCCGATCATGTACTTCTTGTTCCTTGTGTTCATCGCCTATTTCGTGTTCTTGCGGTAACGGTGCATAAAAAGAGGTACAGCCCCTTGTGCTAAGGGAGGCTGTACCTCTTCTTGTTTCTCGTCGGGGGGACGGGCTTTCGGTTAGTCCCCCGTCGCGCGCGGGCCGTTCTTGTACTCGCCGCAGGCGAGGCAGCAATCGACGCTTACCTTGCGGAAGTAGCAGAGGTCGTTCGACTTGCCGCAGTAGATCGGCGCGTCGTCCTCGATGTCGGTGGAGATCATCTTGCATTGCCGGCAGGAGCCGACGAGCGCGGCGGTCATGCGCAGCACGATGCGCCGCAGCGTGTCTTCGTCGTCGCGAAGCTGCGCTTCGAAATCATGGTCGAACGGATGGGGCGATGCCGATGAATCGTTTCCCTCATACTTATACAACGCCTTACCTCCTGACCACCGCGGGAAAAAAAGGCAATCCCGTCATAAAAATAGACACGCCCGAAGGGGTGTCCGTCTCCGTGGGCAATTCGGCGATCGCGGCTTCCCGCGGAAGCGGCAGATCCATAGCTTTGCGTCTTTCCCTGTATCCTACTAAATTACTAATACGATACCATAACTTGGAACCTCGGTCACTACTATTTTTTGCACATCGCAAAAACCGAAAAATACGAACTATATTCGGTACGACACAAGGAATGTTCGCGTTTTGACGTTGACATTGCGATGTAAGCATTGGTACACTACAGATGAAGAGAGAAAATTACCGGAACGGCGAAGAATTGTCCTGGGGCTGCACGATGGCGTCCGGACTTTTGTTTTGTTTACGCGGCAAGCGTACCTACCTATACCGAAGCGAAGGAAGTGTTACTCGTGTCTACACCGATCGTCGGCGTCGTGATGGGCAGCAAGTCCGATTGGGAAACGATGAAGCTCGCATGCGAGACGCTGGAGGCGCTCGGCGTGCCGTACGAGAAGCGGGTCGTCTCCGCGCACCGGACGCCGGATCTCATGTTTACGTACGCGGAGCAAGCTCGCGAGAGAGGCCTGAAGGTCATTATCGCCGGCGCGGGCGGCGCGGCGCATCTGCCGGGCATGATCGCGGCGAAGACGGAGCTGCCGGTTATCGGCGTGCCCGTGCAATCGAAGGCGCTGAACGGGCTCGACTCGCTGCTGTCGATCGTGCAGATGCCGGCGGGCGTGCCGGTGGCGACGGTCGCGATCGGCGCGGCCGGCGCGACGAACGCGGGACTGCTCGCGGCGCAAATCGTCGGCGCGTACGATCCGGAGGTCGCGGCGCGGCTGAAGGCGCGGCGGGAAAACACCCGCGCGGAAGTGGAACTTATCGGCGATAACCTGCCGTAAATTGGAGAATACTATCGACATGGAAACTTCTAACACGAAACGGATATTACCGGGCGCGACGATCGGCGTGCTCGGGGGCGGCCAGCTCGGCCGCATGTTGGCGCTGAAGGGGCGCGAGATGGGGTACCGGTTCGCGACGCTCGATCCGACGCCGGATTCGCCGTGCGGGCAAGTGTCGGACCGCCAGGTGACGGCGCATTACGGGGACGAGCGAGCGGCGCGGGAGCTCGCCTCGATCGCGGACGTCATTACGTACGAATTCGAGAATGTGAACGCGGGCGTCGCCGCCGTGCTCGAGCGCGAGTCGTACGTCCCGCAAGGCAGCGAGCTGCTGCGGACGACGCAGCATCGGCTGCGCGAGAAGCGGGCGGTCGAGGCCGCGGGCGTGCCGGTGGCGCCGTACCGCGAGGTCGCGACGCTCGCCGACCTGCGCGCGGCGCTGCAGGCGTTCGGCGCGCCGTGCGTGCTGAAGACGGCGACGGGCGGCTACGACGGCAAGGGGCAGTTCGTCATCCGCCGCGCGGATCAAGCGTCGGAGGCGTTCACGTCGCTCGGCGCCGGGGGCGTGGAGCTGATCGTCGAGCAGTTCGTCGACTTCGAGCGCGAGCTGTCGGTCGTCGCGGCGCGCGGCCTGGACGGCGCGGTGCGGACGTTCCCGCCGGCGTGGAACGTGCATGCGAACGGCATTCTGCACACGTCGACGGCGGCGCCGGGACTCATTCCGGCGGACGTCGACGCGCGGGCCCGGCGGATGGCGGCGGACATCGCCGCCTCGCTGAACGTCGTCGGCCTCATCGCCGTCGAGATGTTCCTGAAGAGCGACGGCACGCTCTACGTCAACGAGCTGGCGCCGCGGCCACACAATTCGGGCCATTACACGATGGACGCCTGCACCGCGTCGCAGTTCGAGCTGCATCTGCGGGCCGTCTGCGGCCTGCCGCTGCCGGAGCCGAAGCTGCTGACGCCGGTCGTCATGGTCAACGTGCTCGGCGAGCACGCGGCGCCGCTGCTCCAGTGGTTGGAAACGGGCGGCGAGCGGGAGCTGCCGGAGGGCGTCGCCGCGAAGCTTCATCTATACGGCAAGGCGGAGTCGAAGCGGGGCCGCAAGATGGGGCACGTGAATCTGCTCTGCGACGATCCGGCGAAGGCGCTGCAGTGGGTCGAGACGTGCGGCATATGGTCGTAAGGGCGAAAATAGCGAAGCTTCATGTTCCATAATTGGAACGCTTAGATACATGGAGGAGGAACCAGACGATGATCGAACGTTACAGTCGGCCCGAGATGGCCGCGATCTGGACGGAGCAAAATAAGTTCCAAGCGTGGCTCGAGGTGGAGCTGGCCGCGTGCGAGGCGTGGAGCGAGCTCGGCGTCATTCCGAAGGAGGACGTAGAAGCGCTGCGCGCGAAGGCGAGCTTCGATATCGACCGCATCTCCGAGATCGAGCAGGAGACGCGGCACGACGTGATCGCGTTCACGCGCGCGGTGTCCGAGACGGTCGGCCCGGAGCGCAAGTGGGTGCACTACGGCCTCACGTCGACGGACGTCGTCGATACGGCGCTCGGCTACTTGCTGAAGCAGGCGAACGCGATCCTGGAAGCAGACATCATTCGATTCATCGATATTCTGAAAGAGCAAGCCGTCCGCTACAAGGACACCGCGATGATGGGGCGCACGCACGGCGTGCACGCGGAGCCGACGACGTTCGGCCTCAAGCTCGCCCTCTGGTACGAAGAGATGAAGCGCAACCTCGAGCGGTTCCGCCATGCGGCCGACGGAGTCCAGTTCGGCAAGATGTCCGGCGCGGTCGGCACGTACGCGAATATCGACCCGCAGGTCGAAGCGCTCGTCTGCAAGCGCCTCGGCATCAAGCCGGCGCCGATCTCGACCCAGACGCTGCAGCGCGATCGCCACGCGGAATACATGGCGACATTGGCGTTAGTCGCGACCTCGCTCGACAAGTTCGCGACGGAAATTCGGGCGCTGCAGAAGTCCGAGTTCCGCGAGGTGGAAGAGCCGTTCGCCAAGGGACAGAAGGGCTCGTCGGCGATGCCGCACAAGCGCAACCCGATCGGCTGCGAGAACATGTCCGGCCTCGCGCGCGTCATCCGCGGCCACATGATTTCCGCATACGAGAACGTGCCGCTGTGGCACGAGCGCGACATCAGCCACTCGTCGGTCGAGCGCATCATCCTGCCGGACGCGACGATCCTGCTCAACTACATGCTGAATCGTCTCGGCAACATCATCAAGAACCTCACGGTGTTCCCGGAAAACATGAAGCGCAACATGGAGCGCACGTACGGCGTGCCGTTCTCCGGCCGCGTCATGACGAAGCTGATCGACAAGGGCTGGAGCCGCGAGCAGGCGTACGACACGGTGCAGCCGCGCGCGATGCAGGCGTGGGAGACGCAGCGCCAGTTCCGCGACATTATCG
>JAPSKX010000281.1 GCA_031181325.1 Paenibacillus sp.
CTTCGCGCTCTTCGAGCAGCGTCGCCAGCTCGCAGGCGAGGTCGCCGCGGCCGTTCTCCGCCGCCCGCAGCGTCATATGCGCGAGCCGCGGATGCATGCCGAGCTCCGCCATGCGGCGCCCTTCCGCCGTGACGACGCCCCGCGCGTCCAAGGCGCCGAGCCGCTGCAGCAGGTCGATCGCCTGTTTGTACGCGCCTTCCGGGGGCGGGTCGAGCCACGCCAGCTCCTGCGGGTCTCGGGCGCCCCAGACGGCGAGCTCGAGCGCCAGCGGCGCCGCGTCGGTCGCGACGATCTCCGGTTCGCCGAACGGCTCGAGCCGGCGATGCTCCTCCTCCGTCCACAGCCGATAGCAGACGCCCGGCGCGACCCGGCCGGCCCGGCCGCGGCGCTGATCCGCGGAGGCGACCGTCACGGCCGTCGTCTCGAGCGCAGTGAGTCCCGTGCGCGGTGAATACCGCGGCACCCGGCTCAGTCCCGAATCGACGACGATGCGGACGCCTTCGACCGTTAGACTCGTCTCCGCGATGCTCGTCGCGAGCACGACCTTGCGTTCGCCAGGCCGGGCCGGCGCGATCGCCGCGTCCTGCTCCTCCGGCGACAGCGCTCCGTACAGCGGCGCGACGCGCGCGCCGGGCGGCAAGCCGAGCCGTTCCAGCTCCTGAGCGACGCGGCGAATTTCGCGGCCGCCCGGCAGGAAGACGAGCGCATCGCCCTCCGGATGCCGCGCCAACGCTTCCTTCACGGCCGCCGCCGCGCGGCGTTCGACCGACAGCTCGGTTCGCCACTCCTCGTACCGCGTCTCCACCGGATACATCCGACCTTCGCTCCGCACGATCGCGCAGCCGCCGAGCAGCCGCGCGACCGCATCCGCTTCCAGCGTCGCCGACATAACGACGAGACGCAGGTCGTCGCGGAACAGCGACTGCGCCTCGAGCGCGAGGGCCAGTCCGAGATCGGCGTGCACGCTGCGCTCGTGGAACTCGTCGAACACGACCGCGGCGACGCCTTCGAGCGTCGGGTCCCGCTGCAGCATCCGCGTCAGAATGCCCTCCGTCACGACCTCGACGCGCGTGCGGGGACCGACCTTCGTATCGCCCTTCGTCCGGTAGCCGACCGTCTCCCCCGCCCGTTCGCCGAGCAGCGACGCCATCCGCCGCGCCGCGCCGCGCGCCGCGATGCGGCGCGGCTCCAGCATGACGATGCGCCCGCGCTCCGCCCAAGGCGCCTGCCGCAGCGCGAGCGGCACCAACGTCGTCTTGCCTGCGCCGGGCGGTGCCGTCACTACGGCGTTCGGCCCGGACGACAGCGCCTCCAGCAAGGCGGGCAACGCTTCTTCGATCGGCAGACGTTCGCTCATGCCGCACCTCCGTTATCGTTCTTCGACCCTTACCATACACGAATCGCTTCGAAATGGGAAGAGCAAACGCGCGGGTTTGCGCGGGAGGATGCGCCTCCATATAATGAAGATGACTAGAGGGAGAGGCCGACGCGCATGAATTCGATAATTGAATCGTATAGGACCTATTTAGCGAACCAACGGAAAGAAGACAACACGATTAAAGCGTACATCCACGAGGTCGAAGGGTTTCTCGGTTGGTGTACTTCCCGGCGAACCGACCTGTCGGGGCTTTCCCACGAGACGATCGCCGCGTACCGGGACGCGCTCGTCTCGCGCGGCGTCAAGACCGCGACCGTCAACAAATCCGTCTCGACGCTCAGCACGTTCTTCAAGTGGGCGCAATCGGTCGGACTCGCCGGCGATAACTTCGCCCGCAGGCTGCGCCTCCCGGCGTCGAAGAAAGAAGAGCCGCCTCGTTGGCTGACGTCCGAGGAAGAGCAAGCGTTGCTGGACGCCGTGTCGAAGGAGACGACGACCTTCCAACGCGTCCGCAACGAAGCGCTCATCGCCGCCATGTTGTATGCCGGCGTGAAGGTCGAAGAGGTGCCGCAGCTGCCGACCGGCGCGCTGCGCGGCGCCGAACTCGACATCTACGACGAAGGCGTCCTCGCGCGCACCGTCCCGCTCCCGCCGCTCGCCTTCGCGAAGCTCGACGCATGGCTTCGGCTTCGGCTTTCCTCCGTGAAGGAAGCGCATTCGACGAGCGACGCGCTGTTCGTCACGGAGCGCTCGGGGACGATGCAGCCGCGCGCCGTGCAATTCGTCATCGAGACGTACAGCGAGAAGCTCGGGATCCCGATCACGAGCCAGATGCTCCGCAACACGTTTTGTCGCAGGCTCGCGGAGCAACACATTCCGGTAGAGCGGCTGAAGGCGCTCGCCGGTCACAAGACGCTGTTGACGACGTGGAAATATTACCGTCAAGAAAATAAAAGTTGATTTCGATCCCGCATTAGTGGTATAATACAGCTTGTGTTCGCAAGGAGCTGTGGTGTAGAGGCCTAACATGCCTGCCTGTCACGCAGGAGACCGCGGGTTCGAATCCCGTCAGCTCCGCCATACATACCATTCCAACAGTCTCGTCACTTCCGTGTCGGGATTGTTTTCGTATTCCGGGAGGTTCTGCGATGTATCGAGGCCGCTTCGCTCCGACGCCATCGGGCCGGCTGCATATCGGTAATTTGTACGCGGCGCTAATGGCATGGCTGCAAGCGCGGAGCGCCGGCGGCGTCTTTGCGCTGCGAATGGAGGATATCGACATGCCGCGCTCGCGGCCCGAGTGGGCCGAGCTGATCCTGACCGACTTGCGTTGGTTCGGGCTCGACTGGGACGAAGGTCCGGACGTCGGCGGTTCGTACGGCCCCTATACGCAGAGCGAACGCCTCGCGCGATATCAAGCTGCGCTGGACAAGCTTGCGCGCGACGGCCGTTTGTATCCCTGCTTCTGCAGCCGGGCCGAGCTGTTCTCCGTCGCGAGCGCGCCGCATGGGCTTGCCTCCGAAGGGCCGGTATACGGCGGCGCCTGCCGCGCGCTTACGGCCGCGGAGCGCGCGCGCAAAGCCGAGACGAAGACGCCGTCGCTGCGTTTCGCCGTGCCGGACGACGACGGCGTCGCCTTCGAGGACGCCGTCTACGGCCCCGTCGCTTTCCCGCCCGGCGCAGGAGGCGACTTCGTCGTGCGCCGCGCCGACGGCATCGTCGCCTATCAGCTCGCCGTCGTCGTGGACGACGCCGCGATGGACATCACGCAAGCGGTGCGCGGCGCCGATCTGCTCGACTCCACCCCGCGGCAGCTCTGGCTCTATGCGGCGCTCGGACTGACGCCCCCCGCCTTCGCGCACGTGCCGCTCCTATGCGACGCGAACGGCGAACGGCTGTCGAAGCGGCAGAAATCGCTCGCCGCCGCCGCGCTTCGCGAGGCGGGCGTCCCGGCGGAGACGCTCGTCGGGCTGCTTGCGTGGGCGGCCGGACTGATCGACCGCCCCGAGCCGCTCCGCCCGGCGGAGCTCGTCGCCGGCTTCGAGCTGGGCAGGCTGCCGCGACAGCCGATACGCTTCCCGCTGGACAGGCTGCGCGCCTACGGCATCTAATCGAAGGGCCGACGAACCCGGCCGCTTTGCCTCTTTACGTTCGCCGATGCCGGTCCAAGAACTTCCCCTGCCGCGGCACCGCGATGTCCTCGAACTTCTCCGTCAAGATATCGAGCAGCAAGCTGCAATCGTATTCTCCGACGACCGGCACGCCGTGCCCCGTCAGCGCCGCATGCGGCCGCAGAGCGCGCAGCGCCTCGACGGAGCGGCGCGCCGCTTCCCAATCGGTCGTCAGGTACGCGGGCGGGCCGTGGATCGCGCTGCGCTGCATCAGGACGCCGCTCAGCGACTCTTGATGCACCGTCACGAACGCGTCGCCGGCGATGAGCGTCCGATCCGATTCGCGGAACAGCGAAATATGGCCGTCGGAATGTCCCGGCGTCGCCACCCAACGCCACTCCGGGAGGCCCGGGATCGAGCCGTCCGCGGGCAGCGCGCGCGCCTTGTCGCCCAGGTCGATCGCCTTCGTCGGGAACAGCACCGACAGACGGGCCATGCCGCCGCCGCCGACCGACGGGTCCGGCGTCGGGTACGCCGCTTTCCCCGTAATGTGCGGCAGCTCCTTCTCGCTCGCGTACACCGGGACGTCCCACCGTTTGGACAGCTCCCGTACGGCGCCGACGTGATCGAAGTGCGCATGCGTCAGCAGGATGCAGCTCGGCGCTCCTTGGTAGCCGAGCCGGTCCCTCGCCTCGCGTACGATCGCCTCCTCCGAATACGCCAAGCCCGTATCCACGAGCGCCCATTCGCCGTCTTTCGCGCCCGGTTCGCCGATGAACGCTACATTGACGATCAGCAGCCTTTTCCAATACACGTCCCTTGCCAGTCGTTCCGCTCTCATGATGCGGTCCTCTCCCTTCGATATCCGTTAC
>JAPSKX010000282.1 GCA_031181325.1 Paenibacillus sp.
ACTGCGCTCATTACAAGCTAGCTTTATTACTTTAAGCATATGCTCGAGATTTTTTCTCGGCGAGAAACTCGCCTGCGAAAAAACTCGGCGCTTATGTTCAGTTTTCAAGGAGCAAGCTGTCGGCTCAAGGCCGGAAAACTAATGTACCACATTCGATCGTTCGCCCGCAAGCGACAATGTTTCCCATCGCTCTCGGTCTTTCGACCGCGCCGCCCGCGTTTCGCGGCGACAAGAATAGAGTATACTCGGTTTGGCCCACGGACGCAACTGGTATTTTCCTCCATCGATCGTTACGCATTCGGCGACTTCCATGGATAAACGATCGTACCGTCGTGTTGGCGGATCCACGTTTCGAAGCCTCGACGGCCTTCCGTCAGTCGAATGACGCGGGCACCGCGCTGCGACTTCCCGTATGTATTATACCCCGTGACACGTCCATAGCAGAGGGCGATGCCGTGCAATACGCCGATATAATCGTTGTCGTGATCGTGGCCGACGAACGTTCCCATGACATCCCCTCGCTGAACCATAGAGGCGAACAGTCCGCTGTTCAGCTTCGGGCTGCAGACCGCTTCCCCCTTCGAGCCCGTCGACGGACCGACTCGCCATGCCTCGTCGTATTCCGGAATCGGGATATGAAAGAACGCGAGCGCAGGCACAAGGGTGCCGACTTCCTCCGCCAACGCTGCCGAACGTTCCGCATACCATGCGATCTGATTCGAATGAATCCAAGCGTATCCCCCGATCCCCAGCTCCGGCGGAGCTTCGACGCCGGAATCGAGGACATATAACGCCAACCGCACTTGAGCGCCGAGGGCATCCCGAACGGTCAGAACAAAGTTGCCTACGCCTTCGATTTCTTCCGGCCCTCGTTCGGTCAAGCAATGTACATCTTCTTGTTGGATCGCGAGTAGTTCCTCTCGCGTGACGCCCGCTTCGGCGTCATGATTGCCGAACGCGGCGACCCAAGGAACCTTCGACTCCTTAATCGGCGCGAGGGCGCGACGGAAAGAAACCTTCGGGTCGGGCACGCCCTTGCTCCAAATCAGGTCTCCGGTAACGACAATGAGATCGGGTCGCTCCGCTTCGAGCGCCATGCGAATCGCATCCGCCGTTCGACGGTCCTCCTCCTTGTCGTCGAAACCGAAGTGCATATCCGTAAATTGTACAATCGTAAAGCTGCCGTCTTCTCGAAACCGTAAATCCTGTTTCATCCTGCACGCAACTCCTCTTCAGGTTTCATTGCGATATTTCTTCGACACGTCGGTCGTAAACTCCTAGGAAAAGCCCGAACTCGTAAAAAAAAAAGACCCTGGCGACGCGAAGCCAGGGTAACGTCATATGTTTATGCATGATGCGCCGCGCGGTCGAACCGCTCGCGCCTCGGATCCGAGCGCCATTCGTCCCAAGTCAACCCCGCATGCTCCAGAATCGCCTCGATTCGCCGGCGGAACGGCAGTCCCGCGACCGACAGCTGCTCCTGCATCGGATCCGGCTTGCCTTGGAGCATACCGTCCACCCACCGGTCCAGCCGCTCCTGCATGGAAGCCGCTACGTCGGGTCGCTCGTCGATCAGATTCCGGGTTTCTCCCGGGTCCTCCACTAAATCGTACAGCTCGGCAGGCGGTCGGACGAACGGACCGGAATCGTACGTACGGATAAATTTGTAACGGTCGTCGCGAATGCCGCGAGCCGCCTGCCAAGCGCATTCGCTAAGGAAAACGACGTCGTGCGTCCGTTCCGCCTCGCCGCGAATGGCGGGCCACAGACTGCGGCCGTCTAATCCGTCCGGCTCCGCGAGCGACGAGACGTCGATGCCGTCGGGGGATGCGTCTCGAACGGCCGCAAGCACGGTCGGCAGCAGATCGACCTGCTGCACAAGCCCGCTCACCCGCCGACCCGGCGGAATGACGCCCGGCCAGCGCAGGATGACCGGCACATGCACCGTCGGCTCGTACAGCCCGCAATGATCCCAATAGATGTCATGCTCGGTCAAGCTTTCGCCGTGGTCGCCGAAGAGAATGAGCAGCGTCTCCTCCCGAATGCCGAGCCGTTCCAGATGCTCGTCGAGCTCCCGCAGCCGATCGTCCAAATACCGGATCTCCGCATCGTACATCGCGTCGTAGTAGACACTATCCGTGACGGGACCGACCAGGTCGTAGTGATGATGCTTGAAGAACGGGTACGCCAGATGGTTATAGGCGGCATCCATGCTCCGGTTCTGGGGATCGAACGGATCTCTGCTCTTCTCGTAAAACATAGACTTATACGCTTCGGGCGGCAAGTACGGCGTATGCGCATCCCAATAATGAAGAAACAAGAAGAACGATTCGTCCTTATGCTGCGTCAACCAAGGCAATGCCATGTCGTTGACGGTCCGACCGTCGATCCAGCGCCGGCGATCGTCCACGCTGTTCATATAATATCGGAACCCGCGGGCGAACCATTCCTTCAATTGATACAGGTTGTCGACCGCCGCGGTCGTAAATCCCGCGCCGCGCAGCATCGTAGGCAGCCACTCTCGCGACTTCGGGAGATTCGTTAGCGTTGAGCCATGCGAAACGATGCCCGTTCGAAGGCCGACCTTGCCGCTGAAGATGCCGGTATGAGCGACCTCCGTCGGGATGTCGGCGGCGTACGCCTTTTCGAACAATACCCCTTCGGAGGCGATGCGGTCCAAATACGGGCTCGTCGGCTTGGCATACCCGTAACAGCCGAGCCGGGAAGCGCGCAGCGTATCGAGCGACACGAAGACGATCTTCATCCGACGCCACCTCTTCGAAGCGGCGGGGCGAGCAAGTCGGCGATCGTCGCGGCGTTGCTTGACAGGGCACCCGTCCGCGTGTCGATGACCACGTCCGCGTCGGTCGGCTCCTCGTACGGGTCCGAGATGCCGGTGAACGCGGCGATTTCCCCCCGCCGCGCCTTGGCGTACAATCCCTTCACGTCCCGCTTCTCGCACTCTTCTAGCGGGCAACGGACGTAAATTTCGGTATACCCCGGAACATGAGCGCGAACGTAGTCCCGCATCTCCCGATACGGAGTGATCGCCGAGACGAGCACGGTCACGCCGTTGCGAGACAGCAGCTTCGCGACGTACGCGATGCGCCGTATATTTTCCAACCGATCCTCTCTCGCGAATCCCAAGCCTCTGCAGATCGTCTCCCGCAGCTCGTCGCCGTCCAGCAGCTCGGTGCGAACCCCGCGCTCCCGGAGGATCGCCTCGACGCAACGGGCGGTCGTCGTCTTGCCGGAGCCCGACAATCCCGTAAACCAGAGCACCGGGCTTGCTTGCGATGCATTCATGCTGTCACCCTCTCCTCGAGACGTTCGTCCGCGCCGACGCCGTCATTTCGCTTGCGCTTCCTTTTCTTTCGCCTGCAAGGAGCGGGCGTTCGAGATCGAGCCGATATAAAGCGATTCATATGCTTCTTGGGACGTCCGGAACGTCTTCCCGGTGCCGCTCCAATCCGTATTGGTGTAGATCGGATTCGTTCGTCCGGTCTGCGATTCCCGCTTCGCGATATGCGACAGCATGCGCTGCTCGAGATAAGCGACGACGTCGGGCTCGCGGTCGGCGAGGTTTTCATTTTCCTCCGGGTCCCGAATCAGATTGTACAGTTCTACCTCCGGCTTGCCGTGGAAGTCGGGCTCCAATGCGCGAATGAGCTTCCACTCCGGCGTCCGCCACCCATGCTTGCGCATCCAGGTGCACTCGGTGATGTAAAATTCGCTGACCTTCGCGAACGGCTCGCCATGCATCGCCGGCACGAGGCTGCGGCCGTCGAACGCGTACGGCGGCTCGTGGCCGAGCAGCTCAAGAATCGTCGGCGTAATGTCTTGGATGAGCGAGACGTCGGCGACCCGCTTGCCGGCCGGCACGCGTCCCGGGAACTTAATGATGAGCGGCACGACGAGCGTGCAATCGTATAAGCCGTGATGGTCGAAGAAGCAATCATGCTCGTAGAGCGTCTCGCCGTGGTCGGACGTAATGACGACGAGCGTCTCCTCCTCGATGCCGAGCGCCTCGATCTTCGCGAAGATCGCTTGAATGCAGGCGTCCATGTACGCGACGGCTCCGTCGTACTGGGCGGTGACGTATTCGTGGTCCGTGACGCCCTCCGGAATCCAAGACTTCAAGAAGTCGGCGAACGGCTTGAACGCGTATACCGGCTCCATGGAACGGTTGGACGGATCTTTCTCGTTCGCGCCGTAGAACATGCGGTCGTACGGCTTCGGCGGCAAATACGGAGAGTGCGGGTCCATATGTCTCATGAAAAGGAAGAACGGCTTCTCGTCCGTCGCGATTCCGGAGCTGGAGCGGCTCGCGGCGGACGAGAAGCCGTT
>JAPSKX010000283.1 GCA_031181325.1 Paenibacillus sp.
ACGGCGATTACGCGCGAGGCTTCAAGGTGACGGTGTCCGACGACGGAACGACGTGGAGCGAGCCGGTGGCGACCGCGACGGGAACGACGGCGGTGACGACGGTGACGTTCCCGGACCAGACGGCGAAATACGTGCGCGTGACGCTGAATCGGACGGCCGGCGTCTTCTGGTCGATCCACGAGGCGAATTTGTACGGGACCGTCGCTGCGGATGACGAGGCGCCTTCCGCGCCGACGGGCGTCGCGGCTTCGAATGTGCGCGATACGCAGGCGGACGTAAGCTGGAACGCATCGACGGACAATATCGCCGTCGTTGGATATAACGTCTACGCCAACGGCGAATTCGTCGGCTACACGACGGAACTGTCGTATCGCGTGACGGGGCTGACGCCGGGTACGGCGTACGCGATTACGGTGAGGGCGAAGGATTTGACCGGCAACCTGTCGGCCGACGGCGGTCCGGCGGCGATCGAGACGTCGGCGCCGATGGCGGCGCCGCTGATCGCGAGCTACGAGATGGAGCCGGACGCCGCGAACCCGGAGCGACTCGTCGACGCGGGACCGGCCGCTTTGAACGGATCGATCACTTCGCCGGCGGCGTTCGTCGACGGGCGTCCCGGGGGCGGCAAAGCGCTGTCCTTGTCCGGACCGGGGCAAGCGCGCGTCTCGAACACGGGGCACCTGAATAACATCTCTTCGGAGCTGACGATCACCGCGTGGATCAAGCCGGACGATCTGACCGGTTATCAGCCGATCGCGACGAAACGGGATGCCAACTGGAAGGGAACGACGTTTTATCTAGGCTTGAACAACGGAAGCCTGTATTTCGGGGGCGACTACGGGGAGAAGTGGTACAGCTGGTCCTTCGCTTCTTCCGAGATTCAGGCGGGCCAATGGACGCATATCGCGGTCGCCTTCGAACGATACGAGGGCGCGCGGTTCTACGCCAACGGCAAGTTGATCGGCACCGTCGACGATTGGGCCGTCTTCACGAGCCTTCTGCCGAACGATCTGTCGCTGCAGCTCGGCCGCGAGTGGCATTTCAATTCGCAGACGCGGGCGATGCAGGAGTGGGGCTTCCGCGGTCAGATCGACTCGCTGCGTTTCTACGCGGCGCCGCTCACCTACGACCAAGTGCTCGCGGACATGAACGATGACATTATGACGCGTCCGGCGGACGCGAGCGATTTCGATCCGCCGTCGAAATACGTGACGCTGCGGCTCACGCGATTCGATATGCCGACCGGCTTGTTCACGAAGGGCAGCGCGCGCATGCACCAGAACGCGGTGCGCGTCGAGGGAGCCAACGCGGTCGATTGGCCGAAAATAACGCTGGATATTCCGTATCCGGAAATCAACTGGGTGCGCACGGTCGAGCCGTTCGCCGGCGGATCGGCGGAGTTCAAGACGGAAGTCATGCTGAAGCGTCAGCCGGAAAATATGTCGCTGCTGCAGCAATCGTTCGATAACGTGCTGGAGCCGGGCAACCACTGGTTCCGCGGCGTCGCATGGCGATGGGGCCAGACGAACGTCTATACCAGCGATCGCACGGCGCGGTCTTGGTCGTGGGATTACGAGCTGTGGACGTTCCCGGTGAAAATTTCGAGCCCGACGTCCGGGTCGGTGAAGAACGTCGTATTGTCCTACGACGGCGAAACGATTTACGACAGCGGCGCGAACGTGCACGACTCGCTCACGCTGCTGCTTCCGCAGAACGAGGCGGGTAAGCCGTATTCGTTGACGGTCGACGGCCGCGGACCGGTGACGTTCGATGCGGGGCTGATCCCGATCGAGCCCGGGGACCCGAAGGACGAGATGATTTCGTTCTCGTTGACCGTACCGGGCGCCGGACCTACGCTGACGGTCGCGAGCGTCGACCGGCCGGAGACGTTCCCGCATACGACGCAATGGAACGCCGACGAAGCGGCGCTGGCTGGACCGAAGCCGGTCGCGCTGCCGAGCGTGAACGCGGGAACGCCGTCGATCGCCGATCACGTGGGCGTCGACGTGCCGCGCTCGCCGGAAACGATCAATTTCGTTTACTTGCCTCACGGAATGAGCGCGGGCGGATTTTTCCACTCCGAGCATCCGGTGAACGCAAGGCAGTACAAGACGATCGGAACCGCCGCGGAGTATGCGGCGTACGTCGCCGATACGGGCTACGACCGCGTGTTCGAGTTTACGTCGTTCGGCGATCCGGCCGCGGCGGGCAGCTACGAAGACGTGGCGCGGGAGCTGGCGGCGCGCGGCGTCGGGTTCGGCGTGATGCCGCGAACGGATTGGGACGTCGTGTCCATTTCGAGCCAGAACCTGCCGTTCTACAGCTCGTATATCGCGGATTTCCACGCCCCGCTGTACCGGGACGTGCAGCTCGGGCTGCAGCGGTTGTCGGCGTATCCGAATCTCGCGGGCATCAGCCTTGGAGCGGATAACGCGGGATACGCCTCCTATTGGGATTGGGCGCCGCCGCATCCGAACCGGCCGTGGGCGCGCGCGTTCGAGCCGTTCCGCACGACGGCCGGGCAGCCGCTGACGACGCCGCTCGCGCCGAGCTTGTCGGGGTATACGCCGAAGACGCATGAATATTTCGGCACGGAGACGAAGCCGTTCTTGGATTATCTCGCGGAATATAACGAGACGTTCAAGGCGTACGGCTACTTCGCCGACGCGGTGTCCGAGGTGAATCGAGATCTCGTCACGACGACGGGGTCGTACGGAAGCGGACCGGGCGTCGGGGCGCGCGGCGGCTGGGTGTGGGCGACGATTCCCGGCAAGGAGATGCATACGAACCTGCCGGTGCAGAGCGCTTACGACTGGAACGAGCTGGCGGCGTCGAAGCCGCTGCATAACGTATCGCTCGTCGATCGCTTGCGCAGCTACGACCCGAATAAGACGACTTGGGCGCTGCAGGACGACTTCAAGTTGTTCTATGGCAAGATGGACCGCGAAAAGACGTACGCCATGACGTTAACTCGCGGCATTCAAGCGATCGGCACGAACGTGCTGCCGAACGATCGCGGCCCCAACGCGCAGCCGGGGATGATCGCGGAGCAGAAAGCTTTGTACGAATGGATCCATAAATACGGCGGCGCGTACGCGATGACCGAGCCGACGCCGTCGATCGGCATCTTATATGTCAATGAGCAAGCGATTCTCCGCACGATCGTGGGCGGCGAGCAGCCGACCGACGCGCAGCTGCTGGCGGGCTCGCACGAAGGCAAGGCGACCGAAGCGTTGTTCCTGACGCATGCGGCAGGCTGGCCGTCGAAGCTGATCACGCCGGAAGAGCTGAAGCGCGGGCTGCCGTCTTCGATGAAGGCGATCTTGCTCGTCGGGCTGAACGTCTTCGACGACAGCTGGCGTTGGTACGACGGGCTCGAGCCCGAGCTGCAAGCGTTCGTCGACGCCGGCGGACTCATCCTCGCGGACGACGAATCCGTGTCGCCGGTGCCGGCGGTGCAGACGAATATGCAAGTGCGATCCTATATCGTGCAGAGCAACACCGACCAAACCAATGTGCTCCTCTCGCGCAATCAAGACAATATCGCGAAGCTGCAAGCGGCGATGAACGGGGTGGAAGGACGCCTGGTCACGACCGGCAGCGACACGATCTGGGCGGTGCCGACGCGCGCGGGCGACACGCAATACGTGACGGTGCTGAACCAGAAGCATAACCCGGCGTCCGGCGAGTCGCAGCATCTGCTCGGGCAGACGGGCGCGCTGACGTGGAACACGTCGCGCCCGATCTACGACGTACGCCTGGGCCGTCAGCTGACCGCGGCCGAAGCGGGTGCGGTCGATTTGACGGCGCACGGCTTCCAGTATTACGCGTTGCCGCCGGCGGTCGTCGTCGCGCCGCAGGTCGCCGTAGAGCTCGGCGCGGACGGCTTCTACGAAGCGACTGCGACGATACGCAATCCGGATCCGATGGCGGGCATTCCGCTCGAGCTGACGGTGACCCATGATGCGACGGGCGACACCGCGACCGTGTATTCGGCGACGGGATTGACGGCGAAGCTGCCGCTGGCCGCGACGGACGCGGCGGGGGCGTATACCTTGGTCGTCAAGGAGCTCCTCAGCGGCTTGACGGGAACGGCGTCGATCGTCGTTTCGCCGCCGAACGCAGCGCCCGATCCGGCTGTCGAGCTGGACGGCGAAGACGATCTGCGCGCGTTCGCGGACCGCGCCGCCCGCCCGCTCGTCGTTGCGCTCACCGACGCCCAGGCCGGCGACGCCGGGTGGGTCGCGCAAGCGAACCGCCTCGTCTCGCACTACGCATCGCTCGGACGCGACGTTACGCTTGGTTCCGCGGAACCTGGAGGCGTCGTTCGAAGCTTGCAGG
>JAPSKX010000284.1 GCA_031181325.1 Paenibacillus sp.
GACTTTCGCGGCATCGCGATTTCCGGCATTCGCCAGATGGCGAACCGGGTCGCCCAATATAAGGACGTGTTATCGCTGACCCTCGGTCAGCCGGACTTCCCGACGCCGGCGCACATCGTCGAGGCGGCGGCCGCGGCCGCCCGGTCGGGCAAGACCGTCTATACGCCGAACGCGGGGCTGCCGGAGCTGCGAGACGCCGCCGCGGCGTTCGTCCGGACGAAATACGGCCTCGACTATCGCGGCGCGGACGAGACGCTCGTCACCGTCGGCGCCAGCCAGGCGATCGACATGGCGCTGCGCACGATTCTCGAGCCCGGCGTCGAGGTCGTGCTGCCCGGCCCCGTGTACCCCGGCTACGAGCCGCTCATTCGGCTGTGCGGCGCCGTCCCGGTATACGTCGACGTGACCGACAGCGGCTTCAAGCTGACCGCCGAGAAGCTCGAGCCGGCGCTCACCGAGCGGACGCGCTGCGTCATTCTCGCGTCCCCGTCGAATCCGACGGGAGCGGCGATGGCGCCGGAGGAGCTGTCGGCGATCGCGGAGCTGCTCTCGCGCCGGAACCTGTTCGTCATCTCCGACGAAATCTACAGCGAGCTCGTGTACGATCGTCCGCATGCCTCCATCGCCGCGTTCCCGGGGATGCGGGAGCGGACGATCGTCGTGAACGGGCTGTCCAAGTCGCATTCGATGACGGGGTGGCGGATCGGCTTCGCGTTCGCGCCGGCGGCGATCGCGCAGCACATGGTGAAGGTGCTGCAATACAACGTCACCTGCGCCGCGTCGGTGAGCCAATACGCGGCGTTAGCCGCGCTCACCGCCGGCATCGACGACGCCCTCCCGATGCGGGAGGCGTACGTCGCGCGCCGCGACTACGCGTACGCGCGGCTCGTCTCGGCGGGCTTCGACGTCGCGATGCCCGAAGGCGCCTTCTACATCTTCCCCTCCGTGCGGAAGTTCGGGCTCGACTCGACGGCGTTCGCATACCGTCTCTTAGATGAACAGCGCGTCGCCGTCGTGCCGGGCAGCGCATTCACGCCGCTCGGCGAGGGCTACGTGCGCCTCTCGTACGCATGCTCGATGGAGACGCTCGTCGACGCATTGGACCGGGTCGAGGCGTTCGCCGCCTCGTTATTGGAGGCTTAACCGCTCCATGACGGCGTGAACGAGACGGTACTGCTCGCCGACGCGAAGCGCCTCCGGATCGGCGACGTCCGTCGCGAAGCCCGCCGGCGCTTGCGCGCTTCGCGTATCCGCTTCGAGACCGAGCGTTCGCGCCAGCAGCGCCTCCGCCGTCGACAAGCGAAGCGGCTCTTGGCGCAGCGCCTCCGTCGACTTGCCTTCCGCCGACGCTTGCCGTTCGAGGGCTTCCCGCGAGTCGACGGGGAAGGCATCCGGATATTTCCGGTGCAGCGCCCGCTGTACGTTCAGCAGGCTCGCGACGCTCGCCGCTTCGTCCAAGCGGAAGTCGTTGTCGTACCCGCCGACAGCGACGCCCAGGCGCAGCATCGCGCGGAGCGCGTCCCCCTCCGGCCCTTCGAACGCCGCGGGAGGCGCGGCCTCGAACGGCCGCAGCGACATGCCCTGCTTCGTTAATAAGGCTTGCAGACGGGCGACCGCCGCTTCGGAGGAAGCCAGCTCCCGGAACGTCAGCCCCTCCTCCATCGCGACGCGGGCCGCGGCTCCCGCCGCCTGGCCGGTCGCCATGCCGACCGGGATGACCCGCGCGCTGCCGTGCGCGAGCGAATCGAAGCCGGCGGCGCGGCCGACGACGAGCAAGCCGTCCACGCCGAGCGGCACGAGACTGCGGAACGGCACGGCGTACTTCTCCGGATGGCAGACGACCGCGCCGTATTCGTCCGGCGTCATGCGCTGGATATCGACGGGGTAAGACCCGAAGGCGATTCGATCCCATTGATCCCGGTTTTCGCAGACGTCGACGATCGTCAGCCGGTATTCGGCCGCGATGTGCCGCGACTCGCGGATATACAGCTCGGGCGCCGAAGCGTCGAGCGCCGCGCCCTTGAACTCGGGGTACCTCCGCCGCAGCTCGTCGACGATATGCGGCAGCTCCGCTTCGGCCGTCGCCCGCGCTTCCCGCTTCGACTCCGGGTCGAGCGGATCCACGCCGAAGATTTGCAGCGCGTTCACGAGCGCCGTGTCCCCGCGTTGCCTGCCCAAATTGAGCCCCCTCATCTTCACGCGGTTCGGATCGCTCGCGACGGCGTCGTAATGCTTCATCTCGTCGTACCCCCACGCGCTTCGCCCGTTCGCGCCCGTCATCGGATCGTCGTCGCTCCTTAGCCGCTTGCCGACTCGCTTCCATACGTCCGAAGTCACCCCGTTCAATCGGAACACCAACGTCGCCGCCATCGCGTGTTCGTCGTAGCCGAGCTCCTCCCGGCCGACGGTGTGCGAAACGCCGGCCGCCGCGGCGACGTCGGCGTCCTGCGTCGCGTCGATGACCGCTTTCGCGGCGATCTCGCGCCGCGAGCCGTCCGGGAGCGTCGCCGCAATGCCCGTGACCGTCCGCTCGCCGGCTCCAAGCTCCGTAACGATCGGTTCGATGCCCGAGAGGCCCAGCCGAACGTCGAGCCGTTGCTCTCGATCCGTTAAGGTGCGGAACGCCTCCGCCGCCGTCTCGACGTCGAAGGAGTCGCCCTCCAGCTTCTCGAACCATTCGAGGAAAATTCCGCGGTTTACTATTTCTCCCTTCGGTCCGTAGTTCATGTCGATCGAATTGAGCCACCCTAATGTCGCGAGTCCGCCGAGGCGGTCCCGTTCGCCGCCGTCCGCGAGCAGCGTCGTCATGCCGTTGCGCGCGGCCGAGACGGCCGCCGCGACGCCTTCGGGATCCGATCCGACGACGATCACATCGTACGACGGTAGTACCTCATCGTTCCCCCGTTCGGGCGCCGTCCCGACGGGCTCCGCCCGCATGAAGGAGCAGCCGCCGATCGCGGCGGCCAGCGCGAGGCAGCCGACGACCTTCGCGGCAAGCGTTGTTTTTCTGCGTTGCATCCCATAGATCCCTCCGTCGATTTCTCGTGTTTCGCTTCCGAAACTCATAATCTACGATAAAGGGAACATCTTATCGGCGATGCGCGCAAAACCTTATCGTTTTCTTAACGACTTCTTACGGTTTCATGAGCGGCGGCTCGCTCTCGCCGTTCGACGCGAGCCTGGGGAATCGGGTTTCGAACGCCGTCTCCTTGGCGTCGCTCCGCACGGACACCCGGCCGTTATGCAGCTCTACGATATTCTTGACGATCGCGAGCCCCAGCCCCGTGCCGCCGGTTTCTCGCGAACGGGATCGTTCCACCCGATAGAAGCGGTCGAATAGGAAGGGGATGTCCTGCTCCGGAATTTCCTCCCCGTAATTAATAATGCGTACGACCGCCTCCTCTCCTTCCGACAGAATCTCAATGCGGATTTGACCGCCCGAATGACCGTACCGAATCGCGTTGGATATTAAATTTTCGTACGCTCTTACCAATTCGTCGGCGTCCGCTCGGATCGTCAAGGCATGATCCGTCGACGTAAGCCGATAAATCATTCGTTCCTTCTGCAGCAACGGCACGAACTCCTCGGCCAGCTGGCTTAGAAAGTCGGTGACGTTGAGCGGCGCGAGCCGAAGCGGCACCCGCTTGCCGCTCGTCCGCGTATACTCGAACAAGTCGTCGATCAGCTTCTTGAGACTCTGCGATTTCTCGTTCACGATCGAGAGATAGTACCGCAGCTCGACTTCGTCCTTATAGCGATCCTCCTCGATATATTCGAGGAAGCCGAGAATCGAGGTCAGCGGCGTACGCAAATCATGCGAGACGCCGGTGATCAGATCCCGTTTCGCCTTCTCCGCCGACCGTTCTTCTTCGATCGATCGGCGCAGCTGCTCCGCCATCGCATTGACCGCGTCCGCGACGATGCCGAGCTCGTCGGAAGAGCGCTTGGCGATCTTGTGCGACAAGTCTCCCTTCGCGATTTCCTGCAGACCGGCCGTAATTTCTTCGATGTACTGAATGGGCCTGCGCGACATCAGGAAGAAGTATAGGAGAAACAACGCGCAGCCGAACGGGACGAGGAACGGCATCGAGCCCACGTTGTTGACGAGCCAGAACAAGCCCCGCGCGAACGTCCCCCTGCTCCCTTCGGATAACGGAAGAAACACCGCGAAATAAAACAGCATATAACAAGCCCCGACGGTCGCGGCGCGCTTGGCTCGAGCAGAC
>JAPSKX010000285.1 GCA_031181325.1 Paenibacillus sp.
CAACATGGACCTCGTCGTCTCCTCGAGCCGCATGCCGCTCGTCGGGGAGACGATCGAGGGCGAAGCGATTCATTACATTCCCGGAGGCAAGGGCGCGAATCAAGCGGTCGGCTGCGCGAAGCTCGGCGCGAACGCGACGATGATCGGCGCGGTCGGCGACGACGCCTTCGGCGCGCAGCTGATCGACGGCCTCGCGCGGGCGGGAGCGGCGACGGATCGGGTCGCGAGGCTTCCCGGCGTTCCGACCGGTACGGCTACGATTCTGCATACGCCGCAGGATAACTGCATCGTCATCGTGCCCGGCGCGAACGGCCGGGTGACGCCGGACATGATCGAGGCGTCGCGCGACGCGATCGAAGCGGCGGATATCTTGCTCGTGCAGCTGGAGGTACCGCTTCCGGCCGTCGAGCGGGCGCTGCGCATCGCGCGCGAGGCCGGCGTCGCGACGATCCTGAATCCGGCGCCGGCGAAGGCGCTGCCGGACGAGCTGCTCGCGCTCGCCGATTGGGTGACGCCGAACGAAACCGAGTTCGCGGCGCTCGGCGGCGGCGAAGCGGAAGACGACGCGTCGCTGGCCGCCGCGATCGAGCGATGGGAGGCGCGGTACGGGAGCCGCCTCGTCGTTACGCTCGGCAGCCGCGGCGCCGCCGTCGTCGAAGCGGGGCGGCTCCTCGTCGCGGCCGCGCCGAAGGTGACGCCCGTCGATACGACGGGGGCGGGCGACTGCTTGAACGCGGCATTCGGCTTCGGCATCGCCGCCGGCCGCGACGCCCGGGAGGCGCTCGCGTTCGCCGTGCGTGCGGCGTCATTGTCCGTTACGCGCTTCGGCGCGCAGGCGGGCATGCCGACGCTCGCCGAGTCGGAAGCGGGGGAAGGAACGAGTATATGAATTTTTTCCCTTTTCCGAATCGCGCGTTCGGGTTATGATGTAGAAGTCGGGCCCGACGAAAAAGAACGAAAGGGGTTGATCGGTGTGGTAAACCAAACAGAGGTGAGCTTCGTCTAACGACGAGGTTCGCCTTATAACGAAGGGGGAGGCTTCGGCCTCCCTTCTATATGATTGGGAGAACCGCCGGATCTGTGGAGGCATCGGCATCCACGGTTTTTTTCGCTTTGCAATGAGGAGGGCGAACCCCGTACGATACAAGAACGCGAAGGACGTGCTTCCCCCGCGTCTCTTGAAGGAGCTGCAGCAGTTCGTTCAAGGCGAATTGGTGTACATTCCGAAGAACGCCGAACGGCGGGCCGGCTGGGGCGAACTGAGCGGCGCGCGGCGGCAGATCGCCGAGCGCAACGCGGAAATCAGCAGCCGCTACGCCAGCGGATGGACCGTCGCGGAATTAGAGCGGAAGTACCACCTTTCGGGAGACAGCATACGGAAGATCGTCGTAAAAATGAAATAGCGAAGCCAAGCCGCCGTCCGGAATCGGACGAGCGGCTTTTTCGTCGTCGGAGACAGGAACGCGACGTCGACGAAGGCGGAATCGATGGGAGAAAGGGAGACGGATACACAGGATCACGCTGCGCTGCTTAGGGAACGTCGAGCAATTTCGGTCTAGTCGCGCCGCGCTCTACATGCTATAATCCAATTGTAGCCAAGTTAAGCGCTTACCCAATCCGAATTCGAAGGGATGCGGGCAGTGCATCACAAACGAAAAGGAGAGCTCCCATTGAAGACGTTGAACATCGGGGTGATCGGCGCGGGCCGGATCGGGAAGCTGCACGCCGAGAACCTGGCCGCGATGAAATCGGCGCGTCTCCATGTCGTGTCCGACCTGAACCTCCGCGAGCAGGAAGGATGGCTCCGGGACATCGGCGGACCGAAGTCGACGACGCGGTACGAGGATGTCCTTAGCGATCCGGAGGTTGAAGCCGTTTTCATATGCAGCTCCACCGACACGCACGTGGAGATGATCGAGAAGGCGGCGCGCGCGGGGAAGCACATGTTCTGCGAGAAGCCGGTCAGCTTGGACGTGAAAGAGACGAAGCGCGTCCTCGACGTCGTGCGGGACGCCGGCGTCCTGCTGCAGACGGGCTTCAACCGGCGCTTCGACGCGAACTTCCGCAAGGTGCGGGAGCTCGTGAGCGGCGGATCGCTCGGCGAGCCGCACGTGGTGCGCATTACGTCGAGGGATCCGGGCCCGCCGCCGTACGACTATATTCGCGTGTCGGGCGGCTTGCTGTTCGATATGGCGATCCACGATTTCGACATGGCGCGGTATTTATCCGGCAGCGAGGTGGTCGAGGTTTACGCGAAGGGCGCGGTGCTCGTCGATCCGAAGATCGGAGAGCTCGGCGATATCGACACGGCGGTGACGACGCTGACGTTCGAGAACGGCGCGATCGGCACGATCGACAATAGCCGGAAGGCCGCGTACGGCTACGATCAGCGCGTGGAGGTGCTCGGCTCGAAGGGCATGGTCACGGTGCGGAACGACTTCGAGCATTCGGCGGAGTGGAGCACGGCGGAGGGCGTGTTCGGCGATAAGCCGAAGCACTTCTTTCTGGAGCGCTATCAGCAAGCCTACAAGGCGGAGACGGAAGCGTTCGTGCGCGCCGTATTGGAAGGAAAGCCGGTACCGGTGGACGGGAACGACGCCTTGCAGGCGGAGCGCATCGCGTGCGCGGCGAAGCGTTCGCTCGTCGAAGGGCGGCCGGTGAAGCTGGCGGAAATCGAGTAAGTTATTGCTGTAAGGTTAAGCGGTTCCCCTAACGAAGGCGGACATCCGATTTCGATACCATGTTCCAAGGAGTGAGAAGGATGGCAACGACGGTGCGGCTCACGATGGCGCAGGCGCTGCTGCGGTTTCTGGATCGGCAGTATGTTTCTATTGACGGGGTCGAGCACAAGTTCGTCGTCGGCGTGATGGGCATCTTCGGGCACGGGAACGTCACGGGCATCGGCGAAGCGCTCGAACGAAGCGAAAGCGGCCTGCCCTATATTCAGGGGAAGAACGAGCAGGGGATGGCGCACGCGGCGGTCGCGTTCGCGAAGCAACGCAACCGGCTACAAATCTACGCCTGCACGTCCTCGATCGGACCGGGCGCGCTCAATATGGTGACGGCGGCGGCGACGGCGACGGTCAATCGCATTCCGGCGTTGTTCCTGCCCGGCGACATCTTCGCGTCGCGGCAGCCCGACCCGGTGCTGCAGCAGATCGAGCACGGAATGGACTTCACGATTTCGGCGAACGACTGCTTCAAGCCCGTCAGCAAGTTCTGGGACCGGATTTCGCGTCCGGAGCAGCTCATGTCGTCGGCGGTTCAGGCGATGCGGGTGCTGACCGATCCGGCGGAGACGGGGGCGGTGACGCTCGCGCTGCCGCAGGACGTGCAAGCGGAGGCGTTCGACTATCCGGAGGCGTTCTTCCGAAAAAGAGTCCACGCGATCCACCGGCGGCAGCCGGCGCGGGAAGCGCTGGACGACGCGGTCCGCGCGATTGTGGCCGGGGCGAAGCCGCTGCTCGTGGTCGGCGGCGGCGTCCACTATTCGCTGGCGGCCGCGGAGACGCTTGCCTTCGCCGAGGCGTTCGGCATTCCGATCGCGGAGACGCAGGCCGGGAAGAGCGCCGTACCGTGGCATCACCCGCTGTACATGGGCGCGATCGGCGTCACCGGCTCGTCGGCGGCGAACGCGCTCGCGAAGGAGGCGGACGTCGTCATCGGTCTCGGCACGCGCTTCACGGACTTCACGACCGCGTCCAAGACCGCGTTCCGTCCGGACGCGGCGGTCGTCGGCATCAACGTCGCGGGCTTCGACGCGGTGAAGTTGGACGCGGTCGCGCTGGTGGCGGACGCGAAGGCGGCGCTCGAGTCGCTGACCCCGGCGCTCGCGGAGCGGGGATACCGTGCCGCATACGAGCCGAGCGCGTTACAGGCGCTCAAGGCGGCATGGGACGCGGAAGTCGACCGGCTGTACGCCGTCGAGCTCGAGGAAGGGCTGTCGCAGACGCGCGTGCTCGGCGAGATCAATCGGACGATCGGCGACGCCGCCGTCATCGTGTGCGCCGCCGGCAGTCTGCCCGGCGACCTGCATCGCCTATGGCGCAACGCGCAGCCGAAGACGTATCACATGGAGTACGGCTTCTCCTGCATGGGCTACGAGGTGGCCGGCGCGTTCGGCATTAAGCTGGCGGAGCCG
>JAPSKX010000286.1 GCA_031181325.1 Paenibacillus sp.
TTGTTTTTATTCACGAAGCGGCCGCTCGGCGAAGCGCTTCCGGAACGCATCGCGCTGGCGACGACTTCCGCGACGACGGTGCACCTCTTGAAGATCATTATGACGAAGCGATTCGAATTTACGCCGACCTATGTAGATATGTCGCCGATTTTGGATACGATGATGAGTACGTGCGACGCGGCGCTCCTCATCGGCGACGACGCGATTCGCGCGAGCGGCCCGGCCGCGGCGGCAGGCTATTATCGGTACGATCTATGCACGCTCTGGACGGAATGGACGGGCTTCGGCATGACGTTCGCGGTGTGGGCCGTCCGGGAAGCGTGGGCGGCGGAACGAGCGGAGGACGCCGCGCTGGTGCACGAGGCGCTGCTGGCTTCCAAGCGAGCCGGCAAGCGGCTCCCGGACGATCTTCTCGACCTGGCGTCGAGGACGGTCGGGGAAAATCGCGAGTTTTGGAGAGGTTACTTCGGCCGACTCGATTACGACTTCGGGAAGTCGCAGCGGCAAGGCCTCGAACTCTATTTTCGGTTCGCGCACGAATTAGGGTTCCTCGGTTCCGCGCCGCCGCTGCGGGTATGGCGAAATCCCAACGTAACGCAGGTGAATGAATGAAGCTACTGGACATCTACTCGAAAATGCAAGACGATATCGCCAGCATCGAACGCAAGCTGGAAGGCAGCGTGCGCACAGAGGAAGCGGATCTGAACGAGGCGTCCTTGCACCTGCTCAAGGCGGGAGGTAAGCGAATCCGGCCGGTGTTCGTCCTGTTGTCCGGCCGATTCGGAGAATACGATCTCGATCGGCTGTCGCACGTCGCCGTCGCTCTGGAGCTGATCCATATGGCGACGCTCGTGCATGACGACGTCATCGACGACGCGGCGACGCGGCGGGGCCAGCCGACCGTCAAGGCGAAGTGGGACGAGCGGATCGCCATGTATACCGGCGATTATATTCTCGGCAAGGCGCTCGACATCGCGGCGAATCTCGAGTCGCCGGAGATCCATAGGATCTTGTCGAAGGCGATGGTACAGATGGTCATCGGGGAGATGGAGCAGTTTCGCATGTTTTATCGGCTCGATCAGTCGATCCGCGATTACTTGCTCCGCATCCGCCGGAAGACGGCGCTGCTGATCGCCGTCTCCTGTCAGCTCGGCGCGCTCGCGGCGGGCGTGCCGGGACCGCTGTCGCAGCGGCTCTACACGTTCGGGTATAACGCGGGGATGGCGTTCCAAATTCGCGACGATATTCTCGATCTGACCGGGACGGAGCGTCAGCTCGGCAAGCCGCCCGGCAGCGACATGCGCCAAGGCAATATCACGCTGCCGGTGTTATGCGCGATGCGCGACGCGCGCGTCCGGGAAGCGGTGGAAGCCGCAGTGCTCGGAGCGACGCCGGACGAGGACGCCTTGAAGCTGGCGATCAAGCTGGTCCGGAAGAGCACGGGCATCCGGGAAGCGGACGAGCTGTCGCATCGCTATATCGACAAGGCGATCGGCGCGTTGAACGAACTGCCCGATATCCCGGCGAAGAAAGATTTCGTCGCGATCGCTAAATTTATCGCCGATCGCTCGCATTGAAGCCAACCGGAGTACTACCCCAATACATATTAATGGAGGAATCGAGTATGCAAAGAACGTACTTAATGGTCAAACCGGACGGCGTTCAACGGGGGCTGATCGGCGAAATCGTATCCCGGTTCGAGCGCAAGGGCTTCCAGCTCGTCGGCGCGAAGTTGATGCAAGTGACGCGCGAGCAAGCCGAGTTTCATTACGCGGAGCATAAGGGGAAGGAGTTTTTCGGCGGGCTGGTCGACTTCATTACGTCCGGTCCGGTGTTCGGCATGGTGTGGCAAGGCGACGACGTGATCGCGCTCTCTCGTCAGCTGATAGGCAAGACGAACGTCATGGATGCGCTGCCGGGCACGATCCGCGGCGACTTCGCGGCGCACACGCCGAAAAACTTGATCCACGGCTCCGACAGCCCGGAGAGCGCGGAGCGCGAGATCGGCAACTTCTTCAAGCCGGAAGAGCTGACTAGTTACGATAAAGCGATCAACCGTTGGATTTAAGCGACGCTTCGTTCGCCTCGGGAGGGGAACCGTATGGGAGATGAAGGGCGCGAAGGGGAATACGATCCGGACTTCGCCGGGTTCGTCGCCGGCTTCAAGGGTCTGACGGGCATCGATCTGGCGTTGTATAAGGAAGCTCAAATGAAGCGGCGGCTGACGACGCTCCGGCAACGCAGGGGATACGACTCGTTCGCGTCGTATTTCCAGGTCGTGCAGCGGGATAAGGAGCTGCTTGCCGAGCTGTTAGACCGGATGACGATCAACGTGTCCGAGTTTTGGCGCAATCCGAATCGATGGGAAGTGCTGGAAAACAAGTTCGTTCCGGAGATGCTGCAGCAGAAGGGGCGCCTCAAGTGTTGGAGCGCCGCCTGCTCGACGGGGGAGGAGCCCTACTCGCTGGCGATGATTCTGGCGCGGCGCGGGGCGCTGGCGGAGTCGAAGATCGTCGCCTCCGACATCGACGACAACGCGCTCGCCAAAGCGAAGCTGGGCGTCTATCACGAACGAAGCCTGAAGGATGTGCCGAAAGCGTACATCGACGCGTATTTTCGCCGGGAGGGCGAATCGTTCTTCGTGGCGGACGAGCTGAAGCGCGGCGTGACGTTCGTCAAGGGCAATCTGCTGACGGATTCGTTCGACGCAGGGTTCGACTTGATCATCTGCCGCAACGTCATGATTTATTTCACCGACGACGCCAAGACGCTGCTCTACCGGAAGTTCGCGGATGCGCTGCGACCGGGCGGCATTCTGTTCGTCGGCTCGACGGAACAAATTTTCACCCCGGCTCAATACGGCCTCGTACCCGCCGATACGTTCTTCTATCGGAAAATGACGGAGGCCGACCATGTATAAGCATTTCCAACAATTCCTATACTAGGACTACGGAACTGTTTACTCGACGATTCGGAAACGATATCCTGCGGATATGACGCTCGAATCGTCTCGGTAAACGGCGTCCGTCCTTTAAGGACGGCGTAGCCGTTTATCCTTGGTCAGGAGGAGCCATCCAAGCATGGACAAACGCAAAGTAATCACCGCTTATCGCCGGGGGTTTCTTACGATTCAGGAATGCGCGCAAATTTTGGGCATCGACTCGCCGCAAATCATGAGGCTCGTGAACGATCCGTCGATGTCCGAAACGAAGCCGTTCGCCCTGCCGAAATCCGCGGCGAAGACGGTTTGACATTGCAGGCAAGAAACCCCCCGGAAGCATGGCTTCCGGGGGTTTCGTTTTCTTGCCAACCATGGTAGATTACCTTATAATAAGTCAAAACGCATTCGCGCATAAAAGCGTTAAAGTCTCGAAGAATTTGGGGTCGGACTGGGGCAGACAAAAGGAGGAACCGGTTGTGAGGTACTTAACGGCGGGGGAGACGCACGGACCGCAGCTGACGGTCATTATCGAGGGCATGCCGAGCAATGTGCCGCTTACGGCGGAGTTTATCAACGAGCAGCTGGCGCGGCGACAGAAGGGCCATGGCCGCGGCCGACGGATGCAGATCGAGAAGGACGAGGTCGCGATCGTAGGCGGCGTGCGCCACGGGAAGACGACGGGGGCGCCGATCGCGTTGGTCGTATATAACAAAGACTGGAAGAACTGGACGGCCGTCATGGGCATCGAGCCGGTGGAAGAAGATTCGGAAGCGAAGCGGCGCGTCAATCGCCCGCGTCCGGGCCACGCGGATTTGAGCGGCGGCATTAAATACAACCAGCGGGACATGCGGAACATCCTCGAGCGATCCAGCGCGCGGGAGACGACGGTGCGCGTCGCGGTCGGCGGCGTGGCGCGGGCGCTGCTCGCCCACTTCGGCATCGCCGTCGGCGGTCAAGTCGTCCGCATCGGCGAGGTGGAAGCGCCGGCGAACGATCTTCCGCTCGATCAGCTGATCGCGTTGACGGAAGCGTCGCCGGTCCGCGTCGTCGACAAGGCGACGGAGGAGAAGATGATCGCGGCGATCGATGCGGCGAAGGCCGACGGCGATACGCTCGGCGGCATCGTCGAAGCGATCGTCGCGGGCGCGCCGATCGGGCTCGGCTCCCACGTGCAGT
>JAPSKX010000002.1 GCA_031181325.1 Paenibacillus sp.
ACGCCGGATGCGGACAAGAACACGCCGGCGGGCGATACGTTCGGCTTTAAGGTGCAGGCGGCGGTCGGCGCGTCCGACACGGGGATCAGCAGTGCGGTCGATGCTGTCGTCACCGTGACGGAAGCGAACGACGCGCCGACCGCGACGGACGACACGCTGCCGGACGTCGCGGAAAATGCGGCGAAGGCGACGATTCCGTTCGCCGCTCTGCTCGGCAACGACGTCGCAGGTCCGGCGAACGAAAGCGGCCAGACGCTGACGATTACGGCGGCGGGCAATGCGACGGGCGGCACGGTCGCCGTCGTCGGCGCGAACGTCGAGTTTACGCCGACGGCGAACTACACGGGCCCTGCGAGCTTCGAGTATACGGTGTCGGACAACGGCACGACGAACGGCGCCGCCGATCCGAAGACGGATACGGGAGCGGCCGCCTTCGCGATCACGCCGACGGCGGCTGCGCCAAGCCTAACCGACGCGACGACGGCGGAGGACACGCAAAGCGCCAGCGGGCTGGTGCTTTCGCGAAACGCGTCGGACGGAGTCGAAGTGTCGCACTTCAAAATCACGGCGATCGTCGGGGGCAAGCTGTACCATAACGACGGCACGACGGAAATCGCCGGCGGCGATTTCATTACGTACGCCGAAGGCAATGCCGGGTTGAAGTTTACGCCGGATGCGGACAAAAACACGCCGGCGGGCGATACGTTCGGCTTTAAGGTGCAGGCGGCGGTCGGCGCGTCCGACACGGGGATCAGCAGTGCGGTCGATGCTGTCGTCACCGTGACGGAAGCGAACGACCCCGTAACCGCAACCGATGATACGCCGGCGGATGCGGCGGAGGACATCGAGCTGACGATCCCGTTCGCCGACCTGCTCGGCAACGACGTCGCAGGTCCGGCGAACGAAAGCGGCCAAACGCTGACGATTACGGCGGCGGGCAATGCGACGGGCGGCACGGTCGCCGTCGTCGGCGCGAACGTCGTCTTCACGCCGACGCCGAATTACAGCGGCCCGGCCGGATTCGAGTATACGGTGTCGGACAACGGGACGACGAACGGCGCCGCCGATCCGAAGACGGACACGGGCGCCGCAGCGTTTACGATTGCGCCCGTTGCCGATACGCCGGGCGTGACCGACGCCGCTACCAATGAAAGCATGCAGACGGCGAGCGGTCTTGTCATAACGAGAAACGCGGCGGATGGTGCGGAAGTGACCCATTATAAAATCACGGCGATCACGAACGGTACCTTGTACAAAACCGACGGCAGAACGAGAATCGAGGACGGAGCCTTCATCACCGTCGCCGAAGGGAACGCCGGACTAAAGTTTACGCCTGCTCCGGGTTTGTATTCCAACGGTTCTTTCAAGTTCGGTTTCGACGTTCAGGCGGCCGTCGGCGCGAGCGACGCGGCGCTAAGCGCTGCGGCGAAGGCGTCCGTTACGGTCGCCGAAGTCGAGGATGCGCCATCCGCGCCGTCTGCACCGGCACCGACCGCGCCTCAGCAAAAGCGTCAAGTCGATGTAGTCGTCGACGACAATGGCGTACCGGCAGCGAAGGTTGACATTATAAGAACGCAGAGCGAACAGGGACAGCAGGTCGACAACGTCAATTTCGACAAGGCGAAAGCGGCCGAATCGATCGGAAAGGCGGTTGCGGCCGGCCGGGACTTCGCCCGAATCGTCATAGACGACCTGTCCGAAAGCCCTGCGGACGAAGTGGTCGTGAACGTGCCGAGCGCTTCGGTAAACGAATTGTCCAATAAAGGAATCAACCTGGAAATCCAAACGAACGACGTGAAAATCTCGTTGTCCCAGGAAGCGCTGGCGCTGCTTAACAGCGACGGTAAAGATTTGTTTTTCCGCGTCGTGCCGATTCGCAGGCAGGAGCAGCGTCAGCTCGTGGAGACGCGGGTCGTGCAGGCGGAGGAGCTGCGGAGCATGGCGGACGGCGGCGAAGTGCGGGTCATCGGCAAGCCGATGACGATCGAAACGAACTACAGCAGCCGGCAGACGAAGGTAGAATTCCCGCTTGCCGGCGTGGAGCTGCCGGACGATCCGGCGGAGCTGCAAGCGACGATCGACCGGATGGCGGTATATATCGAGCATAGCGACGGGGAGAAGGCAGTCAAGCGCGGGGAAATCAAATACGACGCCGCCGGAAAGCCCATAGCGATCGAGATCGCCATCGACAAGTTCAGTACGTTTACAATCGTGACGGTGGAGCCCGAACGGACCCGGGAACGGTACATGTTCGGGTACGAGGACGGTTTGTTCCATCCCGATCGGCCGATTACCCGCGCCGAAACGGCGGCGATCTTGTCGCGCAACATTGGAGCAGGCAGCGCCGCCCAAGAAGGAGCATATTCCGACGTGGACGCCGATCACTGGGCCCAAATCTATATCGCCCATATGAAGCAACAGGGCATCATGACGGGAGACGACCGCGGCTTGTTCCGATCCGACAGCCCGATCACGAGGGCCGAGATGGCTGCGATCATCGTGTCGTGGCAACGTCTCGCCGAAAGCCGGACGGCTTCTTCCGCAGCGGATGCGGAAGGACATTGGGCGGAAGACAACATAGCGGCCGTCATGAATGCCGGCTTGATGACGGGGTACGAGGACGGTACGTTCCGGCCGGACCGGGCGCTCACCCGAGCCGAGGCGGTCTCCGTATTCAACGCCTTGTTCGATCGTCCGGCGCTGACCGGACTGCTCCGGCCGACATGGCCCGACGTCCCGGCGGATCATTGGGCTCGGGAAGCGATCGAAGCGGCGTCCAATTCGTATACGGCGAAGCCGCTATCGAACGGCAAGGAGCAATGGCTGAGAATGAAGTTGCAAGACCGGTAACCTTTCGGCATCCCGCCACTCGGCGGGGTGTTTTTTTCTTTCGAATGCCGTTTCGCTCCGAACGAGCAGGACAGGATTGTATAATGCATCGGAGAATCGCTATGATTTGATGAAGTGCTTTTCTCAAGCATAATATTAGAAGCCAAGGTACAATGGGGTATAGGGGAAACGGATGAATCCATTAGGAGGAGCGGTCATATGCGTGCGTACCCTTTCATCTTTCCGGTAAAAGAAGCAACGTACAAGGTTATTGGCGAACGCAAGCTCAACTTTTACGTTTTCGAGCCCGAAACCCGGGGGAAGGATCGTGCGGCCGTCTTATTTTTCATCGGAGGGAGCTTCGGCAAGGGGCCGCGTACGCCTGCCGATTTCCAACATCATGCCCAATATTTATCGTCGAAGGGCGTTGTCGCGATCTGCGTCGATTACCGGACCGGGCATGACGAAGGCTTCACTCCGATTCAAGCGATCTGCGACGTCAGATCCGCGGTTCGGCATTTGCGCGAGCATGCCGCCGAATGGAGAGTCGACCCTGGTAAAATCGTTGTGTGCGGTTCGTCGGCCGGCGGGTACATCGCGGTTTCTTCGATTATGTTCGAGCATATGAACGACGAGGGAGATCGCATGAGCGTGAATCCCGTTCCCGATGCGCTTGTGATCTTCGGCGCCGGGATGGACGGCGTCGACATCATGACGAGGCGATACCCCGAGCTGCTCGACCATGCGCGGGACATGTCTCCTTATCATAATATCAAGAAATGCCTGCCTCCTACATTATGGATGATCGGGACCGAAGACGATCTATTCGATCAGAATAAAGACTTCGTCGAACGAATGACGGCGGAAGGCAACGACATCGCTTGGGCGACTTACGACGGGATGGAACATGGCTTCTTCCTCCACGGAAGACACGAGAATCGGCCCTTGCACGAAACGAAAGCGAAGATCGAGGACTATCTAAGATCGATCGGATTCATATAGGATCCTTCACTGGGAAGAAAAAGGCGTCGACGGGAGATGCAAGGCGAATGAAGCAAATATTGAAAAAGTACCTGGACCGCTACACGACGCTCGACGAGGCGGCCCAGCAGGCGATCCTCGACGAACTTCGGATCGAGGAGTTCAAGAAGGGAACGATCCTCCTGAGACAGGGCGACGTTCCCTGGGCATGTTATTTCATCCTGAAGGGATGCGTGAGGGAGTATACCGCGGACGAAACGGGACGGGAGACGACCTCGAACTTCTACACGGAGGAGCAAGCGATCGCGATGATCCAACGCCATCGGGACGATCCGTCGTCCGAGTATACGTACGCATGTCTGGAGGACACGGTCGCCGTCGTCGGCGCGCTGGACGTCGAACAGGCGATGTACGACAAGCACGCCCAGCTGGAAGGGATGACGCGCCGGATGATTGAACAGAGCTTCGCCCGGATGCAGGAGGAGTTCACGGCCTTCGTCGCGTCCAGCCCGGAGGAGCGCTACCTGTCGTTGCTGCGGAAGCGCCCGACCTTAATCGAGCGGGTGCCTCAGCATCAATTGGCAAGCTACCTCGGCGTGACGGCGGAGTCGTTAAGCCGCCTGAAGAAGAGGTTACAGCGTGATGCGTAGAGATTCCAATCAGCATGGCGACGACTCTCTCCTCGGCAGACACTCCCCCGCGGAGGCAGTCGATATGAAGCGGCTCGATCCCCGTTCGGCGCAGGCGCGTCGGGCGGAAGGCTGGGTGGGTTTCGCCGTTATGCTGGCGATCGTGATCGGACTGTTCTGGGCGACGGGCCGGTTCGGCTGGCCGACTTGGATCGCGTTCGCGGCGGCGTCGCTCGCGGCGTCGTTCTCGGTTTGGGACGTACTCTTGGCCCCGGGCGCGACGTATCGCTCCTGGCGATACGCCATCTCGGAGAAGGACATCGAGCTGCACCATGGCCTATGGGCGCGTTATCGGACGCTCGTCCCGATGTCGCGCATTCAGCATGTGCATTCGAGGCAAGGGCCGATTCAGAAGCGATACGGCCTCGCGACCGTGACGTTCTCGACGGCGGCGGGCAGCCATCAGATCCCGGGCGTCACGGAGGAAGAGGCGGAGCGGATTCGGAAGCAAATCGCCGAATGGGCGGGGGTCGCCGATGCGGACGCCTGACGGGGAACGGACCGGCGCGCTCCGCCGGCTGCACCCGGTGTCGATGATCTATTTCCTCTTCCGCTCGGGGAAGGAGCTTGCGGGGATGGTGCCCCTCATTCCGGCCGTCCTCCTGCTCGCGAATCGCCTGTTCGGCGGAGAGGTCGACCGCGTCCTGCTGACCGCGGTCCTCGCCGCGGCAGCCGTTCTCGCCTTGCTCGCGTTCGCGTGGCTGCGCTGGCGCCGCTTCCGATATCGGGTCGAAGGAGGCGTGCTCTACATCGAGCATGGATTGTGGGTGCGTCGGAAGAGTTGGATCGGGAAGGAGCGCGTCTTGTCCCTAGATACGACGGTCAGCATGTACGATCGGCTGTTCGACTTAGTCCGGCTGGAGGTGGAGACGGCCGCGGGGGACGACGAGCCCGAGGCGGTTCTCAGCTCGATATCGCTCGAAGAGGCCGGGCGTATCCAAGCGGTCCTCGGCGGGGGCGACGTACTCGGAGCTGCATCGGACGAGGCGCTTGGGTCCGATCCGCAAGGGGCCGCGCCGCGATGGCGCATGTCGCTTGGGCGTACGTTCGCGCTGAGCGCGACGAGCGGCAAGTTCGCGACGATCTGGCTCGTCGTCGCGGGAGGAGGGCTGCGGCTCTGGAACGAGTGGCTGGAAGACCGCGCGATCGGGGAGACGCTGCACGAGTTTGTCCACGACATCGGCCTTCCGAGCGCGATCGTCCTCTACGCCCTCCTCGCCGGGCTGCTTGCCGTCGGCGCCGCTTTCTTCCTGGAGTGTGGGTTTCGATTGGCGAAGGAAGACGGGACGCTGATCGTCGAGCGAGGGCTCTGGGAGAAGAAGCGCAGAGTCGTCGAATCGCGCCGCATTCAGGCGGTGCTCGTGACGGAGCAGCCGCTGCATCGTCCGTTCGGGATGGCTGCCGTTCGCGTCGTCGTCGCGGGCAGCGCGGACGAGGAGAAGTCGACGATCGACCTGCTCCCGTTCGTCCGCGTCGCGGAGCTTCCCGCCTTGTTCGCGACGTTCTTGCCCGACTTCCGATTGCCGAGCGATTGGCGGCCGGCGAGCCGGAAGGCATACGGAAGCTACGCGCTGCTCCCTGCGGCGGCAGGTTCAATCGCGGCGGCCGCGGCCATCGCGTGGCTTCCGACCGATTGGCGTTGGTTCGCGCTGCTGCTCCCCGCGCTCGCTTGGGCAAGCGGGGCGCTCCAATGGAGGCAGGCGGCATGGTCGCAGGAGGGCGATCTTCTTGCGATCCGTTCCGGCGGCTTCTCCCGGCGGCAGGCGATGGTCCGGCGGCGCCGCGTCCAGTGGCTTCGCGCGTCGCAATCCCCGATCCAACGGGGCAGGGGCCTCGCCACGCTTCGGGTCGCCGCGGCCGGCGCCTCCGGCGCGGGATTGACGATCCGGCACGCGGACGCCGCCAAGCTGCGGGAGTTGTCCGCTTGGCTGACCGGTCATGCGGCCGATCGGCCTCGATCGAGTAGAAGGGAATCGAGAGCATTCTGAATCGTTAGAAGTAGGTGAACGTAACGTGCGCAGTTTTGGGTTATGGCTTGGGTGGACGGGATGGCTGGCGGCCGTCTGGGCGGCGGCGCTGCTGCAGTTCGGAGCTAGCGCGGTGCCGCGCGGCGCGCTCGGCTGCGCCGCGTTTTTCGCGTGTTATTTCGCGTCGCCGCTCGCCGGGCGCCGGCCGCCGGCGCTGCTGGCGCTGCTGACCGGCGCGCTGCTCGCCGCGGCCGTCGCGCTGCCGGGCGCAGGCGGCGCCGGGCTGCTGTACGCGCTGCTGCTCGCCGCGTATCTCGCCGGGGAAGCCGTCTACCGGCTTCCCGGTGCATACGCGGCGGCGTTCGGCGCGCTCGCCGCGCTGGCGCTGACGGCGTCGGCCCTGCCGGCCGCCGCGGACCCCGCGCAGCCGCGCTACGCCGGCTTCGCGCTGCTGTTCGCGGCCGCGGCCGCCGCCGCGCTGGCGCTGTACCGCCGCGAGCGGGCGGGGAACGTCGAAGGCGCCGCCCGCTTCGAGGCGCTGCTCGGCGAATACCGCAAGCTGAAGCGCCAGGCGAAGAGCGGCGAAGACGCGGCGCGGGCGGAGGAGCGGACGAATATCGCCCGGCAAATCCACGATTCGGTCGGGCATAAGCTGACGTCGCTGCTCATGCAGCTGGAGATGTTTCGCATGAACGCGTCCGGGGCGCAGCAAGCGCAGGCGGAGCAGATGAAGCGGCTCGCGCAGGACAGCCTCGAGGAAACCCGGAGCGCCGTCAAGGCGCTGCAGGAGCAGGAGCAGGGCGGTCTGCCGGCGCTGCTGCGGCTCATTCGCAACCTGGAAGCGGAGAGCTACCTCCAGGTCGAATTCACGGTCCGACACGGCGCGCTCTCCGCGCCGCTCGGCAACGAGCCGTCCGTCGCCGTCTACCGCGCGATCCAGGAGGCGATGACGAACGCGATGCGGCACGGGGCGTCGCGCAAGATCGGCATTCTGCTCGAGTCGCCGGCCGGCCGGGTGTTTCGGTTCGAGGTGACGAACGACGTCGGGGACGCCGAAGCGCGGCCGGTTCGCGAAGGCTTCGGGCTGACCGCGATGCGGGACCGGGTCGAGAAGGCCGGGGGCGAGCTGACGTTGATGCGGTCGGGGGGACAGTTTCTGGTGAGAGGGACGTTCAAGCTGGAGCAAGCGAAGGAGGAGCGAGCGCAATGATCCGAATCTTACTCGCGGAGGACCAAACCTTAGTGCGGCACGGCCTGAAAATGATGATCGAAACCGACCCCGAGCTCCGCGTGACCGGCGAGGCGTCGAACGGCGCGGAGGCGGTGCTGCTGAACGAATGTCAAGCGTTCGAGCTCGTCGTGCTGGACATTCGCATGCCGGAGATGGACGGGCTCGAGGCGGCCCGCCGCATCCTGTCCCGCTGGCCGGACCGCAAGGTGATGATGCTGACGACGTTCAACGACGACGAATACGCGTTCGAAGCGCTCAAGCTCGGCGCGAGCGGGTATATGCTGAAAGACGCCGACCCGGCGGCGCTCATCCGCTCCATCCGCAGCTGCCTGTCGGGCGGCCTGTCGCTCGAGGAGCATGTGGCCGCGAAGGTGATGCCGCGCCTGCTCGGGCGGACCGAGACGAAGCGGGTCGATCCGTCGCTCACGCCGCGGGAGCTGGACATCGTGCGCCGCGTCGGCGAGGGCCGCAGCAACAAGGAGATCGCCGACGAGCTGGCGCTGTCGGTCGGCACGGTGAAGAACCATATCAGCCTCATCCTGGATAAGCTGGAGCTTCGGGACCGAACGCAGCTGGCGATTTACGCGATCCGGCACGACTTGATATAAGTGACTGAAGTCATGGTCGCGGCGATAACGAATGACCGAGGGCAGTGGGAGCACTGCTCTTTTCTCTGTATATTGAGGTCAATAGGGATTCGGGAGGAATGGAAGCTATGCTGGAGACGGTCGATTTGCGGAAAACGTACAAAGCCAACGTCGCGGTGGACAATGTCAATCTATTCTTGGGCGCCGGCGAGTCGGTCGGGCTGCTCGGGCCGAACGGGGCGGGGAAATCGACGACGATCTCGATGATTTCCACCTTGCTGCGCCCGACGTCGGGCGACGTCGTGCTGGAGGGGAAGAGCGTCGTGCAGGATCCGGGGCGGATTCGAGGCGTGCTCGGCGTCGTGCCGCAGGAGATCGCTTTGTACGAGGAGCTCAGCGCGCTGGAAAATCTGGAGTTCTTCGGCCGCATCTACGGCCTTCGGGGGAAGGCGCTCGACGTCGCCGTCGAGGAGGCTTTGGAGCTGGTGGGCCTTCGCGAGCGGAAGAAGGAGCGCATTAAGACGTATTCGGGCGGCATGAAGCGTCGGATCAATATCGCCGCCGCGCTGCTCCATCAGCCGAAGATCGTCATTATGGACGAACCGACCGTCGGCATCGATCCGCAGTCGCGGAACTACATCCTGGAGACGGTGCGACTGCTCAATCGAGAGAAGCGGATGACGGTGCTGTACACGAGCCATTACATGGAAGAGGTCGAGCAGCTGTGCGACCGAGTGTACATTATGGATCACGGCAAGGTGATCGCGTCGGGGCGCAAAGACGAGCTGAAGAGCATCTTGTCGTCGGAGGATACGATCTTTCTGCAGCTGGAGGAGCCTTGTCCCGCGCTCGCGGAGGAGCTGCGGCGGTCGGAGGGCATTCGTCAAGTGGCGGATGTAGAGCAAGGGCTGAAGCTGATCGTGCCGAAGCGAAGCAAGCTGCTGGGGCAGCTGTTCCAAGCGGCGGAGAAGCACGGCGCGCAGATCGTCAACTTGAACGTGCAGAAGCCTAGCCTGGAGGATGTATTCCTGCATTTGACCGGCCGCAAATTGAGAGATTAGGGGGAAGAGAAATGGCGCCATTTCTGAAGAAAGACGTGCTGCTCATCCTCCGCGACCGGAAGGAGCTCGCCATTCTCGTCTTGATGCCGTTCGTGCTGATCGCCATTCTCGGCTTCGCGCTCGGCGATATGATCAACACGCAGTCGCCGAAGCTCGATATGACGGTCGCGATCGTCGACGAGGAGGACGAAGCGGAAGGCTTCGCGCGGTTCGAGGCGGAAGTGCGCGAAGCCGCGCTGCCGGAGGAAGCGGAGAACGCGCTGCTGTCGGCGGCGGAGCAGGTGCGCCCGCAGCGGCTGCTGCGGAATATGCTGGAGAGTCCGGAACTGTCCGAGCTGCTGACGTTGACCGAGATGGAGCTCGGCGACGCCCGACTGGCGCTGGAGCGGGACGAGGCGAACGCGCTGCTGCGCATTCCGCCGGACTTCACGTACGATACGCTGCGCCGCATGCTGCTCGAGCAAGGCGACGGAGCGACGCTCGAGGTGGAGGCGTCGGAGGCTTCGCCGCTGCGGGCCGGCGTCATTCGCGACATCGTGGATGGCTTCGCGCGCTCACTCAACTTCCAGACGGCTCTCGGCCAGACGGCGGGCGCCGCGCCGAGCGAGTCCGCGGGCGGCTCGGCGTCGGCCGCCGCAGCGCAAGCGCAAGGCGGCATCGAGTCGGTGTCGAAGCTCGAGCCGGTCACTTCGCTGCAATATTACACGATCGGCATGGCGGTCATGTTCGTGCTGTTCATCGCCTCGTCGACGGCCGGGCGGGCGTTCCTCGAGAAGCAGCAGTTCACGTTCGATCGGATTCTGCTCGCCGGCGCGCATCCGATGCGCTTCCTCGGCGGCAAGATCGCGTCGGCCGCGATGCTCGCCTTCCTGCAGCTGGCCGTGCTCTTCGGGCTGTCGAGCCTGATCTTCCAATCGTTCGCCGGACAGCCGCTTCGCTTCTGGGCGGGGCTCGCCTCGATCAGCGCGGCGATCGCCGTCTGTATCGGCGGGCTGGCAGCCCTGCTGACGGCAATGAATTACCGGCTGCGGACGGGGGCGGCGACGGACCTGTTCTCCGGCATGATGGTATCCGTATTGGCATTCTTCGGAGGCAGCTTCTTCCCGACCACGCAGATGTCGGAATGGTTGAACGCCCTCGGCGGGTGGACGCCGAACGGCGCCGCGCTTGTCGCATATTTGCAGATGCTCCAGGGCGCCGAAGCCGAGCGCTGGTTGGACGGCGTGTACCGTCTGCTCGCGATGGCCGCCGTCTTTACGGCAGCGGCCGTGTGGATGTTTCCGAAGAGGAGGGACGGATAACCGATGCTTGCCATATTGAAGGTTCAACTGCAGCAGCTGAAGGCGAACCCTTCAACGATGCTGCTCATGATTGCGCTGACGGTACTATTTGCGGTGGCGATGGGCGCGAACGCCGTCACGAACGTAACGGTGTATACGTTCCATGACCCGAAGCTGTCGTCCGCCGACGCGGAGGCGTGGCTTGAACGGTTGAACCGTTCGGAGACGTTCGAATTCGTGCTCGACGCGGAGGCGAAGGCGATCGACCGCGTCACGGAGGGGAAGGCGGAGTTCGCGATGCGGCTGCTGCCGGACGACTACCGCTTGATTACGGCTGTCGAAGGCAGTGCGAACCTGCAAGCGTTGACGCATTACGTAGGGACGGTGTACGAGGAGGAGCTGACGATTCGCGCGGCGGAGGCGTCCGCGGGCGGATCGTCGCTCCGCGGCGAACTGGAGGAGCGGCTTGCGTCGCCGGCGCTTCGCGTCGCGTCTTCCGAGGTGGCGACCGAGGAAGACTTTAAGTACGATGCGAGAGTGCAGGCCGTGTTCGGCTTCGCCCTGTTCTTCTCGATTTATACGATCGCGTTTTCGGTCAACGCGCTGCTGCAGGAGAAGCGAAGCGGCGTCTGGAACCGGGTCATTCTGTCGCCGGTGTCGAAGACGTCCATGTACGTCGGCCATCTCGCGAACAGCTTCCTTGCCGGCTACGTGCAGATCGCCGTCGTCTTCGCGCTGTTCCGGTACGTCTTCGATTTCCCGGTCGGGGACAGCTTCGGGACGCTGCTCGTCTTGATCGGCGTCTACACGTTCGCGATCGTGGCGCTCGGCTTGCTGCTGGCCGGTCTTGTGCGGACGCCGCAGCAGATGTCGGTGCTCATCCCGATCGTCGCCGTCAGCTCGGCGATGATCGGCGGCGCCTACTGGCCGATCGAGATCGTGACGAATTCGGCCTTGCTCGCGCTCGCGAAGGTCATTCCCGTCACGTACGGCATGGAGGCGCTCAAAGGCGTCGCCTACTACGGCTACACGTGGTCGGAGCTGCTGCGGCCGGTGTCGTACTTGCTCCTGATCGGCGTCGTATGCATGGGCGTCGGCATTAACTTGATCGAGCGGCGCAGTAAATAAATCTTAGCGAAATAAGAGCCTAGGCAGCCATGGCGGCTGCTCAGGCTCTTATTCTTTTACAGCGGTAAAGCAACTCTCGCCCTTCCGACTGCGTCTGTATCCATGTAAACCGAAAGAGCGCAAGTCCGCCCTTTCCCAACAAAGATGGGGCGAAGCTTGGTGGGTTGGAGAAGTTGGAGGGGATCCGATGCATAAACAGTTAGACGAGAGCGGTCGGAAACGGCGACGCCGAAAGAAGCTGTCCCTGGCAGGCGTCGCGCTCGCGGCGGTCGCCGCAGGCGCGTGGGCGCTATGGTCGCTGATTCCGTACGAAATTAAGAATTTCTTACAGCCTCTTGTCGTTACCGTACATAATGAGTCGTCCGGCACCATCGTTCTGATCGAGAGCGGACTCTTAATGACCGATGCAACGGACCGTATCGGCAAGAAGGTTGAATCCGGTTCCAGCGCCCGTTTCCGACCCGATCTTGCGTTAAGCGGGGAAGGCGCGGTATACCTGCGCTTCACGGATGCGCGAGGGCGGACGAGCGAGACCGGGGTGTGCGGGTACACGGAATATTTATCCGGTTCGTCCACTGTTACCATTACGGACGGGAACGCGGTCGTCGAAGAGGATTGTTGGTAGCGAAGGCGCGGCGCGATTCCGAACGGGGGCGGATGACCGTAACGAAACCACGGCTTCTATATTCACGGTTTCGAACCTTTTGGTTCCCTCATCGCCCTTCTTCCGGCGCAGTCGCCCGGCCCGCATGACCGGCATTCGGCCATAGCAGGCCGAGGAGCGCTCCGACGCATGCCGGAATGACCCACCCTAAGCCGATATCGTACAGCGGCAGCGACTCGCCGAGCCAGTCGTCCGCCCGCCCGAGCCGCAACGGCGTATCGGCCAGTCCGGAGACGAGGCTGACGAGGAACGTCGCGAGGAAGCATCCCGCATACACGCTGCGTTTGCCACGGAAACGGTCGTGCAGGAACGTCAAGCCGATGATCGCGATGGCGAGCGGATACAATATCGTCAACACCGGTATCGAAAACGAGATGATTTGCGCTAATCCCGCGTTCGCGGTTACGGCGCTTACGGCGCAGAGGGCGATGCACACCCAAGGGTAAGGCATTGCCGGGACAAGCCTATGGAAATAGGTGCCGCAAGCGATGGTAAGGCCGATGCTGGTCGTTAGACAGGCTAACAAGACGATGATGCCGAGCACCGCGCCGCCGAACGCGCCGAAGTAATGATTCGCCGTTCGCAGCAGCACCTCGCCGCCGTTCCCTAGCGGGCCGAACGCGTAGACGCTGCCGGCGCCGATATACGCGAGCGCCGAATAGATGACGGCGAGGAGGATCGCCGAGATCGTCGCCGCCCGGAGGCATACGAGCAAGATGCGTTTCCGGTCGACGGCCCCGCGCGCTCGGACCGCTTCGATCACGATAATGCCGAAGACGAAGGCCGCCAGCGTGTCCATCGTTAAGTATCCCTCTTGAAAGCCGCTAAAGAAGGGATGCGAGGCATATTCGCCCGCGGCCTCCTGCGGCGGCCCGAGGGGGAAGGCCACCGCCGCGGCCGCCAGCAAGGCGATCAAGCCGAGGAGAGCGGGCGTCAGCAGGTTCCCGACGAGCTCGACGACCTTCGCCGGGCGCAGCGAGAAGAGGAGCGTCACCCCGAAGAACAATATCGTAAACAGCGCCAACGCCGTCGACTCGTACGGGGCTCCCACGAACGGCTTCAAGCCGATCTCGTAGGAGACGCTGCCGGTTCTCGGCAGCGCGAACAGCGGTCCGATCGATAGATACAGCGCTGTGGTATAGCATAATCCGAACCAGGGATGCGCCCGGCTCGCGAGCGCGAGCAGATCCTTCGCGCCGGAATAACCGAGCGCCAGCGTTCCGAGAATCGGGAGGCCGACGCCCGTCGCCAAGAAGCCGAGATTGGCTTCCCACAACCGTTCGCCGGCGGATTGGCCCAGCATCGCCGGGAAGACGAGATTGCCCGCGCCGAAAAATAAGGCGAACAGCATGAAGCCGATCGCCAAGGTGGATCTGAACCCGATGTTATTTTCCATCCCTCATGCTCCTGCTCTTTCTTGTCATGATAGCTGTAGTAGCAGGATGCCCATGCGGTAAGGAATGGATACTACCCCTTGATCGCGCCGATCATGACGCCTTTCACGAAATACTTCTGCAAGAACGGATACAAGCATAACACCGGTATCGTCGAGACGATAATCGTCGCGTATTTGATCGTCTCCCCGACGGGCATGCGATCGCCGCCGCCGACGGACGTCATCATCGAATCCGTACTGTTGGTGATGAGAATTTCCCGAAGGATGAGCTGCAGCGGATACAGCTCTCTCGTCCGAATATAGATCATCGCGTTAAACCAAGAGTTCCAATGGGCGACGCCGTAGAACAAGACCATGACCGCGACGACCGGCATGGACAGCGGCAGGAAGATGCGGAACAGCACGGTGAAGTCGTTGGCGCCGTCCAGCTTCGCGGATTCCTCGAGGCTGACGGGAATGCCTTGGAAGGCCGTCCGCATGATAACCAGGTTGTACGCGCTCATCGCCACCGGAATGATGAGCGCCCATCGGGAATCGAGCAGTCCGATGTCGTTCACGAGCAGGAAGGTCGGAATGAGTCCGCCGTTGAAGAACATCGTGAAGACGATCCCGAACATGATCGGGTTTCTCCACATCACGTTCTGCCGGGACAGCGCATACGCGCCTAATGAAGTCATGGCCAAGTTGAGCGCGGTGCCGACGACCACGATAAACAGCGTGTTCGCGTACCCCGTCAGAATCGCAGGGTTCATAAATACAAGCCGATACGCCTCGAAGTTGATCCCCTGCGGATAGAGCAGCAGGCCGCGCGTCTGCACGACCAGCTCGGCATCGCTGATCGATGCGAACAATACATACAAGAACGGATAAGCCGTCGTCAATGTCAGCAGAGACAGGGCCAAGACATTGCCAGCGTCGAATATCCGTTCGCCAAAGCTGCGTCGTACCGTCATGGTCGCCTGCTCCTTCACCATAGATTGTTTCCGGACCGCTTGGCCGCGGCGTTCGCCAGCACGAGCAGCGCGAAGTTGATGACGGAGTTGAACAATCCTACCGCCGCGCTGTAACTGTAATCCGCCTCCAAGATGCCCTTGCGATACAGGAACGTTCCGATGACGTCCGCGGTTTCGTACGTGGTCGGATTATACAGCAGCAGAATTTTCTCCGTACCGACCGTCATGAAGCTGCCGATCTGCAGGATGAGCAGGATGACGATCGTCGGCATGATGCCGGGAATCGTCACATGCAGCGTCTGCTTCCACCGATTCGCGCCGTCTACGCGAGCCGCTTCGTAGAGAGAGGGGTCGATGCTCGACATCGCCGACAAGTAGATGATGGAGCCCCACCCGACGCTCTGCCATATATTCGAAGAAATGTAGATCGTCCGGAACCAGCCGGCTTCGCCGAGGAAGGCCGTCCGCTCGAAGCCGAGCATCGCGACGACGTTGTTGATGAGTCCGTCGCGGGACAAGAAGTCGACCAGCATGCCGGAGATGACGACGATCGAGATGAAATGGGGCATGTACGTGACGGTCTGCACCATGCGCTTGAACCGATTGCTGCGCAGCTCGTTCAGCAGCAGCGCGAGCAGGATCGACGCGGGGAAGGCGAAGACGAGCTCGTAGACGCTCAGCAGCGCCGTATTCCGAAGCAACCGCCAGAAATAATAGCTTTCGAAGAAGCTCTCGAAGTGCTTGAAGCCGACCCAAGGACTGTGCCACATCCCGGCTCCGACCGAATAATCCTTGAAGGCGATCTGCAAGCCGTACATCGGTCCGTAGAGGAAGATGACGTAATAGGCGACTACCGGGACGAGCATGACGTAGATGTATTTATTTAGCTTCAGGTCGCGGAACGCGCGATACGAGAACGCGTTCTTGTCGACCCCCGTCACAGGGGGACCTGATTTGCTTCTCGGCATCAAGGACATGGTAGATCCCTCCTGTGTTGGGGTGGTGGGTTACGCGTTAGAATGCCGCGGGTTACTTGCGCGAGTTGTAACGCTCCAGCGCGGCTTGGCGCGCGGCGATCGCTTCTTGAATGCCCATGCTCTCGATCGTCGAGACGAACTTGTCGAAGTTCTCGATCGGCTCGGCGCCCATGATGAACCGGGTGACCATCTCGTCGCGATACGTCTTGACGTCGTTCATGATCGAAGCCGTCTTCGAGCTTTCGTCGGCCGTCAGCGTGAGCGGCGGCAGCAGCTTCGAGTGGTCGGCTTGGGACCAATTTTTATTCGCTTGCTTCTGTTGATCGAGTACATAATATTGCTCCATGTACCGTTTGTCCTGAACGATCGGGCCGCTCCAGTTCGCAATGAAATATTTCGCCATCGCTTGCGTGATCGGGAGGCCGTCCGGATTTTTCAAGATGAGATCCGTGTATTTCGGGTAACCGTCGACCATCGTGTAGCTTTCGCCTTCGATGCCGAAGTTGAACAGGAAGTGCCCTTCTTCGCCGTATTTATAATCGAGCCACTTGACGATTTCCTCCGGGTTTTCCGCCGTCGCCGACACGGCCGCGCCGATGCCGGAGAACGGATACGAGTAGTTGCCCATCACGTAGCCGCCTTCTTCCAACGCCGGGTAGACGAGACCCGCCAACGAGAATTCCGGTTGTTCCTTCATCAGCTCGATGTAGCGGCCGATGCTGCTGCCCGGATATCCGGTGAAGGCTCCCACTTGGTTGCCGGTGACCTTCGCATCCTTCAGCTTGCCGTCCGTCGTCGCGAAGTCCGGGTCGATGAGGCCTTCTTGATACCAGCGAGCCATCGTGGCCAGGAATTCCTTGAACTCCGGCTGAATCGGACCGTACTTGACCGTACCGCCTTCATTGTAGAAGTCGGAAGTAATGCCCCAAGCTCCTACGAACAGATGGTTCAGGTCGATGTCCGGGAGGTGGAACAAGTACGGAATCTCATCCTTCTGCCCGTTGCCGTTCGGGTCTCCGTCGCGGATGGCGGTCAGCATCGCTTCCCACTCCGCGATCGTCGTCGGCTGCTCCACCCCGAGCTTCTTCAGCCAATCTTCGCGGACGATCGGTCCGTGTACGACCGACAGCGACGGATCGCCCATAATGAACGGCATGACATAGATGTTGCCTTCGTCCGTCGTCACCATCTTGCGATACTCCGGATTTTCGTTCAAGATCTTCGTCAGGTTCGGCGCATGCGCATCGATCAGCTCGTTCAACCGAAGGATGCGGCCTTCCTTAATGAGGCTGTCGGCGCCCTTCGGAGCGGACGCCCAAGGATATTCGATGACGTCGGGCAGCTCGCCGGAGGCGATCATCAGATTGAACTGATCCTTCTCTTGGCCGACCGGCGGATGCTGGAACGTCACCTTCGTGCCCGTAATGTCGGCGACCTTCTTGTAGGCGGCGATCTCGCCGTAATCCTTCATGGTCGCGGCCACGTTGCCGTTCAGCTGCACCCAGTACGTGATTTCCTCCGGATACCCGACTTCTTCCGGCGCAGCCGTCTCCGGTTGATTCGCGTCCGTCTGTTCGGCGGCTCCGCCGGCGGCGTTCCCCGCGGGCGCTTCCGGAGCATTGCCCGAGGTGTTGCAGCCGACGACAAGGATGGCTGTAATCATAATGCCGAGAGACGTTCGCGACATCGACTTCCATTTGTTCATCTCCATGTTTCGCAGACCCTCCAGTATATGGTTCGTTGCATTCCGACGGACCGTTCGTTCCCGTCCGCCTCTTGAGTATAGAATCGGGGCGCGAATCGTGCCTACAGCCTGATCGACGGCGGCACTGTCCGTTCTTCATTTTCGAACAATCCGATCTTCACATCAACTATCACTTCGTAGAATGCGCCGATTCGGAGGCGTTCCGGGTCATGAAGTTCATTGAGGGAACCGGAAATCCGTGGTACCATGAACCATAACCAAGAGCCGAGGGGAGACGCGCGATGAGGCGGAAGAAGAACGTATTCTGGACGTTGTGGTTGTCTTACCTGCTCGTATTGTTGATCCCGATCACCCTATCCGTGTACCTGTATTCGAACATTAAGGGCACGATGGTCGAAAATGCGAACCGTTCCAACCTGGCGATGCTGGAGCAGGTCCGACAAGTGGTCGACGCCCAAATGGAGGAGATCGACCGCCTCACGACCCAAATCGCGATGCATCCGAAGCTCCAAGCGCTTTGGAATTTGAGCGACGGAGAGCGGTACCTGGAATATTCCGAAGCGGTAGCGGCGTTGAAGCATGTTCGGCTCGGCGCCGGCTTGATCGGAGAGTTTTATATTCACTACCGCGACCGGGACATCGTGATCACGCCCAGCATGAAGACGGATGCGCGGACGTACTTCGAGAAGATTTCCCCTTATGGCGCTTATTCGGTCGACGAAGTGAGGAAGAAGCTGCTAACGGGGTATCACTACAAGACGTTCTGGCCTTCGGAGTCCACCGAGTGGTCCACCTCGACGAACTCGAGAAATGTAATCGCTACCGCGACGACGCTGCCTCTCGGAGAAAGCGACAACGCGAGGGCTACCTTAGTCATGCTGATCGAGGAGCAGCACATCTTCGAGCTGCTGCATCGCATCGAATCGGCGAACAGCGCGTCGTTGTACATCGTGGACGAGTCGGGGCAAGTCATCTTGTCCACGTCGGGGCAGCGCGCGCTGCCGGGCGACCTGCCGACCGGCGACTCGGCGTCCGGGTACCGCTCCTTCCAGCAGAACGGCGAGGAGATGATGCTCTCGTACACGAGCGGGGTGAACGGCTGGTCGTATATTTCGTTGATCCCGAAGGACGTCGTGCTGAAGCGCATTAACGAGATTACGAACTGGGTCGTGACGATGTTCGTCATCGTCTTGCTCGTCGGCACGGCGGCGGCCTATTGGATGGCGAACCGAAGCTACAGTCCGATCCGGGACATGGTCAGCGCGCTGCTCAGCGGGAACGCCGAGAAAACGCCGCCGGAGACGAACGAATACGAATTCATTAAGTCGTCGATCGCGCGCAACCTGGCCGAGCGGGACGAGATGAAGCATAAGCTCGCGGATCACGCGCCCGTCGTGCGCGCGCACTTCCTTACCCGCCTGCTGAACGGCCAGACGGAATCGAAGTCGATCGATCCGAGTTCGATCGACTTCATGGGGCTTCACCTCCCTCACAAGCTGAACAGCGTCGTTCTGGTCACCTGCGACGATTCCAGCCAGTTCCGAAGGGAGGACAGCGAGGAAGAGTGGGCGCTCGTCCGCTTCGTGCTCGTCAATCTCAGCAGCGGCCTGATCGACGGGAACGGCTACGTCGTGGAGACCGAGCGCAATCAGCTTGCGCTGCTGCTGAACCTGGCGGATACGGAAGAGGAGGCGAAGCGGCTCCGGGATCAACTGATCGCCGATCTGAAGACCATTACGAGCGAACGGTTCCGGATGCAAATCTCCATCGCATCGAGCGCGATCCATTCGGGGCTCCAAGGCTTCGAGCGGGGGTATCGCGAAGCGCTCAGCGCGCTCGATTACCGGATCATCCACGGCGTCGGTTCCATTATTCATTACGAACAGACGAAGGAAATCAAGGACGGTTACTATCAATATCCGTTGGAGGTCGAAATCAAGCTGTCCAATTTCCTCAAGGGCGGGGAGTTCGAGCAAGCGGAGCTTCTGCTGGACGACTTATTCGAACAAAATATCGTCTCCGGCGAATTGACGTCCGAGATGGGGAAATTTCTGGTCATCGACCTGCTCAGCACCGTCATCAAGGTGCTCCACGCCTTGAAACTCGACGGCAAGGAGCTGCTGCAAGGCATCGATCCGATCCGTTACATTATGGACAACGCCTCCGCGCAGGAGATGCTGCAGAAGACGAAGGAGCTGTGCCGACTCATCTGCAGCCACGTCAACGGCGCGAGGACCGACCAAGGCGATCTGCTGAACGAGCGGATCAAGCGCTACATCGGCGAGCGCGTATTGGACAACAATCTGAGTTTAACGTCGATCGCGGATCACTTCGGCATGGCGCCGCAATATATATCCGGTTTCTTTAAGAAGCAAAACCGCGTGAACCTGAACGAATACATCGTGGACATGCGAATCCAGGTGGCGAAGAAACAGCTGGCCGAGACGAATCTCACGATGATGCAGATCGCGCAGAACATCGGGTACGCGAACGACATCGGCTTCATACGCGTATTCAAGAAGCTGGAAGGCATTACTCCGGGGAAATATCGGGAGATGATACGCGGCTCCGAAAGCAAGAACGCGTAAATACGGCATGCGGATAGCGGATCGGAAGGAAAGATAGTAGTCGCCGCGGCTCCTTCGTTTTATAGTGTGATGGACGGAATCGAAATCATCATCGAGGGGGCAATTCGTATGTGGCAGCGCGCCATAGAAGACGCCGTAGCGAAGACGAGACGCAATATTGAAAAATTCCCCATGTCGTTCCCGCATATTACGGCGGAGCAACGGTACGATTGGGGCGAAAACAGGGACTGGATCGAGGGCTTCTATACCGGAATGATCTGGCTCTGTTACGAATACACGGGAGAGGCGATCTTCAAAGAGACGGGCCTTCGCCACGTGGACGATTATCGGGAGCGGCTCACGGTCAAGCGAAGCCTGGATCACCATGATATCGGCTTCCTGTACCTTCCGTCCGCGCTCGCTTCCTGGATCGTGGCCGGACACGAAGCGGGACGGCGACTGACGCTCGACGCGGCGGAGCATCTGATGACGCGTTGGCGGGAAGAAGGGCAGTACATTCAGGCATGGGGTCCGAAAGGGGACGCGCAGAACGGCGGGCGGATTATCGTCGACTGCATGATGAACCTGCCTCTCTTATACTGGGCGTATGCGCAGACGAACGACGAGCGGTACTACCGCAGCGCCGTCGTCCATGCGGATAAGAGCCGCCGCTTCCTGATGCGCGGGGACGACTCTTCGTACCACACGTTCTATTTCAACCCGGAAGACGGGACCCCGATTCGCGGAGGGACGCATCAAGGGTTTCATGACGGTTCTACGTGGACGCGCGGGCAAGCGTGGGCGATCTACGGCTTCGCGCTGTCCTATCGATACACGGGCGACCCGTTGTATTTGGAGACGGCCAAGCGGGCGGCCCGTTACTTCGTCGATCGGCTGCCCGAGGATTCCGTCGCGTATTGGGACTTCGACGCGCCGATCGAGCCGGGCACCCCGCGCGACAGCTCCGCTTCGGCCATCGCGGCCTGCGGCATGCTGGAGATCGTCGGCCACCTAGGCGAGGGCGACGCGGATCGCGGCTGGCTGCAGGATGCCGTAGAGCGGTCGATGCGGTCCCTCGTAGAAAACTACGCGACGATCGGCGAGCCGGACGAGGAGGGCTTGCTTAAGCACGGCTCCTACCACGTTCGGGGCGGCATCGGCCCGGACGATTATATGATCTGGGGAGACTATTATTATCTTGAAGCGCTGCTTCGCATGACGAAGGGGATTCCCGGGTATTGGTACGAGCGGTAAGAATTGAATAAGACCTACAGGGTAGGGACTGTTCCCCTTAAGCGAAATACCTGCTTAAGAGAACGGTCCCTTCTTTCTCGGCGGTGTCCCTTCCCTATGGAAGCTTCGGCGAGTAACGTTCCGATTCTCACGCCAGCCACGTCGCCAGCTCCGCTTGCAGCAGCTCGGAAATCGGCGTGAGCGGCAGTCGCAGCGTATCGGACGCGATCCTGCCTTCTTGCGCCAGAAGCCACTTGATCGGCGCGGGATTCGGCTCTCGGAAGAGCATTCGGGAAAGCGGGAGCAGCTCGTCGAACGCTGCTTCCGCCTCGTCGTGCAACCCTTCCGCCGACAAGCGATATACTTCTAGGAATGCTTTCGTGCGAACATGAGCCGACGCCAGCAGGCCTCCGCTCGCGCCGCGGCGGAGCATCGACGCGAAGAGGTCGTCAGAGCCGGCCAAGATCGGTTTTGCCGTACGGCCTGCCAAGGCGTCCAGCAGGGCGGTGCCGCCCGTAGCGTCTTTCAAGCCGATCACCCCGTCCAATGCGAGAATCCGTTCCATGCCCGAAGCCGTCAGCCGAAGCCCGGTTCGCTCCGGCACCTCGTATGCAACGATCGACACGCCGGTTTCGACGGCAGACTGGAAATGCCGAACTACGCCGGCTTCGGACGGTCGGCTGTAGTACGGGGTGACGACCAACGCCGCGTCCGCGCCCCACTTGCCGGCCGCTTCCGTTCGCCTTACGGTCGTTCTCGTATCGTTGGTGCCGGTTCCGACGATGATCGGCGTCCGGACGCCGAGTTTCCGAACGACCGCCCGCGCGGCATGGAACATCGTTTCGACCTCTGCCCATTCCGTCGTAGAAGCTTCGCCGGTCGTTCCGTTCAACGCAATCCCTTGGATCGGATACCGCAGCAATGTTTCCAGATACCGTTCGAATGAAAGCAGGTCCAGATCGCCGCTTCGAGTGAACGGAGCGACCACGGGAACGAAAATACCTCTCAGATGTTCCGTTTGCAGCATTTTTTCCCCAACTTTTCGAAAATGGAAGGATTCGAATTACGTTCAGTTTACCATCGCGCATATCATTACAGTTATCTATAATAAGTGATGACGAATATCAAAATTATTGAAGGTTGGCGGGCGTCTTGGATTTAAACTATCTCAACACGTTTCGCGTCGTGGCGCTCCAACGAAGCTTCACGCGCGCCGCGGCGGAGCTTGGGTACGCGCAATCCAGCGTGACGATGCAAATGCAGAAGCTGGAGCAATACTACGACGTGAAGCTGTTCGAGCGGGCCGGCAGGGGGCTGCGCCTGACGAGCGCCGGCGACGAATTGCTGAAGGTCGCGCTGCAGATGCTTGAGCTTCATCAGCTGTCGAGAGAGTCCCTGACACGACAGAGCGGCGGTACGCTGACGATCGGGACGATCGATTCGATCGCCGCGTACGTGCTGCCCGGCGTCATTCAGCGGCTTAGAGCGCAGTATCCCGACCTTGCGATCCGGATCGTGACCGGTCGCGAGCAGCTCATGATTCGCCGCGTGAAGGAAGGGGAGTTGGACGTCTGTTTGTTGCTCGAAGACGGCGCTCCCGCCGCGGATCTGCAATGGATCGCCGTCCGGGAAGAGCCGCTCGTCTTTCTGACGAATTCCGCCGGGCGCGCGATGTCCGATTCGTCTCGGTTGGAGGAGCTGCATGACGCCGAATGGATTATGGCGGAAGAAAGCTGTAATTACCGATCGATGCTGGAGCGCGTGCTCCGCGCGGAAGGCATCTCCTACCGGATCGCACTGGAGCTCGGCAATCCGGAGGCGATCAAGCGGTGCTTGGCCGCCGGCGCCGGCGTCTCGCTGCTGCCGCGCATGGCGGCGGAAGAAGAGATCCGTCAAGGCAAGCTTGCCGTCCTGCCCATTCGTCATCCCGCGATCCGGTTGGACTTATTGCTCGGCTTAAGACCCAAGAAATGGATTTCGCAGCCGCTTCGGACGTTCATGGAGATGATTCGGACATGAAAACCGAGAAGGACTTGATACAAGTATTTCAGCGAGACGCTTGGATGATGGAAATACTCGCTGCCGTACAATCGTTGGAGCTGCCCGATTGGTGGGTGTGCGCGGGGTTCATTCGTTCCATCGTGTGGGATATGCTTCACGGCTTCGAGGCAAGAACGCCGCTTCCCGATATCGACGTGATTTACTTCGATCCGTCCCATCTGGAAGAAGCGGTAGAGAAACGACTGGAAGAGACGTTACGGCGAAGGATGCCCGACCTTCCCTGGTCGGTCAAAAACCAAGCGAGGATGCACCTCGTGAACGGGATTGCGCCTTACTTATCGGCGGTCGACGCGATTTCGAAATTTCCGGAGACCGTTACCTCGCTGGGCATTACACTCGACGGGAACGACAATATCGTCCTAACGGCTCCTTGGGGCGTACATGATTTACTGCATATGCAGGTACGTCCGACGCCGTATTTTGCAGAGAGCAAAGAGCTGGCGGGGATTTACGAGGAACGGATGGCCAAGAAGCAGTGGAAGAACGTGTGGCCCCATGTGAATATCGCCCGCGTCCTATGACAATACATTCCACCGTAAGCCCTCTCTCGCGGCGCCGCCGGGAGGGTTTTTCGTGCGGACGCGGATTTCGTTTTATCTTAGTAAAAGACAAGAATAGAGCATTCTCAATTCTCGGAAAGGATGTAGAATTGAACTATTTCCTCTTATGAAAACCAAATAACGGGGGCGATGAAAACGGATACGACTGCGGTTCGATCCGCCGTAACGCATGTCGAGAAGAGCGGGCTATGGAGCGTATATCGATGGACGCTGTCTTTCCTACGACCCTACAAGCGGCAGCTCGCGCTGTTCATCCTCAGCGGCACCGTCATCAGCTCCGCGGAGCTGGCGATTCCCAAGGTGCTGCAGTACTTTATCGATCATGCGCTGCCGGCGGAGGATGTCGTTCTGTTCCAATGGCTGATGGCGGGGCTGGCTTTGTTGATCGGCGTCATGCTTGCAGTGCAGATGGCGCACAATTTATTGCAGCGGAACGTGTCGGAGCGTGCCGCCAAGGACATGCATCTGTCGATCTTCCGGCATCTGCGCGCCTTAGGTTTCGCTTATTACGAACGGCATCCCGTCGGGGAGACGTTGTCCTTCTTCAATACGGAAGTAGAGTCCGTCCAACGGCTGCTTAACCATTACTTCCCGAATTTGATCCGCGGCGTGTTCTTCTTAGCCGTCAGCCTCTGGTTGTTACTGTCCATCCACGTCGGATTAAGCATGCTGATCCTGCCTGGAATCTTAGCTTATTATCTGGTCGGTCCCCGCATCGAAAGGAAAGCTTCGCTTCTGGACAGGGAATCCAGGCTAGCGCGTACCGAGACGGATAAGAAAATGTATGACAGCATCGCGGGATTAACGGAGCTTCGGGCGCACCCGGCGGCGACGGATTGGGATTTCCGCAGGTTCGTTGCGATGCAGAAGAAGGCCAGCGCCAAGCAGCTCCAGCAAAACCTGTATTCGTATTTGCGAGGCAGCGTCCGGCAGCTTTCCGTAAATATCGGACTCGTCGCGGTATTCGCGATCGGCATCCCGCTCGTTCGAGATCAAGCGATCACCGTCGGGCAATTCGTCGCGTTCGCGCTCTATTACGCCACGGTCACGTACCAGTTGACGGGGATCGTCACCAACTTGACGGAGCAGCGGCTGCTCATCGCGCAAGCGACGAGGCTATACGAATTTAAGAAGCTGCGGCCCGCCGTTCCGGAACCGGAGCTTCCGGTCGAGCCGGAACGCATCCGAGGAGCCGTCTCGTTCCGGCATGTGCGGTTCGGGTATTCGCCCGAGCGTCCGACGATCGAAGATTTCGATCTCGAGATCGCGCCCGGCGAACGCATCGCGATCGTGGGCGCGAGCGGGAACGGCAAGTCGACGATCGTGAAGCTGCTCGGCCGGTTCTACGATCCGGACGATGGCGAGATCCGATTGGACGGCCCGCCGATCCGTACGATGTCCTTAAGCCGGTTGCGGGACGCGGTCGGCTTCGTGTTCCAAGAGACGTATCTGTTCGGCGCATCGGTTCGGGACAATATTCGCTTCGGCAACCCGGAAGCGTCGGACGAGGAGATCGAGCAGGCGGCCAAGACGGCGTTCGCCCACGAGTTCATCAAGGAGCTGCCTCAAGGATACGATACGCCGCTGGGAGAACGGGGCGTGAAGCTGTCCGGCGGGCAAAAGCAGCGGATCGCGATCGCGCGGATGCTGGTGAAAAATCCGGCGATCATCGTCTTGGACGAAGCGACGTCGGCGCTGGACAACGTCAGCGAGAAGGAAGTGCTGCAGGCGCTGGGGCGATTGACGACCGGGCGTACGACGATCGCGATCGCGCACCGCCTGTCCACGATCCGCGATTACGACCGGATCGCGGTACTGGAGAGAGGCGCGATCCGGGAGATCGGCGATTACGATACGCTCATGCAAGCCCGAGGCCTGTTTTACCGATTGGCGGCCGGGGAGGAGGACGCATGAAACGGAATGCGGCGTTCATCGCGCGTTATCTGCTTCGGCAGAAATGGTATTATTCGTTATCGGGCTTGGTAACGATCGGCTTGGTTACGGTCGGCTTGGCCATGACGGCCATGCAGCAAGTCGTCATCGACGATCTGTTCCGGCAGGGCCGCTACGAGCTGTTCGTCCCGGTCGTCCTCGCCTTCGCCGGACTCGTCTTCGCGAACAGTCTCTTCTATTGGGCGACCTATTGGCTGCTCGCGAGGAACGAATTCCAGGCGAGAACGGAGATCGCGAGCGACGTGATCTCCGCGCTGCATCGCACGCCGATCGGCACGCTGCAGAAAGAACGATCCGGTCGCTACTTGCAGCTAATCACGCGCGATGCGTCTCATGTCGCCTTCAGCATCTGCAAGACGTTCGTCGTCAGCGGGCTCGGCCACATCGTCCGCATCGCCATGCTGGCGACGTATATCGGATTCGCCAGCCCCGTCATCCTGGGGTCCGTCGTAGCGCTCAGCGTCGCATACTTCTTCATGGCTCGCTATTTCAGTCCGAAAGCGAAGTCCGCGGCGAAGGAGGTGCAGGAGTCGCGAGCCGCGCTATTGGTTCAGATCGAGGAAAGCATATCCGCCTCGCGGGAGATTATCGCTTTCCATCGCACCAAGTGGGAGCAGCGGATGTATCTCCTTCGGTTCGACCGTTATTTCGATAAGGTGATGGCCGAAGGACGGATGCAGAATAAGCAGCTGGCCGCCGGCGAGCCGATCAAATGGGCGATCCAGTGGATCATGCTCTTGATCGGCGGGTACATGGTCATCCGAGGAGAAATCGCCGTGGGCGTGTTCGTCGTGACGATTCAGTTCGCTTCGAATCTGATGAACGCCATTAATTTCTTGTTCAAGTTCGTGCTCGGCTTGTCCGGCACGATGGCATCCGTCGAACGGCTCCGGGAGGCGATGGAGGGGGAGACGATCGACGACGGGGCGGAGACGATACTAGGTCCGATCGAACGTCTCGCCTTGCGTCGCGTCGACTTCCGATACGGCGAGGAATTCCGGCAAGTACTGAACGGCGTGACGCTGGACATCCCGATCGGCAAGAAGTCGGCGTTCGTCGGATCGAGCGGCGGGGGGAAGTCGACGATCGCGCAGCTGCTCGTCCGGTTCTTCCAGCCGCAATCGGGGGACATCGTCGTGAACGGGACTCCCTTGCATCGAATCCGGCGCCTGGATTGGTCGGGGCGCGTCGGCGTCGTGTTCCAAGAGCCGTACTTGTTTCCCGATACGATCCGCAACAACCTTCGGTTCGGGAGGGAAGAGATCGCGGATCTCGACATCGCCCTGATGTGCAAGCGCATGTTGATTCACGACTTCATCCAGTCGCTTCCGGAAGGGTACGATACGGAGGTCGGAGAACGGGGAATTCTGTTGTCCGGGGGCCAGAGACAACGAATCGCGCTTGCGCGGGAGCTGCTCGGCCATCCGGAGCTGCTCATTCTCGACGAAGCGACCTCCGCGCTCGACCAGCATTCGGAACGACTCATTCAGGAGAGCATCGACGAGATCCGACAGGGCAAGACGACCGTCATGATCGCGCATCGGCTTTCGACCGTCCGGAATGCGGACGTCATCTTCGTCATGGAGGAAGGGAAAGTCGTCGAAGAAGGGAGTCACGAACAACTGGTCGCGAGGTCCGGCCTGTACAACCGGCTTGTCGCCGCGCAGCAAGCGGGGGCCTCATAGCGTAGAACAAAACCTCCGTCGGGTCCGTCCCGGGTGGGCGCGGACGGCGATCCATACGGGCGCGGCAGGGGGATTGCTTCATGGCTATCCGGACGGGACGTTCCTGCCGCAGCATACGATCAGCCGGGTCGAGATGGCGGCGATGCTTGCCAAGGCGTTGCAGCTAGAATCGGCCGATCCGGCGGCTCTGCCCTTCTCCGATCGCGCGAATATTCCGGCTTGGGGACATCCTTATGTGGCGGCTGTCGTGATGCTGCGGATTTGGAAAAGGCTGTACTATTAATCTATATCTACATTGGTATAATGTGGTTGTTCTGCATGGGGAGGGACCTATATAATGGGATACGATTCGTTGTTCCTGTTATATAGGTTTTTTTCAATCCACTTCCTAACGACAAAGGACCCTCCTCATGCAAACGACAATCGAACTCGTTGTTATGATCGCTTCGGTGCTGATGACGTGCATCATTCTGATCTCCGTATATGGATTCAGGAAAGAACGAGGGGTGAAGTATTTACTAGGGGTGATCGGTTGCCGGATCGTCTACTCCAGCGGAGTGATATTGGAGAAAAGCAGCATAGAGTTAGCGGATAAACTCATTTTCCGAAATCTGCATCAAACGGCCCTGAATCTCATGGTTCCTTTCTTCCTATTGTTCACCCTCGAGCTCATCGGTCGCGACAAGCTTCTAAGACCTCCATGGAAGTACGCGATCTTCCTGTCGTTCGGGCTTTGGTCATCGCTCATGTGGCTCGACTCGGAGATCCATATGACGTACCGTTCCATCGAACTGATCGGAGGCCAGCTGGTCGCCTCCAAGACGATGTATTCCATTTCGTTCGCCATGGTCTGTTATTGCATCATCGGCTTGTGCTTTTATTTCTTGTTTCACTATATACGGAATATCCGCGGCGACTTGCGGAAGCCGATCATGCTTGTTTTGTTTTTCGCTTCTTTCTCCGTCGTCTTCGAGATCGTTCGATTCGCGAATCCGATGTGGTCGCCGTGGCTCTTGTCGCTTTCGGTGTACTGCGGCTTTTTCGGGATGATCATGCTGGTTATCGTTTTGCGATTCAAGTTTTTTTCCATCGTGCCTTTCGCTAGAACGATGGTGCTCGATACCCTGCATGAGGGTATCTTAATCGCGAACGCTTCGGGCGTAGTCATCGATCATAATAAACAAGCCTCCGCTTGGTTTGCGGAGCTTGGTCATCCCGCGATCTCCGGCCGGCCGCTCAAGGAAGTGCTCGCGCGCTGGCCGAGCTGGTACGCGATATGCGAGTCCATGGAGCAGGGCAATGTCGAGATCGAAGCGCGGCCGGACGGCGAAAGAAGAATGTACAGCGTGAACGTGTACCCGCTGCATACGCAGCGGAAGCAGAGGCAGGGCGTGATTTCGCTCATTTTCGATATAACGGAGAAGCAGCAGCATCTGGAGCGGATCGCCCAGCTGAGTCGATTGAAGGATCAACTCGTGACGATCGTATCGCACGATATCCGTTCTCCGTTGGCGCTGCAGTCCCAGCTCGTCGAATTGCTGGAGGAAGATCGGGAGCGCTTCGCGTCGGATCATCGGGAAATCATCGAGCTGCTGAGCCACCATACGCGCAATACGCTCGGCATGACGACGAATTTGTTGGCGTGGTTTCGCGGCCAGAGGGAAGACATGGCGCTGCGTCCGCTGACGTTGGAGTTATCCGAGGTGGTGGAGGAGTGCTGCCACGCGCTGTCGATTCAAGGCGAGATGAAGCGGATTCGGGTGAGGAACGGCATTGCCCGAGGCACTCGGGTGTACGCGGATCGAGAGGCGCTCGGATTAATCATTCGAAATCTGTTATCCAACGCTCTTAAATTTACCGGAGTCGGCGGCGACGTCCGAGTCGACGCCGAGCGTTCCGGGGATTGGGTCACCGTCGCCGTTCGCGATAACGGGGTAGGCATGACCGAGGAGCAGGTTCGTCGGCTGTCCGACGAGACGGAGCCGGGCTCCTTGCCCGGCACCTTGGGGGAGGAAGGAACGGGCCTGGGCTTGATCGTCAGCCGTCAATTCGTCCGAAAAAGCGGAGGAAGCCTATGGGCGGAAAGCACATCGGGCGAAGGCAGCGCATTTTATTTCACCGTTAAGGGGGGATGACGCGATGAAGGTCATGATCGTCGACGATGAATCGGCCATGCTGCTGGCGATGGAACGAATGTTGTCGAACATCCAAGACGTCGAACTCGTCGGGAGCTTTCGGCATGCGGCGGAGGCGTTGGACGGCCAGACGATCGCAAGAGCGATGCAGAAGCGCAGCGTCTCCCCCCGACGACCTCGCGGCGGAGGACACCGTGGATGCGGAGGGGTCTATCGCCCCGCCGTTGGCCGCGCCGCTGACCTCGCGGGAGAAGGAAGTGCTGCAGGGCATCGCCGCCGGATGGTCCGACGATGAAATCGCGGAACGTCTGCAGATCAGCCTGAGCACGGCGAAGGTTACCCGGGCGCAGCAGCTCTCTTTGCTGGAGGAGTAACATGTTAAGAGTAAAAGTCATATACGAGACGGAGTGACGTCATTGAAGCGGACAACCTTTTGGGGGAAAGACGAGAACGACGAACGGTTGGTGCAGCAGATCCTGGAAGGGAAGAAGACGGCGACCTGCACGCCGAAGTGTTGGTACGACGCGCTTCCGGAAGAGATCGCGGAGCCGGGCGAGCGAATCGAGGTATTCAGTAAAAAGGGCGCGTACATGTGCACGATCGAAATTACGGATAAGTATGAGGTTCCATTCGGAAACATCGACGAGAAAACGGTGAAGGGCGAAAACTCGCCGAGTTACGAAGCGTTCCGCAACGATCATATCCATGCATGGGAAGAGGACTTGCGAAGAGAAGGATACCGGTTGGACGATTCCACGATGATCGTGGTAGAGCATTTCAGGTTGATTCGCGAAGCGGAGCATTGATTCATGCGAAGACCCCGCCCAACGTGTTCCCGACGAAAACCATTGAATCATTCCGCGCAGATCGGCTGCGGAAATATGGTATAATGGAACAAATGTTTGGGGTCGGCGGTGGAGCATGGTCACAAGAGTAAACGTATCCGTCAGGGCGCTGGTCGAATATGCGTATCGCGGCGGCAGCATCGACGAGAGCTTTCGGGCGACGGCTTCCCTTCAGGAGGGAACGAAGGCGCATCAGCGCGTCCAAGGGGAATACGGGGAGCAGGATCGGAAGGAAGTGCAGCTCGAAGGGGAGTTCGTCTACGAGGAGCTGACGTTCGCGGTCGAGGGACGCTGCGACGGATTGCTGCTCGCAGAAGACGGCGAAGCGACGATCGACGAGATTAAGTCGACGGCTTCGCCGTTGTCGGCGATCGAGGAGCATTCGCATCCCGCGCATTGGGGCCAGGCGTTGTGCTACGCCTACCTGTACGCGGCGCGGGAAGGTCTCGAGACGTTGAACGTCCGGCTGACGTACGTGCAGCTGCCGACGATGGAGGAGAAGCGGTTCGTCCGCCGCGTAGATGGTACGGAGCTGGAACGTACGATGCGGGAGCTGGCCAAGGCGTATGCGCCTTTCGCCAGGGTGCAGCTGCGTCATCGCGAGGCGCGCGATCGCAGCTGTAAGGCGTTGACGTTCCCGTATGCATCTTATCGGCAGGGGCAGCGTAAGCTGGCCGGAGCCGTCTATAAGTCGATCGTCGATCGGAAGCGGCTGTTCGCGAAGGCGCCGACCGGTACGGGCAAGACGATCTCGACGCTGTTCCCCGCCGTGAAGGCGATCGGGGAAGGGGAATTGGATCGCGTGTTGTACCTCACGGCCAGAACGACGACCCGGTCGGCTGCGGAGGAAGCGCTGGCGCGGATGGAAGCGAACGGGCTGACGCTCCGTTCGGCGACGCTGACGGCGAAGGAGAAGATTTGCTTCCAAGAGCAGCCACGCTGCCGGAAGGAGCATTGCGAATACGCCGACGGCTACTACGACCGCATTAACGAGGCGATGCTCGACCTGCTGTCGAACGAGACGAGACTGACGCGGGACGTATTCGAGACGTACGCCCGCAAGCACCGGGTCTGTCCGTTCGAGTTTTCGCTCGACGCCGCGTATACGGCCGACGCGGTCGTCTGCGATTACAACTACATCTACGACCCGCGGATCGCCTTCAAGCGCGTGCCGGAAGAAGCGAAGCGCCGGACCGCGTTGCTGGTGGACGAGGCTCACAATCTCGTCGACCGCGGAAGGGAGATGTTTTCCGCCGAGCTCGCGAAGGCGTCGTTCTTGCAGCTGTACCGGCTGCACAAGAAGGACGGCGTCGGAGCCGCTGCGAAGACGGTCAACGACTTCTTCCTCGCGTATCGGAAGGCCGCGGGGGAGCGGCGAAGAATCGTGACCGAGCGGTATCCGGAGGAGCTGCCCCCGCTCGTGGAACGCTTCCGCGACGAGGCGGAACGCGCGCTTGCGAGCGGTCGTCCCGGCGGCGAAGAGGAGCCGACGCTGATGCTGGATACGTACTTCGCGGCGGTAAGCTTCCTGCGCGTCCTCGAACGGTACAGCGAAGCTTACATCACTTATGCGGAAGCGGAGAAGACGGATGTTCGGATGAAGCTGTTTTGCCTGGACCCCTCCGCTTCTCTTCGCGGCATGGGCAAGGGGTACCGCGCGCAGGTGTACTTCTCCGCGACGCTCTCGCCGCTCTCGTACTACCGGGAGACGTTGGGCGGGGAGGAAGAGGACTATGCGTTGGCGGTTCCGTCCCCGTTCCTTCGGGAGCAGTTGGAGGTACAGGTGCTGCCCGTATCGACCCGCTTTCGGGATCGAGAGCGAACCAAGGCGCCGATCGCCGCGGCGATCCGTCGCATGATCGAGGCGCTGCGCGGCAATGCGCTCGTGTTCTTCCCGTCCTACGACTATCTGTTAGGCGTCTTGGAAGCGTTCGAGGCAGACGGGCCTATCGAAGCTCGCATCCTTGTGCAGCGAAGCGGCATGAGCGAGGAGGAACGCGAATCGTTCCTCGCGGCGTTCCAAGCGGGAGGCGAGCGGAGCACGGTCGCTTTCGCCGTCATGGGCGGCATCTTCTCCGAAGGCGTCGATCTCGTCGGCGAACGGCTTACGGGCGTCGCGATCGTCGGCGTCGGCTTGCCGCAGATGGGCTTGGAGCGGGATGCGATTAAGTCCTACTTCGATCGGACCGGCCGGAACGGCTTCGACTTCGCATACGTATACCCCGGCATGACGAAGGTGCTGCAGGCCGGGGGACGGCTGATCCGAACGGAAGAGGATCGAGGCGTGCTTCTGCTCGTGGACGATCGTTTTCTACGCCCGCACTACCAGCGGCTGTTGCCGGAGGAGTGGAAGTCGCACGCCGTTCTTGAACCGGTTTATTTCTGAAAGAGGAGGCTTCGTGAAGAGATGAGAAGAAGCATGACTTGGCGCAAGAAGCCGAGGTCGAAGTCGACTCGATGGCTGCAAGCGGCGATCATCGGCTTGACCCTCGTCTGCTGCGCGATCGTCGCTCTGCGTATATTGGGGCTCCCGTTCAGCGTCGTGACCGAGCATTCGGAGGTGCGGGGGGAGCGACAGCCGGTTATGACTCAAGTCGACGCGGGCGACTCGAAGTTCGAGGTTCGGTGGGGCGAATAACGGGAGCGTTCGGACCGAGACGACTTTTTTGCGCGAAGGACGCAAGCGTTTGCGGGTGAAAGCCCGTTGTTTGCGCGTTGCTGGAATAGCCGCCGCGTTATGATCTCCTTACCGAATTCGTTCGTAAGGAGCGTAACCGATGGGCGCATTTCAACGATTTAAGCCGTATGTGCGAAAGCAACGGAGCCTCTACATTGTAAGTTTTATCGGCAGTCTCTTTCGTTTCCTCATCCCGCTGGCCGTGCCGCTCGTTATGAAATATTTGTTCGACGAGCTGTTGCCGAACGAGGCGTTGACGGATGCGGATCGGCTGCGGCAGCTGTTCGTCATCGGGGCGGCCGTGCTCGCCGCGTTCTTCCTCGTGCGGGGGCCGATGGAATATGTGAGGCAGTACTTCCTGCATAAGGCGAACAACAACATCGTCAAGGCGCTGCGGGCGGACGCGTTCCGCAAGGTGCATACGCTCGACGCGAAGTATTTCGCGGACCATAAGAGCGGCGAGATCGGCACGCGGCTTCTCGACGATGTCGAGAAACTGCGAGGGTATATGACCGCGTTGTATTCGAACCTGTGGATCGAGCTGACCGTGCTGGCCTTCGTCGTCGGCATGATGCTGACGATGCACGCGAAGCTGACGCTGCTGGCCGTCGCGCTCGTCGGCGCGCAATTCGCCTTGGCGCATCTATTTTCCAAGCGGCTCAAGCTCGCGACGCAGGAGATGATGAGGGGGCGGTCCGTCTTGAGCGGGTTCATCTTCGAGAAGATTCAAGGCGCCTTCCTAGCAAAGCTGTTCTCGGCGGAGCGCAAGGATCGAGAAGAGTTGGACCGGCACCTCGCCCGGTACGAACAAGCGACGGATCGGCAGGCGCGCGTGAACGCTGCGTCGCTGGCGGTCGTGAACGTCCTGAGCGACGCGACGCCGATCCTCGTCGTGATGTTCGGCAGCCTGCTTATCCTCGACGGTTCGCTGACGCTCGGCGCCCTGACGGCCTTCTTCGCGTACGTCGATCGGATGCGCAGCCCCGTGTCCGCCCTCGTCGGGGCGTTCCCCGCCATTGCGGAGGGGCGCGTCGCCATGGAGAGAGTGTTCGGATTCCTGGAGCAGGAAGCGGCGATCCGGGAGAAGGATTCCCCGCATGCCCTGCGGGAGTTCAAGGACCGAGTCGTATTCCGCGACGTCTCGTTCGGATATCGGACCGGACGAGAGATTATCGCCGGCTTATCGTTCACTTTACAGAAAGGGAAGACTTACGCGTTCGTCGGGGAGAGCGGGGGAGGCAAGAGTACGATTCTCCATCTGTTGACTCGGATGTACGACGCGGACCGCGGCGAAGTGCTGGTCGACGGCAGGAACGTGAAGGATCTGGCGTTATCGGATCTGCGAAAGCTGACGGGCGTCGCGACGCAGGACAGCTTCCTCTACAGCGCTTCGATCGGGGACAATATCCGAATCGGGAAGCTCGATGCGAGCGACGAAGAAGTGGTCGCGGCGGCCAAGAAGGCGCATGCGCACGAATTTATCAGCTCGCTGCCGGACGGATACGATACCGAGATCGGCGAGAGAGGCGTGAAGCTGTCCGGCGGACAGAGACAACGGATCGCGCTGGCGCGCGTGTTTCTGAAGCAGGCTCCGATCCTTCTGTTGGACGAGGCGACGAGCGCGCTGGACAACGAAAGCGAGAAGCTCGTGCTGCGGTCGATCCGGCGCATCGGCCGCGACGCGACCGTCATTATGATCGCGCATCGGCTCTCTACGGTGCTGCACGCAGATACGATCTTCGTCCTGAGAGGCGGCCGGATCGTCGAGAGCGGAAGCCATGACGCATTGATGGAAGCCGGCGGCTATTACCGCGCGCTCTACGCGGAGCAACAATCCGCGGAGGTTCCCGGCGACGGCCCTTCGACGCACGAACGCCGCCGGCCGTTCCGACCTCGCCCCGAGGCCGCTCGTCCTTCGGAATCCTCCCCCGCGAAGTAGGCGCCTTGACGTCGCTCCGCAGGCGGATCACAAATTGCGGTCGACCCCCGAATGTTTGCGCGGTGGGCGGCCGCATTTTGTTTTATAATGAGCCTATCGCAAATCGCAGAAAGAGGACGAGGGGATTCGACCATGTCGACTATGTACGAGGACGTGACGAGAAGCGCCAGGCTGCTGCTGACGCATCAGCCGGAGCCGGTATATATTGAGGACGTAGAAGGACGCGTACTCTGGGGGAACCCGGCGTACGAGCGGCTTGCGCAGCCGGGCAAGGCGCGCGCCGCGTACGGCGAGCGCGTCCCCGTACGATCGGAGGACGGGCGGACGATCGCGTATACGGTGTATTCGCGGGCGGCTTCGGAGGACCGGGCGGCGGTATGGCACCGCATCGTCGCGGAGCATACGTCGGATACAATCGTGCTCGTCGACCGCGACGCCGTCGTGCGGTACGTATCGCCGTCGTTCGCGAGCTTCACCGGTTACCGCCTCGAACAGTACGAGGGGATCGGCGCGTTCGACGTTATTCACAAGGAAGACCGCGAACAGGTGAACGACGTCTTCCGCAACGTGCTGGCGTCGAAGGCGGAAGCGCAGACGGAGTATCGCGTCGTGCGCGTCGACGGTCACACGATCCATGCGGAAGCGCGCGTGAAGCCGGTGCTGGACGGCGACGGCGAGGTCCAGTACGTCGTCGCGGTCGTACGGGATATGACGGAACGGAAGGAAGCCGAGCGCCTGCTGGAAAATATATTGGAAAACGTGGGCGCCGGCATCTGGTCCACAGACCGAGACTTTACGCGGCACACGTTCATGTCGAAGAGCATGGAGAAGCTGAGCGGCCTGCCTCGGGAAGAAGTCATGCCGCGCCCGATGCGGATGCACGACCACATTCACCCCGACGACAACGAGCGGATGATGCGCGAGCTGAAGCCGAAGCTGGACAAGGGCATTCCGATTGACATTCCGATCCGGTTCATCCACGTGGAGGGCGAGACGCGCTGGGCGAGAATGATCGTGCAGCCGGTGCTCGACCGGCACGGCGAGACGACGCGGCTCGACAGCATCGTCGTGGATATTACGGAGCAGAAGCGCTCCGAGCTGGCGCTCGAAGAGAGCCGGCAGCGCTATAAGTCGCTGTTCGAGAACAACTTGGACGGCGTCTTCTCCATTGAGCTCTCGGGGTACTTCATCGTCAACGCCAATCCGGCGTTCGAGGCGATCACCGGCGTCGAGAAGGCGCGTCTTGCCGGCCGCTGCTTCCTCGGCGTCGTCGGCGACGAGGACCACGGGGACGTGCACGAGTCGCTGCTGCGCGTGCAGCGGGAGGGGCGGCCGCGAGATCTCGAATGCCGCCTTGCGCCGACGAAGGACGGACGACAACGCATCGTCCACATTACGTTCGTCCCGATCTTCCTGGAGCAAGCACTTACGGGCATCCACGGCATCGTGAAGGACATCACGAAGCGGAAAGAGGAAGAGCGGGAGCTGATCGACAGCGAGCGGCGATACAAGGCGCTGCAGCAAAGCCTGAACCGGTTTTCCAACGATCTCGCGAACGTCATGAAGGTGTCCGACTTGGAGCGGCGGTTGCTGAACGAGGTTCGGGACGTGCTGCAAGCGGAGGACGCGGCGATCGAAGAGGTGCCGAAAGGGGAGGAGCCGCGCCTGCCGACGGCGGACGTCCGGATCCGCATCGGGGAGAAGCGGCATCCGGCGTACCTCCGCCTCGGCCTCCCGCGCAAGCTGCTGCCGATCGAGCGGGAATGGCTGGAGACGGTCGTCCGTCACGTTACGATACTATACGATAATCTGCACCTGATCGAAGATTTGATGAAGCGCATGGAAGAGTTGGTTTCGAAGAACGAGACTCCGCGCTGGATGCTGCGGCTGCTGTTCAAGCTGTCGGAGAAGGAACGCGCCACGCTGTCCAGCGATCTGCACGACGCGGTGCTGCAGGATCTCATCATCTGGTACCGCAAGCTGGAGTCGCTGCGCTCGCAGCGGCGCTTCGACCCCGATGCCGCGGAGGCGCTGATGCGCATCGAGGAGGGGCTGCTCGACGCCATTCACCAGATTCGGATTACTTGCAACGAGTTGAGACCTCCTTTCCTATTGAAAATGGGTCTGGTCGAATCGCTGAAGAGTCTCTTCGAATACACGCGCATGTTTGCGAATTACGAAATCGAGTTCTCCGCCGAAGCGACGGCGGAGAGCCTGAACGAAGAGCAGCTCCTAGGCGTCTATCGCATCGTGCAGGAGCTCTTGAACAACGCGAATAAACACTCGAAAGCGACGAAGGTCGCGATCGCGCTTCGGGACGAGGAGGACGGACTGGCCTTCGCGTATTCGGACGACGGCGTAGGCATGGAATGGTCGGCGTACGAGGATTCGTTCCGGCATATGGGCCTCGCAGGCATCGAGAAGCGGGTGCTCAGTCTTGAAGGCCGGGCCGCCTTCCGCTCCGCGCCGGGACAGGGCTTCCATGTCGAGATCCGGTTCCCGAAGCTATAACCGAGGTAAGGAGAGGGGTTCAATGGAAATCTTACTGGTGGACGACCATCGGTCGGTCGTCGAAGGCACCAAGATGCTGATCGAATCCGAGCCGGGCATGAACGTGACGATCGAGACGGACGTGTATCTCGTTCCCGACCTCGTCCGGTTGAAGAAATTCGACGTCATCCTGCTGGATTTATATATGCCGAACATGAACGGAGCCGATCTAACGCGCAAGCTGCTCGAGTACGTGCCGGATGCCGTCGTCTTGATCTACTCCGGCTTCGAGATCGCGCCGCACTTCAATCTGTTGATGGAGTCGGGCGTGTCCGGCTTCATCGCGAAGACGTCGACGCGCGAGCAATTGATCCAAGCGATTCGCTGCGCCGCGCGGAAGGAGGCGATCGTGCCGATGTCGCTGCTGAGGCAGCTGCGCCGGCGGGAGATCGTCGTGTCCGGCGAGCCGGGGCGCGAGGGGACGACGATTACGCAAGAGGAGGATAAGCTGCTCCGGGAGCTGGCGAAGGGCAAGAGCAACAAGGACATCTCGAAGACGCTCATGATCAGCCAGCGTTCGCTCGAGTACGGCTTGACGGAGCTGTTTCAGAAGCTGCAGGTGAACTCCCGCGTAGAAGTCATTAAGAAGGCGAAGCAGCTGGGCATCCTGCCGACGGAGGACTTGTACCCGTAGCGCGGGGGAGGTCTGCGGGGATTCGGCGGGTTGCCAGCCGCTCCAATAGTTCTGAACAGCGCCTTGATCTCGTTATCGGTAAATCGGACGGTAGGCAGGACGGAGTTGTTCATGACGAAATACCCGCCGTCCCTCCCGACCTCGGCGACGAGCGGCATCCCCATCGCTTCGATTTCTCGAATATCCCGAATCGCCGTGGAACGGGAGATGTTAAATTCCCGCATGATTTCCGTGACGGTGAAGCGGGCGCGGTTGTTGATGTACCGCATGATGGTGTTTATGCGTTCAACCTTTTTCATGGGGCCTCCGAAACCGTATCATGTTCTGACATGATTACAGGAGATTATAAACCTATCAAGCGATGAAGCAAATCGTTGATCATTACTTAGTAGAGGATGACTGCGGAAATGACGAACTACACCCTTGAGGAAAAAGACAGCTTTTATCGTGTTCGGCATCGGGACGGAGCTGAAGAGCGATTACACCGACTACGCCGGCATCAACAAGGAAAAAGAGAGCTTCTGGCAGACGGTGAAAGCGGACGGAACGCTGGACGCGCTGAAGGCTATCGCCGCGAACGACTACGTCTTCGCCGTGAACGAAGCGGTAAACCACAAGATGATGCACTACGCCGGCGTCATGTCGGAAGCGACGATCCCGGGAGAATCCAGAGTAATTCAATTTCCTAAGGGTGGATTCCCGTCGTTCAGAAGTAAAGCGAAATCGAAGGAGGGACTTGCATGTCTACAGTCGTTGATTATAAGAACGTGTCTACGGACGGGGTAGCCTCTTCGCCGGTAGCGAATGCGCTCGCCGGACTGCGCGCGAACGAGGCTCGGTACTTCATGAATAAATACAAGCATGAATTTACGGTCGTCCCCGCCGCCGAAAGCCGGGACACCCTGGAGTACGTAAACCGTATTTTGAAGGAAGAACGGGGGATCGTGTTCGCGGCCAAGCCGCTCGAGACGTCGCGTTTCCAAGTGGAAAATATCGATTGGGCGTTCGTCTTCTACGAAGACGGCCTGGGCGTGAACGTCATGTATACGGTCGATGACCCGAAGAAGCGGGCGGTCGGCTTTAAGCTATCCGAGGGGATGGAAGTACCCGCGGAGTTAGGGAAGTTTAAGTTCGCCAGACAGAAGTCTAAGCTGGCCGGCACGATTCGAGGCTCGTTCTTCGTCATTAAAGGAGAATATTAAGGTCGCGCGAACGCGAATGGGCTGCCGTCCATTCGCGTTTTTTGTGTGAAGCGAACGATAAGTCGCGATGGCTTGACGAACGTCAATGCGCGAGTGCCGCCTCCTCGTTACAATGCACTTATTGTATAAGCGGAGGAGGAACCCCATGAAAGCCATGATGCAAGTTTCGTACGGTTCGCCGGAAGTGATCGTCCCGCAAGAAGTCGCGAAGCCGTCGCCGGGAAACAAGGAAGTGCTGATCCGGGTCCAAGCCGCCGCAGTGGGTCCGTCGGACTGCGCGTTCCGCAAGGGCGATCCGAAAATGATTAAGTTGTTGTACGGCTGGTCCAAACCGAAATTCCCGATCGGAGGAACCGAATTCGCCGGAGAGGTCGAAGCGGTCGGCAAAGAGGTGAAGAATGTCAAAGCGGGAGATCGCGTGTTGGCGATGAGCGCTCGGAATTTCGGCGCTTTCGCCGAATATAAGTGTCTTTCCGAGGAGAGCCCCCTTGCAATCATACCCGACGGGATCTCCTACGAGGAAGCCGTCGGCGTCTGCGACGGAGGCGCCACCGCGTTAACGTTCCTAAGAGACATGGCGAAGCTGCGGAAGGGGCAGAAAGCGCTGATTTACGGCGCTTCGGGGGCGGTCGGCATCTATGCGGTGCAACTAGCCAAATATTACGGCGCCGAAGTGACCGGCGTGTGCTCCGCCGCGAACGAAGCGATGGTCAGACGAGCGGGGGCGGACTACGTGATCGACTACACCCGGGAGGACTTCGCGAAGGCGGACAAGAGCTATGACGTCGTGTTCGACGCCGTAGGCAAGCGTTCCTTCTCGGCATGCAGACGCGTACTCACGGCCAAGGGGATGTATCTGACTACCGCGCTCAAGCTGACTGTCGCGCTCCAGATGATGTGGACTTCCCTGTTTCCAGGCCGGCGGGCCGTATTCGCGACGGCCGGCCTGATGCAAACCAAAGCGAATTTATCGTTCCTTCTGGAGCTCGCAAGCAACGGGACGCTGAACGCCGTCATCGACCGTCGGTATCCGTTGGAACGGCTGCCGGACGCTCATGAATATGTAGAAACCGAACGGAAGCGAGGGAATGTGATCATTACGTTTTAACGACGGCGAGCAGGTTCGCGCGAGCGTGCGTTATTGCGGGTCGACCGCAAAATATTGCGCGGCGGACTCCGCCGTTTGCGCGTCGGGGCGCATCGTTTGCGCGTTCGGCCGTCTCCTCCCGGTTTATGATGGGTTCAGACGAGAAACGAGGAGGAAGACGAAGCCATGATTCAAGTAGAGAAAGTATCCAAGGTGTTCGCGCTCGAGGCCGGCGACTTCGCGGCGCTGCGGAACGCGGACGTTACGATTCGCCAAGGGGAGTTCGTCGCCATGATGGGACCGAGCGGATCGGGGAAGAGTACGCTGCTGCAAATTCTCGGCGGGCTCGACCTGCCGACGACCGGCTCCGTCGCGATCGACGGAACCCGGCTGGAACGGCTGGACGAGAAGGAGCGGACGCTGTTCCGCCGCTCGAAGGTCGGCTTCGTGTTCCAGAATTACCAGCTGCTTCCGATGATGACGGTCGCGGAAAACATATCTCTCGCGCTCGCCGCGAACCGGATGCCGAAGGCGGACATCGACCGGACCGTCGCTCGGCTGATCCGGGAGGTCAACCTGGAAGGGAAGGCGTCGAGCTTCCCGGCCCAGCTGAGCGGCGGGCAGCAGCAGCGCGTCGCCATCGCGAGAGCGCTCGCCATGAAGCCGGCGCTCATTCTCGCGGACGAGCCGACGGGCAACCTCGATCGGCGGAACGGCGAGGACATCCTCAAGCTGCTGTCGCGGCTGAACCGAGAAGAAGGCATCACGATCGTGATGGTGACGCACGACCGGCACGCGGCGGGGACGGCGGACCGGATCATAACGCTTCGGGACGGCGCGATCGTCGAAGACGGACCGGCCTCGGAAGGGGCGGGTCGGCGATGAACTTGTGGCAGATCGCATGGCGCAACCTGATGCGCCGCAAGCTCCGCACGCTGCTGACGGTCGTCTCGATCGTCATCGGCGTCGCATCGACGTTCGGCGTCATCGCTTCGGTCGACACCGCGAAGAAGGCGTTCCCGCTGTACTTGAAGGCGGCGTTCGGCAAAGCGGATTACACCCTCAACGGGACCGAGCCGTACATCTCGCAAGACGTGCTGCACGACGTCGAGCATATCGAAGGCGCGGCGGCGGTCGCGACGATGATGCAGGCCGCGAATCTCGTTCTCGACAACGACGCCGTCGCCGCGATCCAAAAGCGCGTCGATCTCAAAGGCTACAGCGCGCTCGATACGCCGCTGACGGGGTATAAGGTCGTCGAAGGCTCGTTGACCGGCGGCGGCGCCGTCATTACGGACCGGACGGCCGGCGTCTGGAACGCCGAAGTAGGCGATCCCATCACGCTCGAGACCGACGTCGGCATCCAGGACATTCGCATCGACGCGATCGTGCGGTACACGGCCGACCTGATGGGTCCGTCCAGTTGGACGATGGCGAAGTACCACCCATGGACGGTGGCCGTGCCGCTCGCCAAGGTGCAGGAGTGGTTCGACCGCGAGGGAGAGATCGAGAGCGTGCAGATCAAGGCGCTGCCCGGCGCGGATGAATCGCTGCTCGAGGCGCGGCTCGACGAGCTGGCCAAGCGGGACGAGAGCGTCTATCTGCAGCCGATCGTTCTCGACGTCGACGCGCAGTTCAAGGACGCGGACACGTTCTTTCTGGCGCTGTACATCGCCGGATGTCTCGGGATCGCGCTGAGCGCGTTCGTCATTTTCAATAGTCTGTATGTCAGTATTGGGGAGCGCAAGAACGAATTCGCCGCGCTGAAGACGATCGGGTATACGCCGGAACAGCTGCGCAGGTTCGTGTTGTACGAGGTGATGCTGTTGTCCGCCGGCGGGACGGCCGCAGGCGTATTGATCGGGTATGGGCTCGCGCTGCTCCTGAAATCCGTCATCTTCATGATCTTCGGCGTGCATGAAGACAGCGGCATGGAGCTGGCGCAAGGACTGCTCGTGTCGATCGCCGCCGGCCTTCTCGTGCCGTTCGTCGCGTCCTTGGCGCCGATTCGGAAAGCCGGCAAGGTGAGCGTCATCGCGGCGTTGAAGGAGGTCCGTTCGGAGAAGTCGAAGCTGCCTCGCTGGCAAGCGCCGTTCGGCGTCGCGCTGATCGCCGCCGCCTTCTTCGTCAAGCATCTGTTGCTGGTCGTGCCGCTGCTGCTCGGCGTCGCGCTCGTGTTCCCGTACTTGTTCAAGGGGTTCGCGGCGCTGCTGAAGCCGATCTATCGCGCGCTGTTCGGCTTCGGCGGCGTCGTCGCGTCGCGCAATCTGGAGCGGAACCTCGGCCGCACCTCGATGACGTCCGTCGTCCTGTGCCTCGGCATCGCGATGATCTTGCTGATGAGCTCGCTTAATTCGGCGATCATCCAGTCGTACGAGCGGGTCATCCACGCTTCCTACGGCGGGAACCTCGACATCATGCTGCATCACGTCGAGCCGACCGACTTGGAAGAGCTGCGAGCGACGGAGGGCGTCGCCGATGCGCAGACGTATCCGCTGCATCTCGCCATCTGGACGCTGGACGCCAAGAAGCGCATGCTTCCGGTATACGGCGTCGGCGCGGCGTGGATCGACCGCTTCCCGCTGTTCACGGCCGGAGACGAAGCGCAGAGCGCCGTGATCGGCAGGCTGCGGCCGGAGGAGGTCGCGTTGGATCGAGTGGCCTACCAAGTGTGGGGCGGCCGCGTCGGCGAGTCGATCACGCTCGATACGCTGGACGGACCGCGTTCGTTCGCAGTCGCCGCCGTCGTCGAGACGATGAAGAACAACGGGTACGGCGCGTTCATGAACGACGGGCATTTCCGAGACAGCTTCGGCCTCAAGTACGAGAGGAACGCGCTGGTGTTGAAAGACGCGAGCGTATCGCCGCTGCAGCTTCGGGAGAACGTCTTCGACCGGCTCGGCTCCCGCATCGAATCGATGTTCGGGCCGGAGGATTGGGTGTCGGTCATCGGCGCGACGTACACCGGCTCATTCAGCGTCGTCAACTTCCTGATCGTTCTTGCGATTCTGATCTCGGGCATCGGCATCGCTAACACGATGCTGATGAACATTATGGAGCGAATCCGAGAGCTCGGCATGATGCGGGCGGTCGGCGTGACGCGCCGTCAGCTCGTCCGCATGGTCATGCTGGAAGGGTTCGGGATCGGACTCGCCGCGACCGTCATCGGTTGTATCTTCGGGATGCTGCTGATTTACATGACGTCGACCTTCCTGGAAATCAATACGTTAACGTACCGATTCGGCGTATCGTGGACGATTCTAGGGATCGTCGCCCTGTTCGGGCTGCTCGTCAGCTTGGTCTCCAGCTTTACGCCGGCTTCGAGAGCCGCGAAAACTCCGTTAAGCGAGGCATTGCGCTATGAATAAACTATGGATCCTACTCACGTCGTTGTCCGTTCTGCTGACCGGCTGCGCCGGGTCGCAAGCATCTTGGGAAACCGAGGCGGTCGCCGAGACGAGCGATCGCTTGATGGCGGACGCGGTCGAGGCATCGTGGAGCGTCGAAGGCGCCGCCGGCGAGGAATCCCGGATTCGAATCGACATCCGGAAGAAGGACGGGACGCCCGTCGAGGCGTTCGACCTCAATCACGAGAAGCTGCTGCACTTGATCGTTGCGAGCGAAGACCTGTCGTACTTCGCGCATATTCACCCGGAGCATGTCGGGGGCGGCGCCTTCGACGTCGCGAACGTCTTCCCTGCGGGCGGGAAGTACCGCTTGATCGCGGACTTCAAGCCGACCGGCGGGGATGCGATGACGAAGCTGACGTGGATCGAGGTCGCGGGGGAGCCGGCGCCGGCTGCGGAGGTTCTTCCCAGCGAGACGCCGGTCGACGCGGCCGCCGGGAAGCGGGTCGCGTTGACCGCGGAAGGACTGGTCGAGGACGAGGCGGCGACGCTGACGTTCTCGATCGCGGACGAGGCGTCCGGCGAGCCGATCGCGGACCTGGAGCCGTACCTCGGCGCGATCGGTCACGTCGTCGTGCTGTCGGAGGACGGCGAGCGGTACGTGCACGTGCATGCCGAGGCCGACCAAGGGACCGGGCCGGACGCGATCTTCGAGGCGACGTTCCCGCAGGCGGGGATCTATAAGATTTGGGGGCAATTCCAACACCGCGGCGAAGTGTTCACGGCGTCCTATGTCGTGGAGGTTGCGGAACGAACGTAAAGAAGGACGGGAATCCGATAAGCAGGGCGGGCCGATGATACGGTTCGCTCTGCTTTTTCGGCGATTCAGGTTATACTGGTAGGATAAGGAGGAGTTACCATGCCCATGATCACTGTGACGGGGAAAGAGACTTTCGCCGTCGAAGAAGGAAAGAAGCTTGTGCTTGCGCTCGAGGACAACGGCGTGGATATCCTGCACCGTTGCGGCGGCAACGCCAGGTGCACGACATGCCGCGTAGAGGTGCTCGAGGGCGATGCGGGCCCGATCGGCGAGGCGGAAGCGGCCTTGCTGGCGGCGAAGGGGATCGCGGAAGAGAACGTTCGCCTCTCGTGCCAAATTCGCGTCGCGTCCGACTTGACCGTGAAGCCGTTGATGACAGCCTCGGAAACCGGGATGGAGCCCGGGACGAGACCGCAGGAATAGCCGCGATTCTGCCGAGCCTCAGGGAAACCTGAGGCTTTGCGCGCGGTTCGGAACGAATCGGACGTTCCGTTCGTCTATGAAAGCGAGGAGGTTCGAGACGGATGCGAATGCGGATGACTTGGCACAAAAAGCAGGCGCCGAAGCCTATGAAATGGCTGTTCGGTCTGATCGTCGGCGCGTTCTTCGCCGCATTGATCGGGTTGACGCTTTGGGTCTTAGGTTCCCCCGTTCCGATCGTGACCGAGAGGGAAATTCCTGTGAACGAGAAGCGGGTTTATTTCGAAGAGGGCAGTTCAAGAGCCGAGTTGTATTGGACCAGTCCATAGGGCCATTCCAGGGAGGTCGGGGAATGCATTTGCAAGAGAAGCTGGCAAGGGCGAATAAAGCGGCATGGGAAACGAAGGCGTATCAAGCTTGGGCGAGCGCTTACGGTACACCCGAGGAGCTGGCGGCGGAGCTGAAGCGTACGGGCGGGCACCTATTGCGATATTGGTCGAAGTATATCGGGGACCCCGCGGGCAAGCGGGTGCTCAATCTGCTCGGTTCCCATGGTCGGAAGGCGATAGCCTTGGCGCTGCTCGGCGCCGACGTTACGGTCGTGGACATCTCCGAAGAAAACAAGCGGTACGCGACCCGAGTCGCCGCCGCGGCGGGCGTGAAGCTCGACTATGTATGCTCGGACGCGGTAACCATCCCGGACGAAGCCGCCTTGGGCGAATTCGATCTCGTTCTGATGGAGTTCGGCGTATTGCATTATTTCGCGGAATTGAGCCCGATCTTCTCGGTCGTCCGTCGCAGACTGCGCCCGCGCGGCCGGTATTTGTTGACGGATTTCCATCCCTTCGCTCGCGCTTGGGCGCGAACGACGAATGTGACGGAGCCTGACGGGAATTATTTCGACGACTCGGTACGAGAAGGCGACGTCGCGTTCGCGAAGCTGTTGCCGGAGGGCGAGAGGGAAGGGCTGCGGCAAGTGCTCGTGCGGGGTTGGACCGTCGGCGAGATCGTTACCGCGGTCGCGTCGGAGGGATTGTTCATTCGCGCCTTCGAGGAGATCCCGAGCTCGGCAAACCCTGGCATTCCGGAGTTTTACACGCTTGCAGCCGATAAGATAGAGGTGCCGCTGCCCCCGTTGCACCCATAGCCGCGGCATGGGGTTATTCTACATCAACTTCTCATCCGACGTCTTCTTCGACGCGGAGGTTCGGTTGCGTACGTTCAGCTTGGAATAGATACTCGATAAATCGTTCTCGCCGTCCGCGTCCGTCTTGCGTTAGTCCGCGCGGTCGGACCGATAGGAACGGACTAACCGCCGCGCCTCGTGTCGATCCGACACCTGGAGCTTGTTTAAGATGTTCGCGACATGGTTGGCGACCGTCTTCGCGCTCAGGCGGAGCCGCGCGGCGATCTCCGCGTTGCCGGCGCCGTCGGCGATATAGCCCAGCACCTCCCGCTCGCGCCCGGTCAACCGATCGGCGAACGGCTCCGGCGGTTTGTCCTCGAAGAAGCCCGCGAGGCGCGTCGCGACCTCCGCCCCGAATACGGCGCTGCCGCCGCCCACCATGCGGATGGATTGCAGCAGCTCCGCGCCGTCGGCTTCCTTCAGCATGTATCCCCGCGCACCGGCCTTCATCGCCGCGAATATCGACTTGTCGTCCTTATGCATGGACAAGATCAGAATGCGCAGCTCGGGCAGCCGCGCCTTCAGCCGCTCGGTCACCTCGATGCCGTTGAAGTCCGGCAGCCGCAGGTCGAGCAGCAGCACGTCCGGCCGGAGCGTCTCGGCGAGACGGATCGCTTCGGCGCCGGTGCCGGCTTCGCCGACGACGATCAAGTCCTCCGTCGCCTCGAGCAGATTGCGTACGCCGCTGCGAAATAACGGATGATCGTCTGCAATGACGATATTCATGATGCGCTCACGCTTCCTTCCTTCATGTTCACAGGCAATTCGGCGGATACGATCGTCCCTCCGCCGGGGCGCCGCACTACGGCGCAATGTCCGCCGAGCTCCGCCGCGCGTTCGCGCATCGATTCGATGCCGATGCCGCCGCGAAGCCGGCCCGCGGCGCCCGGCCGCCGGTCGATGCCGACGCCGTCGTCCGTCACCTCGACCGCGAACCGGCCGCGGTCGTTCCACTCGAGCCGGACGGAGCACGTCGTCGCGCGGGCGTGCCGCACGACGTTGGCGAGCGCCTCGGTCGCGATGCGGTAGGCGGCGACCTCGACGGCGGCCGGGAGAGGCGGCAGCGCGTCCGGCGCGTCAAGCACGATCCGCAGCCGCGGCGCTGTCTCCGCGCGTGCGTCCGGCGCCTCGCCTTCGCCGCGGCTGCCTTCGCCGCCGTCGACGCGGCTGCCTTCGCCGCCGTAGACGGGAACGCCGAGCTCGCGAATGCGCGCTCGCAGCGCGCCGACGAGTCCCAGCTCCTCCAGCGCGGCGGGGCGCATATCGTGCACGAGGGCGCGGATATCCTCCACCGTGGAGCGAATCACGCGGCGCAGATCCGCAAGCAGCGCGGCGGCCTTCTCGGGGTCGCGCCGTACGTACATCTCCGCGGCGGTCGCGTTCAGGCCCAACGACGCGAGGCGCGGCGCGAGCTCGTCGTGCAGGTTGCGCCGGATGTGCCGCCGCTCCTCCTCCCGCGCTAATACGAGTTTCTCTCTCGAGAGCTGCAGGTCTTCCGCAAGCAGCTTCATGCCCCGCGTCATCGAATAGTTGTCCACGATCGGTCCCGCATGGCCGAGCAGCACGTCTAGCAGCCGATGGTCCTCCGCGGTGAACGGCTCCCCGGGCCGCGGCGCGGCCAACAAGGTCCCGGACGTCTTCCCGCCGTGCAAAATATCGAAGGCGAGCGGCTCGCCCGAAGGCGGCGCCCCGCTCGCCGCGACGAGCCGATCCGCCCCGCCGACTTCGATCGCGATCGCGGCGTAGGGGATGCGCAGCGACGTCCTCGCGAACGAAGCCACGGTGTCCAGCATCGCCTCCGGGGGCATCGGGCGAGCGAGCAAGCGCCTCAGCTCCGCGAGCGTCCCGTACGGGTCGTCGTGCCGCCCCTTCAGCAACCGCTTCGCGAGCCGCTGCAGCCGCTCGCGAAGCGGAGCGAACGCGATCGCAACGATCGCGGTCGACAGCAGCGAGGGGAAGAAGTCGTCCTCGGCGCGAAACCATCGCCCGAAGTAGTAGATCGAGAAGCTGTACAGCGCCAAGATGCAGACGGTCAAAGAGGCGTACAAGACAGTGCGATAGACGACGGGATCGACGTCCCACAGCCGTCTGCGAAGCACCGCCAGCGCCAGCGTCGCGGGGATGGCGAGCAGGAACAAGTGCAGCATTGCATTCAGATATACGTACGACATCGGCGTCACGAGCAGCTCGGACGCGAACAGCAGGCTGATCGCGAGGAAGGAGACGAAGCCGACGGCCATGCCGTACAGCACCCACTTCGACTGCTGCCGCTGCTCCGGGGCGGACCGATGACGGTACCGGTACGCCTGCGTCCACAGCGTCGAGGCGATCGGCAGGAGGAACACCGTCACCTGCCAGACGAGCGGCCACCCGGAATGATCCAGCGCGGAGTCCGGCCAGCCGAGCTTCGCCAGCTTCACGGCGGCGAACAGCGCGACGGGAGCGGCGGCCGATCGGGAGACGAGGCGGCCGTCGGGGAACAGGGTGAAGAATGCGAAGAGCGATACCCATCCGACCGCATCGAGCGCGGCGACGGCGGTCGGCAAGGCGCCGCGTCCGGCCGTTGCGACGTACAGCAGCGACGGGAACGTCGCGCCGAGCGAGGTCAGCATGACCGCGGCGAGCCGCGCCATCCGTTCGCGCCGGGCTTGCGCCAACAGGATGAGCGCGATCGCGAAGAACGTCGCCGTAAAGCCGACGTCGATCGCGACGAAGGACAATGCATAGGCGCCGACCGACAAGCCGTAGGCGCGCAGCGCGCTCTCGGTCGTCGGCGGAGCGGGGCCGATCCCTTCTCCGCAGCCTTGCAGGAGACAATCGGACGCGAGCCGCTCGAAATAATCGGGAATGAAAGTGAGGTACGCCGTCATGACCGCAAGGCAGAAGAGCAGGACGGCGGGAGAGGAGAGGCGTCGGAGCAGTCGTCCTCCGGCCGCTGCGTCGGGCAAGGTCATATGCGGCATTCCTTTCCGTACGGGGAAGTAGCTTCTGAACCTATTGTACCAACTCCCGCGAGGACTGAATAGGAAGGAACGGCGTATTTCCCGCCGGACCCGGGAATCGTCCCGGGATGACCTAACGCGATTCCCGGACGAAACAGGTCGAGTACGCTCTGGCGGCCGTGACGATGCACGCGATACGATGAAGCCGAGGAAAGCGAAACACAAGGGAGCGTGGAGCGAACCATGCATTGGGAACGAATCGTACGATGGTTGGGACTCGGCTGCGTCGCCGCGGGCGTCTCGCGGATGGGCATGACGCCGACGAGCATGATCTGGGGCTTCAACAGCGGACCGGAGCTCGCCTGCGGCTTGACGGCATGCATCTTGATGTCCTTCGTCACCTTCGCCTTCTTCCTCGTACAGTCGAAGGAGACCGGAGTCCTCGGCGCTGTTACCGTAACGGCGATCGCGCTGGGCAATCTGCTGACCGCCGCCGTGCTGTGGGGGTACTTGGTGTACGGCGAATTCGGGGACGAGAACAACCTGCTGAGCAGCGTAACGGGGCTTGTATCGTCGGCCGGCGTCCTCGGCGGCGCGTTGCTGCTCGCGATTCTCACGTGGCGGGCGAAGGTGTTCCCGCGAGCGGCGGCGTACGGATTGCTCGGCATGTTAGCGTCGATGGCGCTGCCGTGGACGGAATGGTTCGCCTTCTTCTGGGGGTTGTCCTACGTCATTATGGGGTACTGCATCTGGACGGGGAAGCTGGGGCGCCCGTTGTCCGCGCAAGCGACGGCGGGGTTATCCGCATAACGGAACGGTCAAGGGGCCGACTCGAACCGAGTCGGCCCCTTCGTCGCGAGAACCAGCCGTCGTCGCGCGCAGACATGTTGTTTCAAGCCGTATTCGACGTTCGCGATCGAGTCGACGGGCGAGGAGGTGTCGGTGTGGACGACGTTCGGCCGGACGCCGTCGGCTTCGTGATCAAGAAGCTAGGCACGAGCAGCTTCTTCGTCCGGGGGAGAACGACTACGAAGCCGTGAAGGCGACAGGCGAAAACCGCGCCATGAACCGGCACAATTACTCGATCGACGAGATCGAGGCGTCGCTGCGGAAGGACGTCGTGCAGCGGCTGCTGAAGCTCATTCGATTCCGGAACGACGATCCGGCGTTCGATGGGGAGTTCCGCGTGTTGGACGCGGCGAAGAACGAGGTGCGATTGAGTTCGGAAAAGGGAGACGCCCGCTGCACGCTGTTCGTCGACCTGAAGTCGATGGTCGCGACGATCGATCGGGTCGACGAGCGGGGCCGGGAGCAACGGTATCGGGTGTAGGCGGACATCGGGGAACCGTACTGCGCGACAATAGGGAAACAGGACTTTCCCGATTTCGCGAACCCGCGATGCATACCATAGGAAGGATCGTCCGGCGAAGTTCGCCGGTCGATTTTTTTTGCGGGAGAGCCTGATGATACCGAAAAGGAGGTAAACTCCATTTTATATAATAAAAATAAAAGAAAGTTCTTTTATTTTTGCTCGTAACCGATTATTCTAAAACAAGGAAGCGAATCGGAAGAAAAGGTGGATACCGAGACGATGAAAACCCGTTTGATAGAACGCTTAAGACAAGGCTGCGTGGTCTCGTGCCAGGCGCTCCCGGACGAACCGCTGTTCGGCGCGCATCATATGGCCGCGATGGCCCGAGCGGCGGAGGCGGGCGGGGCGGTCGCCATTCGGGCGAATACGCCGGTCGACGTCCGGGCGATTAAGGAAAGCTGCTCGCTGCCGGTCATCGGACTGTATAAGAAGGAGTATCCCGGCTCGGACGTGTACATTACCCCGACGATCCAAGAAGCGAGGGAGATCGCGGAGGCCGGCGCGGACGTGATCGCGATCGACGCGACGAGCCGGCCGCGGCCGGACGGCGCCCCGCTCGCGGCGTACGTCGCGCGCATCCGCGCGGAATTGCCGGACGTCCTCATTCTCGCGGACGTGTCCACCTTCGAGGAGGGCGTGCAGGCGATGGAGCTCGGCGTCGAGCTCGTGTCCACGACGATGTCCGGGTATACGCCGTACAGCCCGAAGCTGGAAGGGCCGGACGTAGAGCTCGTAGCCCGATTGGCGGCGTTAAAGCGGACGCCCGTGCTGGCGGAGGGCCGGATCTGGACGGTGGAGGACTGCGCGGCATGCCTGGAAGCGGGAGCGCACGCGGTCGTCGTCGGCACGGCGATCACGCGCCCGCAGGAAATCACGAAGCGGTTCGTCGCGGCGGCCGCTCGAAGCGCTTCGCGATCGAACGACTAAGGCGGAGGTGCGGCGAAGAGTGAAACGCAGGATGCCGAATCCGCAGAACGTCTTGCTGTCGATCGACAGCATCTACGCGTCGATGACGAAGGCGGAGAAGAAGGTGGCCGACGCGGTGCGGGCGAACCCGGAGGACGCGGTGCTGTACACGATCGCCGACTTGTCGGAGAAGGCCGGCGTCGGCGAGACGTCCGTCATCCGGTTTTGCAGGAAGCTGGGCTTCGGCGGGTACCACGAATTTAAGCTGGCGATCGCGCAGCAGGTCGTCGCCGAGCCGAAGCAATTCGGCGGCGAAGTCCAAGAAGGGGACGACGCGGTCGCGGTGCTGCAGAAGCTGACGTCGCGGAACGCGCGGATGATCGAGAACGCCGGCGCGCTCGTCGCCGCTCCCGCTCTGGAGGCCGCCGCGCGGGCGCTCGCCTCCGGCAGGCGCATTCACGTGTTCGGCGTGGGCTCCTCGGGTATGACGGCGATGGATGCGTATTATAGCTTCCTGCGGATCGGCCTCGTCGCGGACGTGCAGCGAGACGGCCACATCATCGCGATGTCGGCGACGCTGGCGAACGAAGGGGACGTCGTCTTCGGCATCTCTACGTCGGGGAGCACGAAGGATTTGGTCGATCCGATGCGGACGGCCAAGGAGAACGGCGCGACGACGATCTGTCTGACGAGTCAAGGGCGATCGCCGATCACGCAATACGCGGACGTCGTCCTGCTCGTCCCCGCGAAGGAGTCGCCGTTCCAAGGCGGCAGTCTCCCCGCGAAGATCGCGCAGCTGCACGCGCTCGACGCGCTGACGAGCCTGATCGCGGCGACGCACAAGGAGCGCGCGGTTCGATCGATGAAGAAGACCGCCCAAGCGGTCGCGGATAAGTTGTATTAGAGGGGGACGAACCATGGAAGCGGCCATCGGCGTGGATATCGGAGGGACGTCGTTGAAGTTCGGCGTCGTCGACCGCGAGGGGCGCGTGCTGCGCCATTGGACGCGGCCGACGCCGGCGGGCGGGGCGTCCGAAGGCATCATGAGCGAGCTCCTCGCCGGCATCGAGCGGATGCTCGCCGAGCTCGAAGCGGAGGCGCCGGAGATTCGCCTCGCCGGCATCGGGATCGGAAGCGCCGGGCAAATTCGCGCCGCGGACGGCAGCGTCGCGTTCGCGGTCGACACGATCCCGGGCTGGACGAATACGCCGATCAAGCGACGGGTGGAAGAGCGGTTTCCGTCGCTGCCGGCCTACGTCGACAACGACGTGAACGTGCTGGCGCTCGCGGAGCGATATTACGGCGCGGGTCGGGACGTCCGCGACTTCGTCTGCCTCGCGCTGGGCACCGGCATCGGAGGCGCCGTCGTGCAAGGAGGCAAGCTCGTTCATGGCGCTTACGGCGGCGCGGGCGAGCTCGGCCATCTGTCCGTCGACTTCAACGGCCCCCGTTGCAGCTGCGGCAACTACGGCTGCATCGAGCTGTACGCCTCCGGGTCGGGCATGGAGCGTCTCGTCCGCGAGCGGTACGCCTCCGGCGGCGGCGCGGCGGCGCCCGCGTGGGAGCTGACCGCGGCCGGGCTGCTGACCGCTTGGCAGGCGGGGGACGCCATGGCGACGGAGACGATGGACATCGTGCTCGGCGCGCTCGGCAGCGCGATGGCCGGCATCATCCACGCGCTGAACCCCGAGGCGATCGTCCTCGGCGGCGGCGTGGTCGAGCATGCGCCCGCGCTGCTGCCGGCCATCGTCGCGGCGACCGAGCCGCGCACGTCGCCGGTCATGTGGAAGCATGTACGGATCGTCCCGGCGCTCTCGGGCAATCGATCCGGCGTCATCGGCGCGGCGGCGCAGGCGTGGCAAGGCGAACGAACCATTTTCTAAGGAAGAAGGGGTATCGGCATGCAACAGGAATCGTTGTTGACGAGCGTGGAGAAGTGTTTGGCATGGATCGAAGGGCAGATGCTGACGTTCAACGGCGGGTATAACGGCGTATACGAACGGATCCGCATCGACGAGAACATTCGCGTGAACTGGGTGAGGCCGGACTGCAATACGGAGATCGCCCGGGTGCTGACGCTGTATAAGCAGGTCGCGGGCAGCTCGAAATACGACGCGCTGAGCGACAACATCAAGAACTGGCTCGGACGTGCGCAGAACAACGACGCGATGTCGGCTTGGTACGGCTCGTTCCCGTTTTATCTCGTGGACGGGCACGATTGGTATTCCCGAACCGGCTACTACGTATATCAGAACGACAACGGCAGAATCCTGCTGGGCCTTCTGCATATGCACGAGCTCGCGCCGGACGAGAAGCTGCTGAACAGCGCGGTACGGCTGGCGGATTACTGGGTGTCGATTCAGCGGCCGGAAGGATACTTCTACCGGAACGACGGCAGGACGCAGGCCTGCTACCAAGGGCCGGACTTCGTCGGCTGGATGGCGTCCGGGCTGCTGAAGCTGTCGACGATCACCGGCAACGAAGCGTATCGCGCCGCCGCGCTCAAGGCGTTCGATTACTTCTTGACGCTCCAGCTGGAGGACGGCCGGATGCGCACGACGTACGAACTGGTGAAGGGGGAGGATTGGCGTCCGTTATCGTCGGAGACGGCGAAGGCGGTGTACGCTTTCAGCATCGCTTACGCGGAAACCGGCGATGCGAAGTTCGCGGCCGCGCTCGAGAAGGCGGGGGGCTATCTTCTTCGCTTGCAGCATGCGGACGGCGGCATTCTCAACAACGATGCGCAGACGAAGGACGCCTCGCTGCAAAACAACGAAGAGCTGTGCGACTTGGTCTATACGCAAGGCTTCGCGCTCATGGCGCTGTACGAAGCTTGGAAAGCGGCGGGCGACGAAGCGTACCTGCAGGCCGCGGAGAAGTTGGCCGGCTTCCTCGCTTCGATCCAATGCAGCGGGGAATCGCCGCTGTGGGACGGCGCGTGGAGAGGCTCCTACAACGCGGTGACGCGGCAGTGGGACGGCCGGGCGAACCAGAACAACCACATCGACGAAGGCGGCATGTATTCGGTGTACACCGGCTGGTGCGCGTCCACGATCATGTACGGCATGCTGCTGCTGCTGAAGGAGCGGCAGGCGACGTCCGCCGCGAAATAACCTCCTTTTCCAGTCGGAAAACGAATTCGGCCTGTGAATCTGTCCGCCCTAGCGGGAACGGCAGCATTCACAGGCCGACTTTGCGTTTCGCGGCATCACTGACGGACAGCGGGCAGGCAGGATCGGGTTCGGCCGCTCTTTGCGAGGCGATTCCCCTGGCTCAGATTGGCGCAATTCGCGCATCTCGGTCGTCACGAGCTTCTGACTTGAAGGAATCACATCGGAAAGGAGCCAGCGCAAGAGGAGCGGCGCCCCCCCTGACTAGATGGAATCACTTCGGAAAGGACTCGGAAGTCGACGTAACCGCCCCCGCGCCAAGCAGCCGCCCTGCGACCGAACTATTTTTTCACCGCAAACCAAATTTGGCCGAGACGCCGGGCTGCTTGCGGAACGCCTTGGCGAACGCTTCCGGGGTGTCGTAGCCGTACCGACGGCGCAGGCGGAAGTGATAACAAACAATAATATACGATTGAAAACGATTGACTATTTCGTCCCCTGATTCGATAATAGGAGGAAATCCTCTTACTCTACATAGAAATGAGGCCTCATCATGTCAACTGCGATCCAATACTACCGTCCGATCGACGGGAAGCGATATCTCGACGAAGTCCAGGACGAAGCCTATCGTCGCTCCTCGTTGCACGGGGACGCGCTGATCGAAGCGGAGAGCGCGATTCCGGCCCGCGAGGCGGCGGTCCTTCCGGCGAGCGGCGCGATGCCGACGCGCGAAGCCGAGGAGCTATGCCTCTCCGGCGAGTGGCGCATGATCGATTGCGACCCGGCCGACCCCGGCGATCCGGCGCCGCATACGGGCTGGTTCGGACGGCGGGGGAAGGCCAGTCCGGGCATGATCGAGCGTTGGTACGCGCCCGGCTTCGATCGAAGCGGCTGGCACGTCGTGCAGGTGCCGACGACGGTGCAGAAGGCGCTCGTGGAACTAGGGCTGCGGAGCGATCCGCACTGGAATACGAATACGATCGACGAGCTGGAGGAGCACGGCGAGCCGAAGGAGCGGCCGGTATGGTTCCGGCGCACCCGGGACGAGCGGCGCGATTGGTGGTTCGCGAAGACGTTCGACGCGCCGGCGTCGTGGCGGGGGAAGCGGCTCGCGCTCCGGTTCGACGGCATCGACTACTCCGGCACCGTCTTCTTCAACGGGGTGTCGCTCGGTCACCATAAGGGCATGTTCGGCGGGCCGGATTTGGACATCAGCGGCTTGGTCCGCTTCGACGGACCGAACGAGCTCGTCGTGCGCATCGATCAGGCGCCGGAAACCTGGAACGGCCTCTTGAAGGGCAGCCCCGGCTTCGGCTGGCATTACGGTCACTTGATCTCTATGGGCATCTGGAGAGACGTGTGGGTGCGGGCGGAGCCTGACGTTGCCGTCGTCGATCCGTACGTCGTAACGACGGCGATCGGCGACGGCGAAGCGACGCTCGCGATCGAATATACGCTCGACAGCCGTCTCGCCGAACGCGCGACGGTCGTCGTGGAAGGCGACATTCGGCGCAAGGGCGCGACGGCGGGCGATGCGACGGCGCTGCGCTTCCGCTGCGAGGTCGAGGCGTCGTACGGCCGCAACAAGTTTCGCGCGGAGGTGTCGCTGCCGGAACCGGCGCTCTGGTGGCCGTCCGGCTACGGCGAGCAGGCGTTGTATCGCCTGACGCTGGCGTCGACGACCGGCGCCGGAGGCGATGCCGTCGGCGCGGCGACCGTAGATTTCGGCGTGCGCACGATCGAGATGCGGCCGTTCGCCGACGCGGCGCCGGAGACCGATTACCGCTGGCAGTTCGTCGTCAACGGCGTGCCGCTGTTCGTCAAGGGCGCGAACTGGTGCTGGCCCGATCCGATGCTCGAGCAGAACGAAGCGTTGTACGAGCGGCTGCTCGAGCTCGCGCGCCGCGGACATGTGCAGATGCTGCGCGCTTGGGGCGGAGGTCTCGTGGAAGGCGACGCCTTCTATCGGCTGTGCGACGAGAAGGGAATCATGGTGTACCAAGAGTTCCCGCTCTGCTGGGGACCGATCGACTCGCCGTTTACCGATCTCGGGGTGATCGATCGGCAGGTCGCGCGGTCGGTGAAGCGGCTGCGCAACCATCCGTCGCTCGTCATGTGGGGCGGCGGGAACGAGAACGGGCCGCACGGCGGCGCGGACGAGGGACTGTTCCTCGTCGGACGCCGGTGCCGCGGGCTCGACCCGTCGCGGCCGTATCATCGGACCGATCCGTGGGGCGGCAGCGTGCACAACTGGAACGTCTACCATTTCGGCGAGCCGATGGACGCGGCGACGCTGGCGATGCCTTCGGTCATGTACGGCGAATACGGCATCCCGAGCATGCCGAACCGGTCGAGCTGCCTGCGTTACGTGCCGGAGGAAGCGCTCGCGTCGTGGCCGCCGACCGAGGAGAGCCGCGGGCTGCTGGCGCATTCCCATCAGTTCAGCTTGAAGGACGTCATTAAGGTGATGCGGTACGGCGCTTACGGGCCGATCCGCGATTGGGACGACTATATCGCTTATTCGCAGACCGCGCAGGGAGAGACGCTGCGGTTCACGGCGGACATTCAGCGCGCCGGGGCGAACCGAACGAAGTCGGGGTTCTGGTACTACAAATTTACCGACTTGTTCCCAGGGCATTCCTGGGGCATTATCGACTACTACGGCACGCCGAAGCTGTCGTATTATCGAGCGCTGCAGACGTGCCGTCCGCGTACCGCCTTCGCGACCTACGGGAAGATGAACGGCTGGACGCCGGGGGAGACGTTCGAGGCGCGCGTCCATGCGGCGAACGAGACGCCGTCCGCGCTCGTCGGCGCTGTTGTGACGGCGACGCTGTACGGCAGCGGCCTGACCGAGCTGTGGAGCGATCGGTACGAGGGACTGTCGCTCGCGCCGAACGCCGTCGTCGAGGTCGGACATGTCGCCGTAAGACTGCCGGAAGATGCCGCGGACATCCGGCCGTTCCTGCTGGCGGTGGCGCTGCGCGGCGCGGACGGGGCGCTCGTCGCCGACCAGTGGTATTGGTTCAACGCGCAGGCGAAGACGGAGGCGCTGGAGGCGTTCGAGCGAGCCCATACGGGCAACGCGGAAAACGAATACCCCGGCGAGCAAGCGGCCCAAGCCTTCGACTTGTACGCAAACCTGCCGGACGCGCCGATGCGGCGGCTGCCCGAAGCGCGCCTCTCGTGGTCGATCGCGCGCGACGGCGACGGGAACGCGGGCGCGATCCGCATCCGCAACGCCGGCTCGGTACCCGCCGTGCGCGTGACGATCGAGGGCTTCCCGGAAGATTGGGGCAGTTATTTAAGCGACAACGACTTCGGACTGATTCCGGGCGAGGAGCGGACGATCCCGTTCGAGACCGGTCGTGACCGAGAACTGAGCGGCATGACCGTCGCCGCTTGGAACGCGCCGCGCACGTCGGCGACTTAACGCGAAGGGCTGTCCCGAGCAGCGTATCTGCTCGGGACAGCCCTTCGTCCATTGTGCTAGGCCCGCGCAAAGCCGAGCGTCACGATCTCGGCCGGTCCGACCGCGATCGTCACCGTGCCGTCCGCCGCGGCTTCGAGCGACTCGAGCCGCTCCTCCAGCACGTTGCTGCGGTACCAGCGCGTCGCGCCGTCCGCGCGTACGCGCACCGTCGTCGGCTCGCCGGACATGTTGTACCAGCGCGCCAACCAATCGCCCGATGCTTCGCTGACTTTCACCGAAGACAGCAGCATCGACGGGCCGGACCAGCGCAGCCAGCCGCCGAAGCCGACGGCGGGAATCGCGCCGGCGTGCGCGTCGGTCTGACGAACCGTCCACGGCGTCTGGAACAGCGACGCTTCGATCGCGGCGTCGGATCGCTTGGCGGCGCCCGCGTACGGCACGACGGCCAGCTCCGCGGTCTGCGGGCCGAGGCATTGCGCCTCCGGCGTCGGGAATACGCCCCAGTCGCCCAGCTCGCCGACGGCGCGCAGCAGCGTTACCGCCATCGTGTTGCGCCCGTCCCGCAGCACCTCGTATTCGTTCAAGCCGCGATTCGCGACGGCGAGTCCGGCATGCGCGTCGTCGACGGCGACGAACGACTGCTGATGCTGCGCGTTGCTCGGGTTCCGCCATTCCGGCGCGGGCGTCGTGCTCCGCTCCGCGACCTCGAAGACGGAATCCGCGTAATGCACGGGAGAGTCGATGTCGCTCGGGAACAAGAGCCGCAGTCGATGGTCCGTCGCCCGGTTGTCGTAAGCGACGCTCACCTGGAGCGACCGAGCCCCGGTCTCGAGCGTCAAGCGCGTCGTCAACGCGAGCGGCACGGTTTCGGCGACGCGCTGCGCCTTGCGATGCTCGTAATTCACCATCTTGCGACGCTCCTCCGCGAGCGTGTCGTCCGCGCGCGCCGGGATCGCCCAGCGATGCACGACCTCGACGACCGTCCGCAGCGGCGAGCGTTCGACGTACCGCAGCTCGGCGGCGACGCCCTTCGTCGTGAGCGGCGCTTCGCCGTCCGGCTGCTTGAACACGTACTCGTTGCCGATGTCGCCGACGTTCTCGAAGACGCCGAGCCCTCGATAGACGCGGCCCGTCGCCTTATCGAGCATGTCGTAGGTGCCGTCGGCCGCGACGGCGACCGAGAGAGCATCGTTTTCCAATACGTAACGCTCTTCGTCCGAAGCCGCTTCCGCGACCGACGGTGCCCCCGCCGCGGCGGCTTCGCCCGGAGCCCACGCGTACGCCCGGAATCCGAGCGGCGGCACGCGCTCCGCGAGCAGCGTCACGCGAACGGCGCGCGCCATATACGGCTGACGGAAGCGATCGTCCGGCAGCGCATACCCGAAGCGGACGCCGAGGTCCTCGACGGAGGCGTATACCTCGCGGCCTTCCGCGTCGACCACGCGCCCCGCAACGGGGACGGACGCCAATCCGTCGGCGATCGCCGCGGGCGACGGCTCGTACAGCGGCCGGCGCTCGAGCTCGAGCTCGACGGTGACGACGCCGCTTCGCTCGTAGCCCGACGTATTCAGGGCGACGAACGGCGCCGCGCCGGCGAACGCCGCGAAGCCCGACGTGTCGATCGCGCCGACGACCGCCGCCGCGCACTCCTCGATCAGCCCCTCCGCGAAGTGCGTGCTCTTCGCGAAGCGCGTCATCATCTCCCGGTGCACCTCGTCCACGCTGCAGCCGCAGATGCTGTCGTGCGGGTGATTTTGCATCAGCAGCTTCCACGCATGCGTCAATTCGTCGTGCGGGTACGGATGCCCGAGCGAGGACGCGACGGCCGCGAGCGGTTCGGCGACCTTCTCCAACAACGACTGATTCGCTTGGTTCGCCTGCTTGATATATACGCGGGCCGACGCCGTATTAACGAGCGTGCCCCACCCGTCCGTCCGCTGGCTGCGCAGCTCGCCGCGAACGACGGACAGCGCCTCGGGGCGAACCGACTCCCGCACGGCCCGAACGTAGTCCGGGAAGTTAGAATGGAGGAACGACAGGTTCGGGTAAAGGTCCCGCGCCGTCCGCAGCGCCTCCGCCACGTCCTTCTGCACGGGCTGATGGTCGCAGCCGTTCATGAACAGCAGATGCGGCGTGGACGCATACCGCTCGACGCTAGCGAGGCGCTTCTCCCAGTACGCCTTAGCGGCATCGGGTTCCGTCGGAATTTCCATCCCGTTGTGGTACCAGTTCGCGAACAGAATGCCAAGCACGCGGGATCCGTCGGGCGACTGCCAGAACATCTCCGAATAGGGCGACTCGAACTCGCCGTCCGAGACGACGTTGTTGGCGCCGGTCGGCTTCACGCCGCGGCCGAACACCGCGTTGTCGATGCCCGCTTGGCGGAGTATCTGCGGCGCTTGGCCCATATTCCCGAAGGAATCCGGGAAGTAGCCGATCTTCGCGACGGGGCCGATCCGGGCGGCGTCGCGATGCCCGATCTGGAGATTGCGCAGGTTCGCTTCCCCGCTCGTCAGAAATTCGTCCTGCAAAATGTACCAAGGACCGTTCAAGAGGCGGCCTTCCCGAACGTAGGCCTCTACTTTTTCCCGCCGATCCGGGCGAACTTGCAGATAGTCTTCGAGGACGATCGTCTGCCCGTCCAGGTGGAAGCTCTTGAACTCCGAGTCGCGGTCCAGCAGCTCCAACAACGAATCCATCAATCGAACGAGCTTCAAGCGGTGCTTCTCGAACGGCATGTACCATTCCCGGTCCCAGTGCGTATGCGAAATGACATGAATTTGCTTCTCCATGGGTATCCTCCTTATATATCAAGTATACAAGTTTGGGGTTGTTCAAATCCCTTGAAGACATCATAATACGCGGGAAGTAGGCTGTAAATCGAAATTTTCCGTTGCATGATTTTCCGCACTACTTGTATACTTGATATATAGTTTGACAGGAGGGATACCAAGATGACGAAGTCGCGGCGGGACGAGCCGATGTATGCGCAAATCCACGATTATATCCTCGACGGCATCCAAGCCGGGGAATGGAAGGCGGGGGACCGTCTCCCGTCGGAAAACGAACTCGCGGCCCGCTTCGGCGTCAGCCGCATCACGAGCAAAAAAGCGATGGAGAAGCTCGTGGAGGAAGGCATCGCCTATCGGATGCAAGGCAAAGGCAGCTTCGTCTCGGCTTCCCCCGGAAGCGGGAAGCCGGTGCTGTACGCCTCCCCGACGCCGGCTGCCGATCGGAACGGACTTGTCGCTTTGATTTTGCCGCGGGTCGATAATCGGTTCACAAGCAATCTGCTGAAGGGCGTCGAAGCCGTTCTCGACGAGGCCGGCTGCCGGGTGCTGCTATGCAGCGCCCACGATTCGCCGGAGCGGGAAAGACTCCTGTTGGCGGAAGCGATCCGGCTCGGCGTCGGCGGCATCATCGTGTATCCCGCGAACGGGGAGGGCTATAACGAGGAAATTTTGCGCCTCACGTTGGAAGGCTTCCCCATCGTCGTCATCGATCGGTATTTGAAAGGCGTAGAGACGAACTGCGTCTGCTCCGACCACCGGGACGGGGCGCGTCAAGCGGTGGAGCATCTGTTGGAGCTCGGACACCGGCGCATCGCGTTCGCGTCGACGCGGCCGGAGGGGACGACCAGCTTGGAGGATCGGCTCGCGGGGTACGAGGAGGCGCTGTCCGAACGCGGCGTGCTGCCGGATCGGGGGAACATGCTGTTCGACACGAACGAAGACACCGTGCTCGCGTTCCTCCGGGAACGGCCCGAGACGACGGCGGTGTTCGCGACGCATTACGTCATCGGCCTTCGCTTTATCGCCGCCGCGCGACGACTCGGCCGGCGCGTGCCGAAGGATCTCTCCGTCGTATGCTTCGACGATTACGAGTATTCGGACTTGTCCGCCGTTCCGCCGACGTGCATCGTGCAACAGGAAGAGCGGATCGGGCGGGAGGCCGCGAGCCTTGCGCTGGCTCGCATGCGGAATCGCGCGCTGCCGCGGAGCAAGCTTGTACTGCCGACGGAGCTCGTCGTCCGCGCGTCCACCGCGCCCGCGCCGAATCAATGAGGGTCGCAAGGGGAGTGTTGCCGTGTCCTTTCCGACGTGATTCCTTCTGATCAGAAGCTTGCCCGGAGAGTACGCTGCCGTGGCTCCTTTTGTTTAGAAGTCGGCCCCGAGGATACGCTGCCGTGAGCTCTTTCCGAAGTAATTCCCTCTATTCAGAAGTCGATTCCGTGTAACCTCCATGCCGGAGCAGAGGGAATCAGGACCGGAGTGCCGAATTGCAACTTATTTACTTTTCTAGAGTCTAATAGTCAGGAGGTGTTACGTGTTGAACGCGCCGCGTCGTTGGATGGCATGGATGCTTTGTGCAGGATTGTTCGGGACGGCGATCCCGAACGAGACGTTCGCCGCCAGCCCGATCGCGCTCGAGGTGAATGGGCAAGTCGTTCGCGCGGACGTGCCGCCGTCGTTGAAGAACGGCCGCGTCATGGTGCCGCTTCGTTGGGTGGCCGAGGCGCTGCAAGCCGACGTCCAGTGGGACGGCGACAAGCGCGCGGTGTTGATCGACACGAGCGCCAAGCGGGTAACGGGGAAGGAGGGGCGGGACATCGGTCTGTGGGTCGAAGGGCGGAAGCTAGCGCCGGATGTGCCGCCGATCGTGCAGAAGGGCCGCACGCTCGTCTCCGTCCGCGTCATCGCGGAGGCGCTCGGAGCCGAAGTGCAATGGGACGCGAAGGAGCGGAAGGTGGTCGTTACCCGCCCCGAGGCGACGCTCGGACCGATCACGAATGTGATTTGGGTCGAGCCGGCCGGCAATTGGGGATATGCCCGGGCGCCGGAGTATGCGACGCGGCTCGAATTGGAGCGAAAGCAAGGGGAGGCGATGGATCGGCTGTTGGCGGCGATCGAGTCGGCGGAGCCCGCGCCGGCGACGGCACTGGCCGGAGACAAGTCCCTCCTAATGGTTGACGTCGAGGAATGGGTAGACGGTCGGGGGACGCGTCACGACTGGGGACGGTTCCGGTTAACGGTGTCCGGTACGCAAGCGTTGCTGGAATCGGTAGACGGACCGGAGACTGCGCCGATGCACCTCCGTTCCGCGGACGGAGAAATCCTTCGCGCGCTCGAAGCGATGCAAGCGCTGCTGCCGGCGCCGTTCCCCGAGCGGGTCGCGAAGCGGACGCCCCTCGCGGACGCGACGTTGTCCGCATCGAGCTCGCTCGCCTTGCAACCCGTGGCGACCGGGCTTCCAAGCGGTTGGCACGGAGAGCTGGCGGTCGACCCGATCGGCGGCGGGTATGCCGTCGCGTTGACGACCCAATCGCCCGGGCCGTACGGAGAGTCGAGCGTATGGACTACGAAGGACGGCGCGGATTGGCGGCGAATGGAGCTGCCCGAATCCATGTCGCCGGGCGCGTTCGGCTTCGCTTCGGACGGGACGCGGTTCATCAGCGATAACCGGAGCGGGAACATCTACCGGTCGCAGGGGGCATCCCGGGATTGGGAGCTCGTGTGGGAATACCCGCTGCCGGAGGCGAACGACAAATATCCGCCCATCCGGTATCTCCCGGACCCACAGAATCCGGAACGAATCTACGCGACGTTCTTTCATGACACGCGCATGCCGATGTCCGAGGGGTTGTTTCGAAGCGAAGACGGAGGGAAGACCTGGTCGTGGGGAGGCGTCAACGGCGACAAACGCATGAAGTTCGATTGGCCGGAGCAGACGTGGGTCGACCCCGGAACGCCAGGGCGCATATTCGCGGATGCCGACGTCGCGATCATGCTGTCCGAGGAGACGTACAACCATGCATACGTCAGACCGGAAGTCCTTATCTCCGAAGACGGGGGCAGGCAATGGAGCGCCATCGAGGGCATAGGCCGTTTCTTCGGCGCAGGCGCCGATGCGTCGGGCTCCGTGCTGCTCGCCGGCCGGTCGGAGGGCGGAGCGAGTTACCTGCTGACGGCGCGCGCCGACGCGCTCCAATGGACGGAACGCAAGCTGCCGTTCCGAACCGAAGGCTTCGCGTTCGACCCGACCGAACCGTCAACGATCGCCGCGATCGGCTACCGGGGCGATCCGGCCGAGCCGCATCCGCTTCGAGAGTTGTTCCTTTCCTTCGATGGCGGCTCGACGTGGTCCTCGGCCGGAGAAGCGGGCGGCGCGATCGAACGCGTCGACGCCGCATCGCGCCGGATCATTCTACGCAGCGTATACGAGCTTCAGGTGTTTCAATATTAGAAACCCACGGGACGCTGCGCTCCGAAACCGATTCGCCATGACGACGTAGGTATGGAGACACAATTCAATTCGAGGTGAATCGCAATGATGCCGGATGGTTTCGGACCGTCCCCGTTCGGCGGGGGCTTCAATTTTATGTTCACGCTCGTTCCCATTATTATCGCGATCGGTTTCGTGGTCGTGATCGGCGGGATCATTTTCAACGGGGCTCGGTACGCGAAGAATGCGCGGTCGCCGAAGGAGAGCGTCTATGCGCGGGTCGTCGCCAAGCGGATGGACGTTCGCACATCGACGCATCATCACGGGCACGGCGCCGGAGATCATATGCACGCGACCCGGTCATCGCGCACGCATTACTTTATCACGCTGGAGTTCGAGAACGGCGATCGCCGGGAGTACCTGGACGTGAAAGGATTGTACGGCCTTGTCGTAGAAGGCGATCAAGGGTACGCCGCGGTGCAGGGCGACTGGATCGTGGCTTTCGAACGGAGCGCGACGAACGATTGAATGAATCTCCGGCGACTAAGGGGCGTCGGATGCGGAAAGCGGGTTAAGGGAGTCGATCCTTGACCCGCTTTTCGCGTTTCGTTGGGTTTCTACGCATGGACCGGCGGGGGAGCCGCATCCTGCGTTCTTTTCCGACCTGATTCCCTCAGCTCAGCTTTACCGGGTTCGCCGCACGAGCAGAGGGGGATCGCCATGCTCCTTGCTCTTTTCCGACCTAGTTCCTTCAGCTCAGCTTAGCTTCCGAATTCGTCGTCTCGGGCAGAATGGTTCACGCACCTCACGCCTTATTACGGCCTGCCTCTCCCAACTCAGAAGCCTATTGCGACTCTGGTCAGTGGGATCTTCACAGTGTATCGGTTGGAGCATCTACCAGAGATGACGTTCGGAATGATTACGAATTTACGACCTGCTGCACAGTGATTGATGTTGCACGTAGCGTGCGACGTAGAGGAGCGGCACAGGAACTACGCTGCTGCCGTTGACACGGGACGTTCCGCGGCTGGTCCGCGGGAAAGACACGGAAAGCAAAGCTTATGCCATTCGTCGCGCAAAGAGATGCCCTTCGCCGATGCATTCCAACGAAAGCTGAACTCATCTAGGTAGCTCTGAAGATACGCGGACCCGACTCCATTGAACAGACGGTTCAACCAACGGCTCGCTTCCTGGAAGCAATCGCGGAGCGGACTGCGTTCTATCCCGTAGTCGGTCAGCCAATGGATCTCGGAGCAAGGAGCTGAAATCCGCGCAGCTATATAGTCCTCGCCATCCCTCGATAACTCCTTCCATCCTCTCCTCAAGCTTCTGGGTTGAACCGCAATGAATCTCAGTTCGGTCGGGCGACCGAAGGAGTCGACGGAAGCGCTGACGCTGACGACGCGCTCGCAGCGGTAATGTCGATGCGCGAGAAAGGTGAATATGGCGGATGGAGCCAATGCGCGAAGTCCCGAATGAACGGTGGGTAAGTGACTATTGATGACGAAAGAGAACGTTAACGGGCTTGGCTGAACAGAGGGAATTCGTGCGTAAAGGGGTTTGGAGAAGAAGGACAACGGGCTTGGCTGAACAGAGGGAATTCGTGCGTAAAGGGGTTTGGAGAAGAAGGACAACGGGCTTGGCTGAATAGAGGGAATCCGGGCGTAAAGGAGTTTGGAGCAGAGAGACAACGGGCTAGGCTGAACAGAGGGAATCTAGGCGTAAAGGGTTCGGGGAGGAGAGACGACAAGGTTGGCAAAGCAGGGAAAGCAATCGGAGAAGATCTATGCAGGGCCATGTTAAGAGGTGGGGAAGTGTTCATAAGCCGGAGGGGTTGGCGCGATGCTGTCTGTTGCGGTCCGGCGATGTCGAAGCTCATCCTTGTAAAGCCGCAAGCGTGCTCAGTCCCGTCCAATTGAACCGCGCACGCTGCCGGACGCTGCAACGAGCGGTGGGCGAGCGGACGGTGCGGTCAACGTTCGGAACGATCGGCTAGCAGACGGGCGGGCGAGGGGCGGCGGGACCGCCCTCCGTCAGCTCGACGAGCCGGTCCAAGTACCGAACGCCGCGCAGGCGACGGCGAAGCAGGTCATGCAGGAAGCGCAGCGATTCCCTCGCTACGCGGCGCGCCTGCTCCAGGTCGTTGCGGTCGAGCTCGCGAACGACGCTGCGAATCGTCTCGAGCGACCATACGGACGTTCGCAGCGTGGCGACGATGCGGATATGACGTACCTCCGCGGGTCCGTACTGCCGGTACCCGCTCTGTTCGTCGCGCGGCGGGTCGATGAGACCCATCTTCTCCCAATGGCGTATGGCGGAAGCGGGGACGCCGGTGAGCTTCGATACTTCGCCGATCGTCATCATTTTCCGCCTGGCCTTGACGTTCAGCTCGGCGGGTTCGATCGCGTCCAGCGCCCGGATCGTCTGCTCCGCCATCCGCTTCTTCTGCTGCAGCTCGCTCAGCGCCTCGTTTACGACCCATAAGGCGTCGTCGACGTCCCCGCGCCGCAGTCTCGTCATCGCGTCGACGGTCAGCTCCATGCCGAAGCCGGCGCTCATCGCGCGGACGCATTCGAAGTATAAGACATGCGTCTCCGTGTACTGACGGTATCCGTTTTCGCTCCGTTCGACGGGAGGCAGCAGCCCCCAATCCTCGTAATGCCGCAACGCGCTCGTACTGACGCCGAGCCGTCTCGCGATATCTATCGGACGAACCTTCACCCATCGCTCCGCCCTTCCTCGCATCTTTTTTTCTTCGTAACCGATTAAACCAGTCCGACGAACGGTTGTAAAGGGGTTTTCCAACATTCAAGTAAAACCTTAAAGCCTATGTGGAAGGTTCCGATCGCAGGGTCAGCCTTCTGCGCGGCTTTGTCCGTTCCAACCCGGAGACTTGCATTCATGTTGTACCATGGTCTTATCCGATCGAGGAGGAGGAGACGAATGATAAGCAACGAGATGGCATTGGAAGCTAGGGGCATACGGAAAACGTTCGGCAAAACCGAGGTGCTCCGCGGTATCGATCTTGAGGTGAGCCGCGGCTCGGTGTACGGCCTGCTCGGGCCGAACGGAGCGGGCAAGACGACGCTCGTGAACATCTTCGCGACGCTGCTGCGTCCCGATGGCGGGTCGGCGGCGGTCTTCGGGCTCGACGTCGTGCGGGACGCGGATGCGGTCCGCGGCGCGATCGGCCTCACCGGGCAGTTCGCGGCGGTGGACGAGGAGCTAAGCGGCCGAGAGAATTTGATGCTGTTCGCGCGGCTGCTCGGTTACGACCGGAAGGCGGCCGCCGCGCGGGCGGACGAGTGGCTGGACGCCTTCGGCTTGACGGAGGCGGCCGGGAAACCGGCGTCGCAGTATTCGGGAGGCATGCGCAGGCGACTGGACTTGGCTGCGGCGATGCTGGCGTCGCCTGCGCTGCTCGTGCTCGACGAACCGACGACGGGGCTCGACCCGCGGAGCCGGAACGAGGTGTGGGACACGGTTCGCAAGCTCAAGGAGGCGGGCACGACGGTGCTGCTGACGACGCAATATTTGGAGGAAGCGGATCGGCTGGCCGACCGCATCGCGGTTATCGACGGCGGAACCGTCATCGCGGAAGGCGCGCCGGCGGAGCTGAAGGCGTCGGTCGGCAGCGGCACGGTGCATGTTCGGCTGGCGCGCGCGGCGCAGCGGGACGAGGCGGAGCGGGTGCTGCGCGGCGTCCTGCGCGCGGACGTTCGTCTCGGCGCGGAGCCGGATGCGTTGTCGGCGGCGGCGCCGGACCCGGAGATAGCCGCAGAAGCGATCTCGGCGTTGGCCCGCGCCGGCATCGCGACGATGCAGTTTTCGCTGAGCGAGCCGAGTCTCGACGAAGTGTTCCTCGCGATCACCGGACGCCCGACGGCGCCGCAAGGGAAGGAGGCGGTCCTATGAGCGGGAACGCCGCTGCATCCGCGACGGAATCGAAGCTACTCCGCGCGATGGCGAGGCGCGAGCCGCCGTCGCGACCGTCCGCGGCTTATGCGATCTCGACGTTCGCATGGCGCGCTTGGCGCAGGTCGCTCAGCATGCTGCCTTATATGGCGATCGACGTCGTCGTGTTTCCGGTCGTGTTCCTGCTGATCTTCACGTTCCTATTCGGCGGAGCGATTTCAGGCTCGGCAAGAAACTACTTGCAATTTCTGCTGCCCGGCATGCTGGTGTATACGGTGACGAGCATGACGGCCTATATCGGTATCGGCATCAAAACGGACATCGACCGCGGCGTCTTCAACCGGTTTCGCACCTTGCCGTTCTGGCAGCCGGCGGCGATCGTCGGCACGATGGGCATCAACCTGCTGCAGTTCGCCGCGGCGCTGCTTACGACGACGGCGATCGGCCTCTTGCTCGGCTTCCGCCCCGAAGGCGGGGCGCTCGGCGCCGCGTTCGGCATGCTGCTTGTTCTCGCATATGCGTTCTGCATGAGCTGGATCTTCGCCTTCCTCGGCGTCGTCGTCAAGAAGATGGAATCGATCTCCAGCATGTCTTACATCGTCTTGTATCCGCTGCTGTTCACGAGCAATGTCTTCGTCGATACGTCCACGATGCCGGATTGGCTCGCGCCGATCGTCGGATATAATCCGATCAGTCTTGCGGCCGCCGCCGCTCGGGCGCTCATGCACGGCGAAGCGTCCGTTCTGCCGCTGGCGAAGGCGCTGGCGATGATGGCCTTAGTGCTGCTGGCGTTCGCGCCGCTTACGTTTCGCGCGTATCGGCGGAGGGCGGGGTAGTTTCATTTTCGGAGAGGGGGAAGTTATTATTGCAAGAGTTCATTCGAATCCGGGGCGCCCGGGAAAATAACCTTAAGAACGTAACGCTGAACATTCCGAAGCGCAAGCTGGTCGTCCTCACCGGACCGTCCGGCTCGGGCAAGTCGACGCTCGCGCTCGACACGCTGCAGCGGGAATGCCAACGGCAATATATGGAATCGATGGGCATGACGGCGGAGACGCTGGCGAAGCCGAAGGTGGATTCGATCGTCGGTTTGTCGCCGTCGATCGGCGTCGGGCAGCACGTCACGAACCGCAATCCGCGGTCGACGGTCGGCACGGTCACGGACATTCATACGTATTTGCGCGTCATCTACGAGAAGCTCGGCGAGCGGCCGTGTCCCGTGTGCGGCGCGCGTTTCGCGCCGGGACCGGGGGAAGCGGCGGCGCTCGGCGCGGACGAAGCGGAGGAGGAGGGCGGCCCGGCGGCCGTCCGCTGTCCCTCCTGCTCGGCGACGATGGAGCGGTTCACGCGGAGGCACTTCTCCTTTAATACGCCGGAGGGGGCTTGCGAGGGCTGCGACGGGCTCGGTCATGTCGTCAGCCTCGATCCGGACGCGGTTTTCGACCGCGAGAAGAGCGCGCTGGACGGCGGCGTACGGATTTGGTTCGACACGCTGTCGAAGTATCATACGGCTGCGATGGCCGCGGCGGCGAAGCATTACGGCTTCGACTTCGACCCGGACCTGCCGTTGAAGTTCTACGGCGAGGTGCAGCGCGACTTGCTGTATTACGGGGTGGAGAGCGAGGCGTTCCTGCGGCACTACCCGGGGACGAAGCCGCCGAAGTCGGTAAGCGCGGGCAAGTTCGAGGGCGTGCTGACCGGCATCTGGCGGCGGTACAAGGCGAACGGCGGTGAGTCCGGCGAAGCGGCGCTGTTCCGCGAGACGCCTTGCGAACGATGCCGCGGCGCCAAGCTGAAGGCGGAAGTGCGGCAGGTGACGGTCGGCGGCGCGTCGATCTCGGACGTCACCGGCTGGTCGCTGCAGGATGCAGGGGCGTGGCTGGAGCGGCTGCTGGGAGAGCTGACGGAGGACGCGAGGGAGCAGACGGAGTCGATGGTGCACGATCTCGCGGTGCGAACGAAGCGGATCGTCGACGTCGGACTCGGCTACTTGTCGCTGAATCGGCAGTCGGTGACGCTGTCCGGCGGCGAGGCGCAGCGGCTGCGGCTGGCGTCCGTTCTCGGCTCCGGGCTCACCGGCGTGTTATACATTCTGGACGAGCCTACGGCGGGCCTTCATCCGCGCGATACGGCGGGGCTCATCCGCGTGCTGCAGCAGCTGCGCGATCTCGGCAACACGGTGCTCGTCATCGAGCATGACGTCGAGATGATGCGCGCGGCCGACCATGTCATCGACATGGGGCCTGGCGCGGGCGCTTACGGCGGCCGCGTCGTCGGGGAAGGGACGCTCGAGCAGCTCGTTCGGAGCGGGGAATCCGTGACGGGCGCGTTCCTGCGCGAGGAGGCCGCGTCGCCCGTCCGCCGCGTCCGGCGTCCAGGCAACGGTCGTTCCTTGGAGATCCGCGACGCTTACGCGCGGAACCTGCAGCATATCGACGTCTCGCTGCCGCTAGGGATGCTCGTCGCGGTCACCGGCGTGTCGGGCTCGGGCAAGTCGACGCTGCTGTTCGATCTCGTCGCCGCCGGCGGGCGGGACGAGCTGCGGCGGGACGGCTGCGCGAGCATTACCGGCTTCGACGCCGTGGACGGCATCGTGACCGTCGATCAGTCGCCGCTCGGCCGCATGATCCGCTCCAATGTGGCGACGTACACGGACGTCTTCACCGGCATTCGCAATCTATATGCGGCGCTCCCGGAAGCGAAGGCGGCGGGGCTGACGGCGAAGCATTTCTCGTTCAACACGCCGGGCGGGCGCTGCGAGCATTGCCAAGGGCTCGGCGTCGTGCCGATGGACATGTTCTTCCTGCCCGGCCTCGAGGTGCGCTGCCCGGTATGCCGCGGGCGGCGATTCAAGGAGGAGGTGCTGCGCGTTCAATATCGCGGCGTCGATATTTCGACGCTGCTCGATATGACCGTCGAGGAAAGCTTGCCGCTGCTCGCGGGTCAAGGCAAGATGGACGCGCAGATCGCCCTGCTTCACGAGGTCGGGCTCGGCTACCTCCATTGGGGACAGTCGCTGCGCACGCTCTCGGGAGGGGAGGGCCAGCGCATTCGACTCGCGAAGGAGCTGAGCGGGAAGGCGAAGCGGCATACGCTCTACTTGCTCGACGAGCCGTCGACGGGGCTGCATCCGCGCGACACGAAGCAACTGGCGCTGCTGCTGAACAAGCTCGTCGACGCGGGGCACACGGTGATCGTCGTCGAGCATAACCTCGACGTCATCCGCGAGTGCGATTGGGTCGTCGATATCGGCCCCGAAGGCGGGCACGAGGGCGGACGCGTCGTCGCGGCGGGCACGCCGGAGGCCGTCGCCGCGGTCGAAGCGTCGCATACGGGACGTTATTTGCGGGAGGCGCTTACGGGACGATAAGGCGTCGGCGCGAGGCGGACTGTGCGCGAACCGGAAATCCTCCCTCAAATAGAGTCGCTCAGGCGTTCCGGAGGGGGAAAAGGAAAACCTCCATCTAAATGAGCGGTATCGGGGATCATTCCGCCGAATTCGCCGAATTAGACGGAGGTTTTCCTGTTGAGAGGCGTTAAAGCATAGGTGACCGCCGAAAAAGAGGGAGTTTTTCCGCTCGGTACATGCGTGCGGCTCGCGCGTCAGCCAGCGTCCGGGATGAGCTCGCGCGCGGCGGCTTTCTTGTAAGCCAGCGCGTCCTCCCACATGTCGAGCAGGGCGTCTCCGTCGATCAATTCGATGTCGACCGCCTTCGCGTAGTCGGCGGCGGCCTCCGTGAACGCGCTAGTCGTCACGACGCAGCCTCCTTCCGCGCCGTCCCGGACGATGCGCGAATGCAAAATGGCGACTGTCTCGAAGCCGACGGGCTTTTCGGAGCACTTCACTTGGTAGAGGTACAACCCGTCTTCCCGCCGTTCCTCGATGTCGACGCCGAAGTCCCCGGTCGCCTTCGTCACGTAGACGTCGCTCTCGTTCACGACCGTCAGCAGCTCCGCGACGAAATGCTCGAATTCGAACGGGTTCTCCTTCTCCGAATCCCCGCTTCGCTTAAACCGCTGATACAACCCGTGGCGCAGCGTGTCTCTCTGCTCCGCCGCGATGTCCGTCAGCATAGCGGTCCCTTCCCGGCTCGATTGGAGCTGCTTCTTGGTTCGCATCCACAGAAAGCCGAACGCGACGATGACGAACGACAATAAGGCCCATTCGAAGCTCATGCGGCATTCCTCCGATTCTCTCGAGTTTCGCAATCTATTTCTAGAATGGACAGATCGTAAGAGAAACATACGGGCGGCTGCGGAAAAGGGAGAGATATTTTCGCGGCGACGCACTATAATAGAAGGAACAATCTACTAGGAAGAGGAGACTGACTGAATGTCTTATTGCGTCGGCGTAGATATCGGGGGAACGAATACGGCGATCGGCCTGCTCGACGAGGCGGGCCGCGTCGCGGCGAAGGAAAGCATTCCGACGTTGGCGAAGGAGGGCGCGGAGGCGCTGTTCGATCGGATCGCGGAGACGGTTCGCCGCTTGCTGGACCGGTGCGGCGCGCCGAACGGAGCGGTGTCGCTCGGCATGGGCGTGCCCGGCTTCATCGATCAAGAGAACGGCGTCGCGCTGAACAGCACGAACTTGCAGTGGCGCGACGTGCCGGTCGCGGCGCGGATGCGGGAGCGGCTCGGCGTGCCGGTCGCGATCGACAACGACGTGCGGCAGTACGTCTACGGCGAAGCGATGCTCGGCGCGGGACGAGGCTTCCGTCACGTGCTCGGCGTCACCGTCGGGACGGGGCTCGCGGCGGCGCTGGTCTCGGACGGGAAGCTGTTTTACGGCGGCGGCAATATGGCAGGCGAGCTCGGACACATTCCGCTCGAGAGCATCCCGTACGCGTGCGGCTGCGGGCTGACCGGCTGCCTCGAGACGGTCGCGTCGGCGACGGGCATCGCCCGGCAGGCTCGCGACCTCGTCGCCGAAGGCCGCGCTTCGCTGCTTCGCGAATGGTTCCCGGGCGAAGGGCTGCCGGGCCTCACCGCGCGCGACGTGTCCCGGGCGTACGACGAGGGCGACGCGGTCGCGATCGAGGTGCTGCGCCGCACGGGCGAGCAGCTCGGCCGCGGGCTGGCGTACGCGGTGACGCTGTACAGTCCCGACGTCGTCATCGTCGGCGGGGGCGGCGCGGCGGCCGGCGAGCGGCTGCTCGGACCGGTGCGCGAGACGATGCAGCGGCTGCTGATCTCGGATTACTGGGAACGGATCCAGGTCGTGCCTGCGGCGCTCGGCGACGAGGCCGGCATCATCGGCAGCGCGCTGAACGGGAAAGCCGCGGCGGGTCGGTAGGGAACAAAGGGTAGGAATCCATTATGGGTAGGGGCGCCTTCGGGCGTCCTATTTTTTTTCGCCAAGACAGCCGTTTCTTTCAGAGTTCTTTCAGAGCGTACTGGTAAGATACAACCCAAGGAGTCGAATCCGAAAAGAATTTCGAGTGAAGGAAGTGTGCAGCTTGGCATTAGGTTCATGGCGTAAGGCTCGTAAGGCGGCTCTCTTGGCGTTAGGTTTCGCATTGTTTCTCTCCGGTTTGACGGTTCCGTACCCGCCGCATACGGCGGAGGCGGCGCGGGGCGAGGCGGTCGAAAGCAGGCAAATGACGCAGATCGCCGCCGGAGGGATGTTTTCGCTCGCTTTGCGGGCGAACGGCACGGTGGTCGCTTGGGGCGATAACTCGGCAGGGCAGACGACGGTACCGGCGGGACTGTCCGAGGTCGTCGCGATCGCGGCCGGCTACAACCATGCGCTGGCGCTGCGAGCGGACGGCACGGTCGTCGCCTGGGGCAACGACTCGCTGGGTCAATCGAGCGTGCCGGTCGGCTTGTCCGGCGTCGTCGCGATCGCGGCGGGCTATCGACATTCGCTGGCGTTGAAGTCGGACGGCACGGTCGTCGCCTGGGGGCAGAACGACTACGACCAGACGGAGGTGCCGCCAGGTTTGACGGACGCGGTCCGCATCGCCGGGGGCGGCATGCACTCGCTTGCGATCCGAGCGGACGGCACGGTCGTCGCGTGGGGCGGCGATTCGAGCGACGTCCCGCCGGTCGGTTTGACAGGGGCGACCGCGATCGCTGCAGGAGAGATGCATTCGCTCGCGATTCGATCGGACGGCACGCTGACGGGCTGGGGCATTGCGGGAGGAGACTGGCGCACGGGCTTCACGGACGGACTTCCCCATGTGAAGAGCATCGCCGCCGGCGGATTCCATTCGCTCGCGCTCTTGGATAACGGCACCGTTCACGCTTCGGGGCTGAACGATCAAGGGCAAAGCAGTGTACCGGGCGGGCTCGACGACGTCGTCGCGATCGCCGCGGGAGAGCGGCATTCGCTGGCATTGAAGTCGGACGGCACGATCGTGGCGTGGGGCGACGACAGCAGAGATCAGACCAACGTGCCGAACGGATGGAATTTGCCTGTGAAGGGAATCCAAATCGCGGGCGGAGGATTCCACTCCGTCGCGTTGAAATCGGACGGCACCGTCGCCGCTTGGGGATTTAACTCTTTCGGCGAGTCTACCGTCCCGGCCGGACTCGTCGGCGTGATATCGGTCGCCGCCGGCAATTTGCACAACCTTGCGCTGAAATCGGATGGCACGATAACGGGGTGGGGGAACAACCAAGACAGCCGGAGCGTCGCTCCTCCGGGCCTCAGCGGCGTCGTCTCGGTGGACGCGGGAGCGGGTCATTCGGTTGCGTTGAAGTCGGACGGTACTGTCGTAGCGTGGGGTAACGGTACGCGAGGTCAACTCGACATGCCCGGCGGGTTGAGCGATGTCGTGTCGATCGCCGCCGGCAACTTTCATACGCTTGCCTTGCGATCGGATGGCACGGTGGCGGCTTGGGGAACTGTAGGTGGGGCATTCGATTTTGGACAATCCAACGTACCGACAGGACTCAACGATGTGATCGCCATCGCGGCCGGCGAGTTACATTCGCTCGCGCTGAAATCGAACGGCACCGTCGTCGCGTGGGGAAATAACGGCTTTGGACAGCGCAACGTGCCGGCCGGTCTGACCGATGTCGTGGCGATCGCCGCCGGCGGAGGTCATTCCCTTGCCTTGAAGTCGGACGGCACGGTGGTCGCCTGGGGATTAGACAACTACAATCAACTTAAAGTCCCAAGCGGCCTTCGGGGTGTCGTTGCGATCGAGGCAGGGGCTTCTCACTCGCTCGCGTTGAAAACGGACGGCACGGTGGTCGCCTGGGGGCGCTCCGATCGCGGTGCGACGACCGTCCCCGGCAGTGCCGATCTCAACGATCTGTCGCTGATGGAAGGCGCGTTCGAGCAACCGTTCGACCCGACGGTGACGGCGTACACCTATTACTACGACGGCCATTCGCTGCCGAACGTCCGGTTGACGCCGACACTGGCGGACACGGCCCAGACGGCGCTGTTCGTCGACGGGGCGCTCCATCCGAGCGGCAGCGCGAAGATCGTCGACCTAACCGACGCGACGACCGATACCGTCGTATCGATCCGCGTCGAGCCGTATCTATTGCCGGGGAAGACGTATACCGTCACGCTGGCGATCGACGAGACGGCGCCGAGCGTGAATTTCGCGACGAACGGCCGGGCGGCGGCCGGGAAGACGGCGTCGACGACGGTGACGCTGAGCGATGCGCAGAGCGGCGTCGACGCCGGATCCGTGCAGTACGCTTGGGCGACAAGCGCCGCGACGCCGGCGAGCGGATGGACCGCGTTCGCCAGCGGGGATTCGCTCGAACGCACGGTCGGCGACGGCCACTGGTATCTCCATATCCGCGCGCGAGATGACGCGGGCAATACGGTCGATGCCGTCTCGAATCCGTTCTTGTTGGATAACACCGGTCCGACGGCGATCGTCTCCAGCGCGACGGGCGGGGCGGCGAACGCGCCGTTCCCGATCTCGATCGTCTTCAGCGAGCCGATCGTCGGTTTTACGACAGCGGACTTGATTGTGGAACATGCGACCGTCGCCGACCTCGCATCGGTCACGCCTTCGAGCTACACGGCCGTCGTGCATCCGACGGCGAGCGGGCAAGCGGCGACCGTCGCGGTTGCCCCGGGCGCCGCGGCCGATGCCGCAGGGAATGCCAACGCAGGCTCCAATACGTTGAGGGTGATGTACGACTCGACGAAGCCGGCCGTCGCGTTCGGCGGCTACGTCGACGGGCAGCGGTTCGCGGTCCCGCCGGCGGCGGTCTCGGTCACGGTGAGCGAAGACGTGTATTGGATCGCGGACGGAGCGACGCTGGACGCGACGAACGCGCTGTCGCTGATCGGCGTAACGAAGGACGGAACGCCTTACACCGCCTACACGCCGAACTACGATGCCGGCACGCGCACGTTCGCGCTGACGTTCGACAGCGCGCCGGAGGACGGAGCTTACGAGGTGCAGGTCGCGGGCAACGCGGTAAGGAACGTGTACGGCAGCGCGTTGGATGCGGCGAGCGCGGGCTTTACCGTAGCGGTGCCTGCAATTACCGGCGTATCCGTCGATCCAAGCGCTCTTGGGAGCGGCGGAGGCAGCGTTCTAGCCTCGATCGCCGGAAGAAATCTAGCCGGACGGTCGATTCGTATCCGCGTCGACGGCGAGGAAGCGGCCGAGGCCGTCGCGCTTGGCGAGACGAGCGCGGAAGCGACGGCGGCCATCCCGGCGAACGCGGACGATACGGCGAAGACTCATCGCATTACCGTCGTACTCGACGGGGCGGAGGCGGCGGGCGTATTCGCCGACGTCACCGTGAGCGCACCGCCGCCGCCTCCTCCGCCCACGGAATCGGATTCGGATTCGGAATCGCGTTCGAGCAACGCGGATTTGAAGAAGCTGGAGCTTCTTGTCCCCGGCGGGGCGCTGAACTTGTCGCCGTCCTTCGATCCGAAGACGACGCGCTATACCGCGCAGACGACGGGAGCGGAAGTCGAGCTGCAATGGCTGGCGGACGATGCCGGCTCGTCGGTTGCGGTCGCGTTCGGGAACGAACGGAACGACGGGACGAAGCGCTTCGACTTGGCGCCGGGGGAAAATCAGATAGAGATCACGGTGTCGGCCGAGGATGGAACGCGGAAGATCTATACGATCGTCATTACGCGAACCGCGAGCCCGCAGCAACCGGCGCCGGCACCGAAGCCGACGCCGAAGCCATCCGCGCCGATGTGCCCCTTCATCGACATTGACGGACACTGGGCCAAGGCGGACATCTGCGAGGCCTACATCGCCGAGATCGCGAGAGGCGTCGGCGCAAGCCGGTTCGCGCCGGACGCGGAAGTGACCCGCGCGGAGTTCGCGGTCATGCTGCTGCGTACGCTCGGATTGGCCGGCGAGGAAGAGACGGCGGCTTCAAACGGCGACGAAGGCGTCGCGTACGGCGATCA
>JAPSKX010000287.1 GCA_031181325.1 Paenibacillus sp.
GTGGGAGACGGTCGACTTCGAGGCGGGCGACGTGCTGGCGTTCCACAGCCATACCGTGCACAAGGCGCTGCCCAACCATCGTCCGGGCGCGATCCGGCTGTCGTGCGACTTCCGCTACCAACGCGCGAGCGATCCGATCGAAGCCGCCTCCCTCCGGCCGCACGGACCGTACGAATGGGAAGAGCTTTACGAAGGATGGACCCGCAAAGAGCTTATGTATTACTGGAAGGATCGCGCGTTCGAGTACGTCCCGTTCGATCCGAGCATTCGCCGGCAGCAAGAGAAAATTTGTTAGAGCTTCCTGCCGCCCAGCAGCTGGCGCCGCATCCACTCGTTGTCGAAGCCGTCGCCGTCCCGGCGAAGCGTCTCGTACAACCGAACCCGCAGGCCGCGCACCGTGTCCGCGAGCGCGGCCTCGCCGATTCGGTTCTCCAGCTCGCCGGGATCCGCCTGAACGTCGTACAGCTCGTCGACGTCGGTCAAGTTCCAGACGTACTTCCATCGTTCGGCACGGATCATTCGCTGCGTATATAAGCCGAATTGCTGCCCGTTGTACGTGGCGACGACGTCTTCCCTCCAGGAAGGCACAGGCCGCCCCGAGAGCAGCGGCGCAAGCGACCGGCCGTGGAAGCCGGCTCGAACGCTCGCGTCCGTCTCGAGCCCGAGAAGCTCCAGGAACGTCGGAGCCAAATCCAGAAAATTGTAAGCGAATCGGTCGATCACCGTCCCCTGCGGCAGCGCGCGGGGCCAACGGATCGCCATCGGCACGCGGACGACGTCGTCGTATAGGACGTAATGCTTATCCATCATCCGGTGCGACCCGCACATATCGCCGTGATCGGACGTAAAGACGACGAGCGTGTCGTCCGCCGCGCCGAGATCGTCCAATGCCCCGAGCACGCGGCCGATCGCGTCGTCGAGTTGGCAGACGACCCCGAAGTACCGAGCGACGATCGGCGCCCAATCCGCCCACGTATACCGTTCGATGCCCCAGTTGTACAGCTGTTGGCGCTGAATGTAGGGTTTGCCCGCGAACGTCTCTCCGAAGCCGGGCCAAGGCGCGATCGCATCGGGCGCGTACATGTCGGCGAATCGGCCGGACGGACGGCACGGCAAGTGCGGTTCGGCGAAATGAACCGCCATATGCCAGGGCTCTCCCGTCGCATGCAGCCGTCGCATCTCGTCCGCCGCCCGATCCGCGAACCAATGTGTCGAGGAGGCTTCGACCGGAATCGGGTTCGGTTCCCCGAAGAAGCCGTTCGTATAGACGACCTCCGGATATGCCGCCTTCCGGAATGCGTCATAGTCGGCTTCCCCGACATAGGCGGCATAGCCGTAACTCGTCGGATCGAGCGTCGGATGCACGCCCCACTTGCCGAGGAAGGCGGTCCGGTAGCCGGCGTCCGCGAGCGCCCGGGACCACGTCCAGGCGTCCGGCGGCAGCGAGGCGACCGGAAGAGCGCCGCCGGCGTTCCAGAGGCCGCCGAACGTCTCCGGGCGCCGGCCGCACAGCAGCGATTGACGCGCCGGTCCGCATACCGGAATATGCGAATACGCGTGCGCGAATCGAACGCCTTCGGCCGCGAGTCTCGCCAGATGCGGCGTGCTCGGCGCGCCGGGGGCGTTCGGTTCGACGGCGTCGTACCGAAGCTGATCGGCGGTGATGAGCAGTACGTTCGGGCGCTTGCGGCTCATGACGACCGACCTCCTTCCGGCTCCCCGCCTTCATACAGCGCGCGATACCGGCTCGGAGAGCAGCCGACGTGGCGCTGGAACAGGCGCGTGAAGAAGGACGGATCCTCGTAGCCGACGAGCGACGCGATCGAGATGACCTTCTCGTCGGTATCGAGAAGCAGCCGCTTGGCGCGCCCGATGCGAATGTCGTGCAGGACGTCGACGACGCTCTTGCCGTATTGGCGGCGGATGAGGCGGTACAAATGTCGGGAGCTGATGTTGAACAGCTCCGACAACGATTGCAGCGTCAGCCTCTTATCGTAATTCCGCTCCATATACCCGTATAAGCGTCTCGCCGTCATCGTCCGATCCTGCTGTCTCGGCGACGGCGAGGACGCTCCGCGTCCGATCGTCTTGTAATAACGCGACAAGAGGATCAGAAGCTCGAGCAGCTTCAGCCTGAGCATCGTCGCGAAGCCGGTGCCGGCTCCCCGCTGCTCGCGAAGCATGCCCTCGAGCAGCCCGAGCACGTTGTCCGCGTCTTCGCCGTGCAGGTTCAAGCGGTGGTTGAACCGTTGGTCCCGCTGCAGGAACGGGTGCACGTAGAAATAATCCATCGCGTCCGCCGCGTTCAGCTCCCGAAGCAGCGAGTCCGGAATGAACGACGGCATGAACAAGCAGTTGACGATTTCCATCGAATCGCCGGGTTGGACGGAGTACGCGTGCGTCTCTCCCGGATTGATAATGAACACGTCGCCCGCATGAATGTCGTACGACGCTCCGTCGAAGTGATGCCTCCCTCTGCCGCGCACGACGTAGACGATCTCGACGAAGTCGTGCCCATGCTCGTCGACGTTGCCCTGCGTCGTGCGCGCGATCCAGAACGGGAAGTCCTCCTTCATGAACGCGCTGCTGTTCAGCTTACGCATTGCCGCGTTCCCCGCCGCGCTCTACGACGGCCGGAGCTCCGCCGGCTTGGAAGGAGCGAATCGCCGCCTCGATCGTCTCCTGCGCGGCCAGCGCGTCCGCGCCCGATGCGGCCACGTCGTCCGGCGGGACGCCGCGGTCGATATCCTCTATGAAGCGGTCGATTCGAAGCCGAAACGTATCGTTGAACCCCTGCATGCCGCCGAAGATCGGATTTTGCAGCACGAGCCGGTCGTCCGAGTCGTGCGGGAAAAGCGTCATCGTCTCATAGACGTTGTCGAGCAGAAGGCGGCCGGACGTCCCGCCGATCTCCAGAGATTCGATCGGGTGACGCATGGACATGTCGTAGCTGCCCGTCAGATGGCCGACCGCGCCCGATTCGAACTCCATATTGATCGACGCGGTCGACCAGGACGCGCGACCCGGCGCCTTCGTCAGGAACGACTGGACGCGGCGGACGTCGCCGGCGAAGTACCGCATCACGTCGATCGAATGCGGATGAAGCGCCCGAAGGTGGAGCCACGGCGTCTCGTCGGACGGGTTGCGAATCGTCAGCCGCATATTCACGAACAGGATCGTACCGAGCTTGCCTTCCTCGACGAGCTCCTTGGCGCGGAAGGCGGCAGGCGCGAAGCGGTGGTTCAAATTGCAGGCGAGTCGGACCCCCTTCTCGCGCGCGTATGCGACCATCTCGCGGGCCAAGTCGATGCGGTTCGAGATCGGCTTCTCCACCAAGACGTCCTTGCCCGCGCGCATCGCGAGCATCGCGGGTTCGTAATGATGTCCGCCCTTCTCCTCTCCCGCCGTCGCGACGGCGACCGCGTCGACCGTCTCCAGCGCGAGCAGCCGCTCCAAGCTCGCGTATGCGGGAACGCCGAACGCGCGGCCGGCCGCCGCCGCCCGCTCCTCGAGCAGGTCGCACACCGCGACCAAGCGCGCTTTCGGATGCTGCGAGTAAGCCTGGCAATGCAGCTTGCCGATGTTGTTGACGCCGACGACGGCGATATTGATCATAATCGTCATCCTTTCCGGACGCGCCTCTGGAAGCGCTTGCTACCTCGATCATAACGCGACCGGATCGACCTGTCATGGTCGATCCGGACATATGCCCGTCGGATCCGGGCAAGTTGCTCGGTCCGATCTCGCCCCTCTCCGATTAGGCCAGCTTCGGGAACAGCCCGCCCTTGATTACGTCGCCAGACGCGAGGCCCAAGCCGTCCGTGCACACATGCGGCGCGCCGCTGTACGTCGTACCGTCGGCCATGTAGATGATCGCGAGCGCCCGGCGCGGTCGATCCGTCCGGTTGGCATGGGCGTAATGGAACGTAAGGCCGTCGTGGAACGTGCAGCTGCCCGCCTTCATCCGGACGATCGCCGCCGTGTTCCGATCGATCTCCCGCGCGCCGTCCTGGGCGAAGATGTCCTCGGGATGGACTAAGCTAACGCTCTTAAGGTTATTAATCTTTTGCGACTTCGGGACGAACATCATGCAGCCG
>JAPSKX010000288.1 GCA_031181325.1 Paenibacillus sp.
GAGACTCTCTTGAAAGCGTGTTGTTCTTGGTCCAGTTTGACAATGAACACGGAAGGGTAGGTTTCCTCCAAAACACCGGTGCGTTCGATCGTTTTGCGGCGGCCGCCGTTCGCGCGAAGCGTAATTTGCTGGCCGACGTGAGCCTCAAGGCTCTTCTTAATTTCCAACAGCGCATTCTTGGCCATTGTCAACCACCACCTCTTTCCTTAGGTATTATAACCGAAAAGGGGGGCTTGTGTCAAATGGCCGAATATTATATCAGTGGACTTCGCGCATTGTCAACGGATGTATTTAAAAAAAATTAATTTTCTGAGGTAATGCGAGGCAATCCCATCCGATAGTTGCCTCTCGTCTCGATGCCGCCGAGCCCTTTCAACCCGCTGACGGTGTGCGTGATGACGTCGTAGATGTTCACGGTGTCCTTCACCGGCGTGAACGCCGACTTCGCCGCGATATAGACCGGGTCGAGGGCATGAATCAATATCCGGGACGGGGAGCTCGCGAAGTTCGCGCCCGCCTGCAGCAGCGCTTCGAAGTGCGATTGGCAGGCGCCTGCGATAATCGTCATGGCGTCCCGGTTCCGCTCGTACGCCCGCGCGACCCGCACCGCATGCACGAAATGCACCGAGTTCTTATAGTTTTGAATATTTTGCTTGTCGCCGTCGAAGCGATGCTTCAAGATGGCGTCGTGCCCCGTGATCACGACGATGTCCGGCTGCAACGCGGGCAACAGCTGCCGCAGCGCTTCCGCCATGTCGGATTCCTTCAGGTGGTAGCCTTCGGCGGGAATCCGGAGCTCGTCGTATACCGCGATGCTCTTCTTCAGATACGACCGGTCCCCGTCCAGGTGCAGAATGGTGCCCGGCACGTCGAAATACGGCTCCGTCGAACGCTTCAGCCCGGCGATGCGCAGCCGGCTCTGCTTCAAGAGGGACACCCCTCTGACGTCTTCCTCCATCGGCTCGGTCGCCGGCTCCAAATCGTCGAGCGGCGCGTCCGCCAGCAAGCGGTACGATACGCCTTTCAGGACGGCTTGCCGGTCCTTCATATCCTGGATCCGAAACAAGACGTCTTTCCCGTACGATTTGCGCACGACGCAATCGCCAATTTTCATGTTCCATCCCTCCTACGCTATCCTATGGCGGGCGTAGGCGAATGGTGTGCGGAAAATGGGCCCGAGTCGGCGTTCGACGTCAAGCCTCCGGTCCGGAGAACGATCGTACAGGGCGCTTGGGGACGGCCTCGCCGTCACACGCCCGGGGAACGTTCGTATAGGGCGTTGGCGATGCCGGCGTATTCCGCGAGGCTTAGCGTCTCGCCGCGACGCTCGGGGGCGATGCCGCACGCCTCGAGGAACGCACGGCAAGCGTCCTTGCCGCCCGACTCCGCGAAGAAGCGCTGCTGCAGGTTGTTCAGCAGCGTCTTCCGCCGCTGCGCGAACGCCACATGCACGACGTCGAAGAACAACGCCTCGTCCTTCACATCGACAGGAGGCGCCGAACGCATCTTCAGCTTCACGACGGCCGAATCGACGTTCGGCTGCGGAATGAACACCGTGTGCGGCACCTTGGCCACGACCTCGGGTACGGCGTAATATTGGACCGCTACGGACAAGCTTCCGTAATCCTTCGAGCCCGGCGGCGCGGCGAACCGGTCCGCGACCTCCTTCTGAATCATCACGACGATCGACTCCACCGGCAGCCGTTCCTCCAGCAGCTTCATCACGATCGGCGTCGTGATATAGTACGGCAAATTCGCAACGACCGATACGCCGTCCAGCCCGTCGAATTGCTCGCGAAACAGCGCCCGAAGGTCCACCTTCAAGACGTCGCCGTGCACGACCGTCACGTTCGGATACGCCGACAGCGACTCCTCCAGCATCGGCAGCAGCCGCTGATCGATCTCGATCGCGACGACGCGTCCGCTCCGTTCGGCGAGCTTCTCCGTTAACGCGCCGGCGCCCGGTCCGATCTCGAGGGCGCCCTTCGAGGGTCCTAGCTCCGCAGCGTCCGCGATATTACGCAGAATGTTGCTGTCGATCAGGAAGTTTTGGCCTAAACTTTTCTTGAACGAGAAGCCGTATTTCTGCAGCAGCTCCTTCGTCTTTCGCGGCGAGCCGATGCCCTCCGCCTTACCCGCTTGCCTTGCCTCGATCTCCGTATGCTGCGTCATCCGCCATGCCCCCTTGCCGCCTCCGCGGCGCCGTCTACTCGCCATACCTCGTCGACCGGCCAGCCGCACGCCGCTAGCGCGGCCGCGATCTCCTTCCGCCCGATCCCGAACATAGCGCACCGCTTGAGGAACGTCTTCGCGTTCGCATATCCGATCCGCAGCCGCCGCCCGACGAGCAGCCGGCGATGGGCGGACCCGTCCGTCCCGGCGAGACCGACGAAGAACAGATCGGCCCACGCCACGTCCGTACCGGGCGCTTCCGCCTCGGTGCGCACCGCCGCCAGCGCCTCGCGGATCGACTCCGGCTTCGCGTTCTCGATGCCGATATCGTCGTTCAGCGTCGCCTCGTCCTGGGACAGGAACGCATGCTTGCAGCCCGGCACTCGACCCGCCACGATCGAACGAATCCGCTCCCCGGCGTAGTCTGGGTCCGTCAGAATGATGACGCCCCGCTTCCGCTGCGCCAGCTCGATGCGGGCGAGCACGTCCTTCCCGACGGCGGACCCTCCCGTTTCGATCGTGTCGGCGTCGACCGCCCGTTTCACGGCCGTCGTGTCGTGCTTCCCCTCGACCACGATGACTTCTTTAATCATGCTCCGCGCTCCTTAACCAATGTACTGGTATTGTACCCTTCTTCGGACAAAGAAAAAAGGGTCGCCGAAAGCGACCCTTGCTGCAACGCCCGAATGAATCAGTTTTCGAAAAAATCAGTTCACGGCCGGTTTCTTCGGCCCGATCACGTACACCGTGTACCCCTTCTTGGTTCCGAACTTGTAGGCATGGGACTCGCTGTCGAAGTAGACGTCGATCTTCTTCCCCTTGACCGCGCTGCCCTTATCCTCCGCCCGACGGAATCCGATGCCGTCGATATACACCCACCATCCCATCGGAATGACGCTCGTGTCCACCGCGATCGTTCGCCCTTCCGATACCGTCGTGCCGGATGCGGTAATGCCGTACCCTTTGTCGCCCTTCTTCTTGCCCGTGGAAGCGACGCCGGCCGTATAAGCCGTCAACGTAACGTTCTTCAGCACGCCCTTCACGCCGAAGGTCATGCCGTCGAGCGTCACTTCCTGCGTCTCCGCCGACAAGACGGCGACGGCGTTCGTCACCGGCTTCGGCTCCACCTTCGTGCCGACGGCGACGATCTTGGCGAGACTCTCCTGCTCGACCGTTCGCGCCACCACTTGCTCCGACACGAGGACGCCGTCCTCGTATACCTTCTCGATTTGCTTCACAAGCACGCCCTCTTGGCCTTGTTGTACGACCTTCTCTTTACCCTTGAGCAGCGACTTGTCCTCTTGCTTGACCGTCTCGAACGGCAGCGCGTGCTCCGTCTCCTCGACGACGCGCTGTACGCGCACGACGGTCACGTCGGCCGACGCGGTAAGCCGCTCGCCGAGCGCCGGCTCGATCTTGTCGAGCTCCCCGAGCGTCACGCCCGCTTCGCTTAATACGTCCCGTACGTTCGCTCCCGTCGTGAACACCTCGACCGACTTGCCGTCCGCGTTCACGCGAACCGGGAACGCCCGGTCGATCTCCACCGCGGCGCCGTTCTTCAGCTCGGCATGAAGCGGCAGCGACGATTCGTCGTGCTTCCCGAAGATGACCCCTTGTTCTTCCAATACGTCTGCAACGGTCTCCGTCGTCGTAACGACTTCGATCGTGTTTCCGTCCGCGACGATCGTCACGCGCTTCAGCTGCGTGCCGTACATCAACGCGGAAAACAACCCCACCGCCATGAGCGCGCTCACGGCGACCGACAATAAAACCTTCTTATGAGCACGGGCCCAGCGCCATGCGTAAGACATGTCGGACAGACTTTCCTCATGGGTTCCTTGTACAGGAATATCCCCCATTGCTACAGTCCTCCTTACATAGTC
>JAPSKX010000075.1 GCA_031181325.1 Paenibacillus sp.
GGCGCCCGCCTCCCCCCCGGGCGATTCCCCGCGCTCCCGCGGCCCGCCCGTCGCCCCCGTCGTTGTGCGACGTCGCGTGGCCGAGCAGCGCGCGCCCCGCGGCCGGCCTGGGCCGCGGCCGCCGGTGCGCCGCGACGAGCGGCGCCCAAGCCTCCTCGCCGCGCGTCTCTCGGCGCAGCAGCCAATCGAGGCCTGCCGCGGACAGGCCGAGCGGCCCCGTCACGAAGACGACGTCGCCGGCGCGGGCGCCCGAGCGCAGCAGCGCGCGGCCCGCCTCCACCTCGCCGATCGCCGTCACCGTGACGCTGACCCGCTCCGGCGCCGTCGACATGTCGCCGCCGACGATCGCGACGCCGTACGCGTCCGCGCAGGCGTACAAGCCCTCGTAGAGCCGCTCGAGCCGCTCGGACGGAAACCCCTTCGGCGCGGCCAAAGCGCAGAGCGCGAACCGCGGCTCCGCGCCCATCGCCGCGAGATCGCTGACGTTCTGGGCCATCGCCTTCCAGCCGATCGAGGCGTCGTCCATCGTCCACGGCAGGAAGTCGACGATCTCCACCATCGTATCGCACGTCAGCACCATCTGCCGGCCCGGCGTCGGCGCCACGACCGCCGCATCGTCCCCGATGCCGACGACGACGCCCCGGCCGCTCGCGCCTTCCCGCCCCGTTCGTCCGCCCGTCAACCGCCGGATCAATGCAAACTCGTCCACAGCCACCGCCCGCTTCCGACCAAACTTTTCCCCTCATTATAGCGAGCTTGGGAGGATACTAGCAAGCTACGGGACCGACGGAAGAGTTCGGAAACGAGTAAAGACAAATTTAACGACGCGGAAGATTTGGGCGCCTCCGAGAAACGCGCGTGGAACGACGAATGCCCGACGAAGCGCCCGGCAAGGCGCCCCGTCGGGCATTTCTTACGTTCCGGCTCCCGATTACATCCGGTTGTCCGCTTCTCCGACTTCCTTCAGCTGGTCCACGCGGACTGTCTTCGACGCTTGATAGTCCCCGCTCCGCTCGTGCACGGTCGCCGTCTTCGTCGTCGAATCGACGCTGTCGATCCACACTTCCTTGCTGTTCAGCTGCACGACGAACTCCTTCGGACTGTCGACGATCTCCTGAGCTCGATTTACGTCCATAATGAATGGTCCCCTCCGTGTCGATTTCGCCGTTAGCTTGCCCTGCGCGCCGTGTTTCCTATACCGCTTCTACCCCTTCGGGACCGGGAACAGTTTTTTATGGTTGTGATAAATTTCACATCTTCTGCCTTCCAAAGGAGGTAGGATGAAATCAAGAGGAAAAGGCGATGAAGAAGCTTCGCTCCTCGAAAAACATGACCGCCACGGAGGGATTTACAATGTTCAACACGTTCCTTAGAAACAATCGCTACGCAGCCGCAGCGCTCTTCTTCCTTAGATTCTACCTCGGCTATCAATGGTTCGTGCACGGTCTCGAGAAGCTCAACGCGCCCGAGCCGTTCAACGCGGCCGGCTTCCTCGCCGGCGCCGTCGGCAAGGCGACCGGCGATCACCCCGCCGTGCAAGGCTGGTGGGCGGACTTCTTGGCCGCCGTCGCCATCCCGAACGCCGACCTGTTCTCGACGCTCGTCGTCTGGGGCGAAGTGCTCGCCGGTCTCGGCCTCATGCTCGGCTGCTTCACGACCGTCGCCGCTCTCGGCGGCCTGGCCATGAACTTCGCGTTCTTGTTCTCGGGCACGACGTCGACGAACCCGCAGATGGCGATCATGGGCTTCATCCTCGTCGCCGCGGGCGCCAACGCAGGCCGCTACGGCGCGGACCGTTGGGTGCTCCCGTATCTCAAGGCCGCCGCCCGCAGCCTCTTCCGCCGGGGACCCAAGAACGACGGCCGCGGCGCGACGCCGTCCCGCGGGGCCTACGCAGGCTGACGCAAAAAAAACAATAACGAGTCTCCTACCGATCAAACGACGATCCCCCGACGCTGCAGCGCGGGGGATTGTTCTTTATCCCTACGACCATCGCATCAGTTCCTGTCGACAATAAGGCGAAAGTGCTATATCATAAATGGGCAACTTATAACCAGAGGTGCTTCCTATGAGGCTGCACGTAACGAAACTCCAAGCGGGCGATACGCTCCGACAGCATGTGTTCTCGCCGAACGGATTACATATTATGGCGCCCGGCACGGTGGTCACCGACGTCCACATCAATCTGCTTCTCCGCCATCAGGTCGAATACGTCGAAATCCTGGATGCGCGGCCGCACGCTTCGCATGCGGGTCAGCTTCCGGAGCCGGCGTTCCAAGCCCAGTACGACAAAGCGGTCAGCGAGATGAAATCGATGTTCGACCAAGCGTTCCAGTACGGGTTCGTGGCGCCGGAATCGATCGATCAAACCTACGATCCGCTGGTCGAATCGATGCAGCTGGAGACGGACGTCGTCGGTCTACTGCTGACGTTGAACTCCAAAGACGACTACACCTACGAGCATTGCATCCAAGTCGGCATGCTGAGCTTCTATATCGCCAAGTGGCTGGGCCACACGGACGAAGAAGCCTACGGGATCGGCAAAGCCGGCTTCCTTCACGATATCGGCAAGAGCAAGATCCATCGGACGATTCTCCTCAAGCCCTCGCGTCTCACGGACGACGAATACGAGCATATCAAGCGCCACACCGAATACGGGTATGAAATTATAATGAAGAGCTTGAACGACCGTACCGCCGCCTACGCCGCTCTGCAGCATCACGAGCGGGCCAACGGCAAGGGCTATCCGTTCGGCATCACGTACGACTGGGTGCAGCCGGCCTCCAAGATCGTCGCGGTCGCCGACATCTACAGCGCCATGATTTCTTCCCGCATCTACAAGGAAAAGCAAGATTTGTTCGTCGTCCTGAAGGAGTTGTACGACCTCAGCTTCAGCGAGCTAGACCCGACGATCACGCAGACGTTCATTCGCCGCATGATCCCGAACTTCATCGGCAAGGAAGCGTTGCTGACGAACGGCGAGGTCGGCGAGATCGTCATGAATCATACGACGGAGCTGTTCCAGCCGCTCGTGCGAATCGGCTCCGAGTTTCTCGATCTATCGCGCGTCGACATCGAGATCGAGAGGATTCTTCCTTAACGCCGCCGATATTTGTCTTTATCCATTGAATCGCTGTAGCCTCCCGCGTTTTGGTTATACTAACCGAAACGAATCGCGGGAGGCTTCGCTTTATGCACACGATCTGGAAGGGCGCGATCAGCTTCGGGCTCGTCAACATCCCGGTGAAGATGTACGCCGCTACGGAAGACAAGGACATTTCCATGCGGATGCTGCACCGGGTATGCGGCACGCCGATATCGTACAGCCGCCGGTGCCCGCATTGCGAGGTGCCGGTCGAGAACGAGGCGATCATGAAGGGCTTCGAATACGAAAAGGGTCGCTTCGTCCGGTTCGAGAAGGACGAGCTCGACGCTCTCGCCGCCGACGCGAGCCGGGAAATCAAAATCATCGACTTCGTGAACCTTAGCGAAATAGACCCGATCTATTTCCAGAAGACGTATTATCTCGGACCGGGGGACACCGGCGCGAACGCGTACGGCCTATTGCTCGCGGCGCTGGCGGACACCGGCAAGATCGGCATCGCCAAGGTGACGATTCGGAACAAGTCGTCGCTCGCGGCGATTCGCATCGTCGACGGGTGCATCAGCATGGAGACGATCTTCTATCCGGACGAGGTCCGCTCGGCTCAGAACGTACCGAATGTACATTTGACGCGAGGCGTCGTGAGCGAACGCGAGCTGACGATGGCGAAGATGCTGATCGATCAGCTGTCCGTGCCGTTCGAGCCGAACAAATATCGCGACGATTACCGCGAGCAGGTGATGGGGCTCATTCAAGCGAAGATCGCGGGGCAAGAGATCGAGGTGTCGCCGGAGCCGCGCCGGACGAACGTCGTCGACCTCATGTCGGCGCTGCAGGCGTCGCTGCAGGCGGTGCAAAGCGGGGCGCCGGCTGCCGCAGGTCTCGACCGGAGCGCGCCTCCGCTGCCGGTGACGTCGGAGGGCGCCGTCCTTCCGCCCGCTGCGCCGCCCAAGCGGGGGCGCCGGACGGCGGGCGCGGCAGCCGCAGCGGGCGCAGGCGGTGCCGGCGCTCCCGCGGCAGGCGGCGCGCAGGCGCCCGGCGCTCCGGAGCCGGCGCCTCCGCGCGGCCGCGGACGCAAGTCGCCCGTCGGCACGCGATAACGAGAGAAGAGGCTGTCTCCGCCCGATTCCGGGCCGAGACAGCCTCTTCGCGTTGCTCGGCTCCAACAGCCGGCTGACGGCGTCCGCCAGCGGATCTTGAAACCGATCGCCTTCCTCCGTAATCAAGCGATCCGCTTCCTCGCGGCGCCGATTGCGCCAGCTCCGTCACGCATTCTCGGAACGCGAAGTAAGACGCGCCCGCCCTGCGGAGATCCGAGACGACAAGCGCGGTCTCCACATCCCCGGACAACCCTCCATCGGGTGGAACGAGCTCGCGAGCGACGCCTTCGCCCCGTCGATCTCCTGCAGCGACTCCGCTTGCATCGCTTCGGATTCGGTTAATAGGTAGTCCAGCATGCTTCATGCTATAATACTTACATCTTGCTGAATCGAAGCGGCCGTCGTCACTTTGGAAGGATGTTCATTTTAAGATTCCTCTCCATCCTATTATCGTGTTAGGAAGCGCGAATCGCCTATGAGAACGATAGGATGCTTTTCCGTTTAATCGTTCGCATTATGCGAACTTTTTTTCTAAAATATAGGGTTATTTCCCCAACGTTTACAATCTAATTTTTCATGGGAGCGAACGAGCGTATGTCCATATTCGGGAAACGGTTAAAGGAACTGCGGAAAGAGCGAGGACTATCGATGGCCGAGCTCGGCCGAAGAATCGGCATCGCCAAGAGTACGGTAGCCGGATACGAAGCGGGCGACCGAGAGCCGTCCCTCGACACCGTAGCCGCCATCGCGCGCCTGCTCGACGCGTCGGCGGACTATTTGCTCGGACTTAGCGAACGGTCGCGGGCGGTGCCGAGCGATCCGGAGTCGCTTTCCTTCGCGGGATCGGAGCTGCACTGGAACGGAGAACGCCTGACGGAGGACGAGCTGGAACTGCTGCTTCGGCTGCTCCGGCAGGCGAAGGCGTCGAAGCGCGAACGCCCGGACCCGAACGTCTCATCTCACTCGTAAGGAGGCCATACCATGGATCGGTTCGTGACGTCTCTGCGCTCTTTCAAGCTGACGAAAGAAATTCGCCGCTTGCTCGCGACGATGGAACGACAGCTCCCGAAGGACGCGAATGTTTCCAATCATCTCCTCGAGCTGTACCGAGAGGAATGGATCGGGCCGGAGCAATATATTTACATGGAGACGAGAATGCTTTTGAACCGGTTTTGTCTTGCGACGGAGCGGTTGTTTCCCTCCGAAGACGTAACGATGGGCGTTTATTTCTTCGATGCGTCGTCGAAGCGCCTCTGGAACGGCGCGGGTCCGAACGTGCCCGGGTCGTACACCGAATACGCGAACGGGCTGTCCGCGATTCCCGACATCCTCAGCGACGACGCCCCGGAGTACGTGAAAACCGTGCTGCCCATCGACGACGTCGACTCGAGCGAGCACTTCGTCTCGTTAAATCATCGAAGAGATTTGCTGCGGGCCGACATCCGGGCGTTCTGTTCCGTGCCCCTGCTGCACGAGCACCGGGTGATCGGACATGTCAATTTGTATTCGCCCCGGCCGAGGGCTTGGAGCATGGAAGAGAGTCTTCTGATCCGCCGCCAGGCGACGGGCATCGAGAAGCGCCTGCTCGAAGTGAGAGATCGGTTCGTCCAAGCCGCCGCCACGTTATGAGCGCCCTGCCGCACAGAATCCGCCACTACTCCCGTTAGGAGGCATTCGCATGGCTTCGCCCCCTGTCCTTCCCTTCGTTCTGCCGGCCGAGCCGATGGGGCCGGTATCCCGGGAAGACATTCCGGAAGGCCCCGACTGGGGCTATCAGCTGAAGTGGGACGGCGTCCGCGCGATCGCCGTCGTCGACGACGGGCGCGTCGAGCTGTACTCCCGGAAGTGGCTCCGCAAGGAGAATACGTACCCGGAAGTCGTGAGGCGCCTGCAGCGCATCCAAGGCTCCTACGTCCTGGACGGGGAGATCGTGTACTTCGACGCGGCGCTCGGCCGCCCCGTGTTCCAGAAGGTGCTGCAGCGCGAGCGCACCCGCACCTCCGCCGCGCTCGCGCGTTCCAGCGCGGAGCGGCCCGTCTCGTACGTCCTGTTCGATCTCCTCGCCGCGAACGGCGAGGATTTGCGAAACCGTCCGTACGCCGAACGGTACGCCCGCTTGCGCGAGGCGTTCCCGCCGGACGGCGATCCGTCGCTGTTCGTGACGGATCTGTTCGACGACGGCCCGGCGCTGTGGCGCTGGGTGGAGGAGCGCGGCTGGGAGGGCATCGTCAGCAAGCGGCTGTCCGCGCCGTACGCGGCGGGCAAGAAGCATAAGGACGCGTTCAAGAAACGCGCGATCCAGCGCTACGACGCCGTGTGCATCGGCGTCACGTTCCGCGCGGGCCGCGCGGCGAGCCTCGCGCTCGCTTACGAGGGCGCCTACTTCGGGCGCGCCTCCCTCGGGCTGAACGAGCGCAGCCGCGCGGCGCTCGCGCAGTACGCGGCGAACCACCCCGCCGCGCGAAGCCCCTTCGCCGGCGGCGCCGCGCCCGCCGACTTGAAGCGGGAGACGGTCGTCTGGCTCGACCGTCCCTTCCCCGTCGCCGTCACCGGTCTCGAGGTGACGGCGGACGGACTGCTCCGCCATCCGAAGCTGGCGGATCCCCCGGCGCTCGAGCGGCTCCTCGCCGCCGCGCTCACGTGAAAACAGGCCGAGCCTCCGCTTCGAGAGCGGGGCTCGGCCTGTTTCATTTTCCCGAAATGCTGCTTCATTCCTTCGCGTGCAGAAACAACGTCGCATTCATATACCGCCGCGAGAGCGCATGGAAGTACGCCGCCTGTACCGAGACGAGCGAGATGATCAGCGCGTTGCGAAGCGCCTCCCGCTCCCCTTCCGTAAGGCCCGTGTGCTTCTCGACGTACTGACTCGTGCGTTGAACGATCGTATTTTCCATGAGCACGTCCCGATTGCGCAGGCTGGTCTCGTGCCCGCTGACGTCGAGCAGCTGGTCGTCGTTCTTGTCGAGCTCCTCGAACAACGAAGAATACGTGTAGTACAAATCCGTAGGGTGGATGATGTCGTCGGCGTCGTCGTCCGGCTTTCCGAACAAGATATGGAACAAGCTGCGAATCGATTCGAAGTCGAGGCACGTCTTCAAGTCCTCGACGATGAACAGCATCGCCGCTTGCTCGAACGAATATTTCTTCCCGCAGCGCGGGGAACCGAGAAACTCTTTGAAATCCCGCTTCACCCAGTTCTGCGCGCCGGTGAGCGAGAAATGCGTATATTCGATGCGTTGGCCGAGGGATACGATATCCGTAAGCGACAGCCCGTCCGGCTTATGGGATTTGAGGATTTTCTCGAACACGGGCGGGAGCGCGTGCGGATGCGTGCGGCGCCAAGCCTCCTGCATCACCGCGAGCGGCGTCCGATCGACGCGCTCCTGCAGCGATAAGAGCAGCAGCGCCGCCTCTCGCCGCGTCAGCGTGAACGTCTCCATGCGAATGAGCGCCTCCTTCCGCTGCATCGTCTTCGCGACACAGTCGTTTCGAGTTCATCTGAACTATCATAAAACCGTCGCAATCCCCTGTCAACGTTCGACGGCGGCTATCCATGCTCCCCTAATCGCCGGAAACGCCCCCATACGCCCCCGTACCGCCCGCCACCGACTTTGCTTGATTCCGGCTCGAGGTCATAAAATAAGGTCATAAGAACTTATTATGAAAACGAAGGTTTTCACTATCTCAGAAAAGAGAGGTACTCATGGGCTTAAATCTGTTTTTGGTAGCACTGCTTATCGCGTTAACGGCGTTTTTCGTCGCGACGGAGTTCGCGATCATCCGGCTTCGTTCGAGCCGGGTCGATCAGTTGGTCTTGGAAGGCCGTAAGAACGCATTAGCCGTCCGCAAGGTAACGAGCAATCTGGACGCCTACTTGTCCGCTTGTCAGCTCGGCATCACGATCACCGCCCTTGGCCTCGGTTGGCTCGGAGAACCGACCGTAGAGAAGCTGCTGCACCCGCTGTTCCATGATTTCGGCGTACCGGACTCGATCTCCGGGCCGATCTCCTTCATCCTGGCGTTCGTGCTGATTACGTTTCTCCACGTCGTCATCGGCGAGCTGGCCCCGAAGACGGTAGCCATTCAGAAAGCCGAGTTCGTGTCGTTCTTGTGCGCGTGGCCGATCATCTGGTTTCACCGCATCATGTATCCGTTCATCTGGCTGCTTAACGGTTCCGCCAACCGCCTCGTTCGGCTGTTCGGCTTGAAGCCGGCGAGCGAGAGCGAAGAAGCGCATTCCGAAGAAGAAATCCGGATCATTCTGAGCGACAGCCTCGAGAGCGGGAAAATCAACAACACGGAATACGGCTACGTCAACCGCATCTTCGCGTTCGACGAGCTGAGCGCCCGCGAAATCATGGTACCGCGAACGGATATGGCTTGCCTGTATATGGAAAACACGCTGCAAGAAAACATCGAGATTATTTGGAAAGAACAATTTACGCGCTTCCCGGTCGCGCAAGGGAGCAAAGACAACATCGTCGGCTTCGTCAACACGAAGAAGCTGTTCATGCAATACCGCGGCAACCCCGACTTCGATTGGAAAACCGTGATTCAGCCTGCGCTCACCGTCTCCGACGCGACGCCGGTGAAGTCGCTGCTGAAGACGATGCAAGGGGCGCACGTCCATATCGCCATTCTCGTCGACGAATACGGCGGCACGTCCGGCCTCATCACGATCGAGGACATCCTCGAGGAGATCGTCGGCGAAATCCACGACGAATTCGACGCGGACGAACGCAAGGACATCGAGACGGTCGTGGAATCGTCCCACTACATCGTGGACGGCACGGTCCTCCTGTCGGAGGTGAACGACTTGCTCGGCACCGACATCGAGAGCGAAGACGTCGATACGATCGGCGGTTGGGTGTACAGCGAATCGCCCGAAATCGAACGCGGCGAAAGCATCCGCTTCGGCGAGCTGGACATCGTCGTGTTGGAGAAGGAGAAGCACCGCGTGCGCAAGGTAGAAATCAAACGCGCCGCGGAGCCCCTCGCCGTTCTCCAGGCGGAATCATAATATCCTAGCAATATCTCCCTCCGGTGTCCCCGGAGGTTTTTTATTGTAGTTTTGTATACATCGGTATACAATTGTAGTAATTCATCATCAACGAAGGGGTGTCCCCGATCATGGCGGAAACGTTCCGCAAATCGAAAGTGGAGCATTACATAGCGATGCTTGCGCTTCGACGAGATACGCTCAAGCAGCAGCTCGAACGATCCGAATTCGACGGCCAACGGGAATATCTCCAAGGACAGCTGTCCGCGATCGACCTGATCGTCAACGAGATCGCGTCCGAGTTCGCGCTCGACCCTTCGCAACAGAAATCGAAATCGAACGGAGAGGAGTCATCATCATGAACACGAATGCGAACGCGGCCTTTCAGCCGCAGCCGTCCCAGCACCATAAGCTATCGAAGCTGCAGGTGCTGCGGAGGGCATTCTTCCTTACGTTCGGCGCCGCCTTCATGTCCGTCGGCCTTGAAATCTTCCTCGTTCCGAACAACATCATCGACGGCGGCATCGTCGGCATCTCGATCATCGCGTCCCACTTGACGCAAGTCCCGCTCGGCATCTACCTCTTGCTGCTGAATCTTCCGTTCCTCGCCATCGGCTATAAGCAGATCGGCAAGACGTTCGCCGTCTCGACGCTGTACGCCGTCGCCATCATGTCGATCGGCACGACGCTGCTTCATCCGATTCCTCCGATTACGATCGATCCCTTGCTCGCTGCCGTCTTCGGCGGCATCATCCTCGGCATCGGCGTCGGCATGGTCATCCGCTCGGGCGGCTCGCTCGACGGCACCGAAATCGTCGCCATCCTCTTCAGCAAGAAATCCGCGTTCTCCGTCGGCGAGATCGTCATGTTCCTGAACCTATTCATTCTCGGCAGCGCCGGCTTCGTCTTCGGTTGGGACCGCGCCATGTACTCCTTGATCGCCTACTTCATCGCGTTCAAGATGATCGACATTACGATCGAAGGCTTCGACGAATCGAGAGCCGTCTGGATCATCAGCGAAAATCACGAACGGATCGGCGCATCGATCATGCAGCGGCTCGGCCGCGGCGTCACTTACCTGAACGGCGAAGGCGCGTTCACGGGCGACTCGAAGAAAGTCATCTTCTGCGTCGTCACGCGTCTGGAAGAAGCGAAGCTCAAGACGATCGTCGACGAGCTCGATCCCTCGGCTTTCCTTGCCGTCGGCAACATTCACGACGTGAAGGGCGGTCGGTTCAAGAAGAAAGACATTCATTGAGTCAATTCGGCTCCATTCGCTCATACTAGCGATATAGGACAGACGGCATCGTCCCCTCCGGCGGACGGTGCCGTTTTCCAATCCGATTCAGGCTGGAGGTTATCCGATGAGTCCCGTCACCGCTCCCCCCAAGACGCAGAAGGGCGTCGTCCGCATCGACGGTCACGAGCTGACCGTGACGAACCCGAACAAGCCGCTCTGGCCCGACGTCGGCATCACGAAGCTGGAATTTCTCGACCGACTGATCGCCCTGTCGCCTTATTTGCTGTCGTATACCTCGAACCGTTACCTGACGACGATCCGTTGGCCGCACGGCATCGGGGACGAATTCTTTTATCAGAAAAATTGCCCGAAGAACGCCCCCGACTTCGTCAAGACCGCCGCGCTCGGCGACATCAACTATATCGTGCTCGACTCGCTCCCGACGCTCGTCTGGCTCGGCAATCTCGCGTGCCTCGAATTCCACCCGTCGCTGCATTACTTGAACGACGAGCTCCCCGCGGAGTGGCTGATCGACATCGACCCGACGCTCGAGGAGGAGCCGCGGATCATGGAGGCGGCGAAGATCGTCGTCGACCTGCTCGCCTCGCTCGGCATTCAGAGCGTCGCGAAGACGTCCGGCGCCACCGGAGTTCAGGTGTATGTGCCCATCCGGCGCGGATATACGTTCGAGCAGCTTCGTTCCATCGGCAAGTTTCTCGGCGATTACCTTGTACAGGCGCACCCGAAGCTGTTCACGATCGAACGGCTGAAGAAGGATCGAGGCTCGCTCATCTACTTCGACTACTTACAGCATTGGTATGGGAAGACGTTATCCGCGCCGTACACGCCGCGGGCGAAGAAGGGCGGGCGCGTGTCGACGCCGCTGTTTTACGACGAGCTTCATCCCCGCGTGAAGCCGTCCGACTTCCACCTGCGCAACATCGAAGCGCGCTTGTCCGCGCACGGCGACCTCATTCGCCGGATCCCGCCGCAATCGCTGGACCGCGTCCTCTCCGGTCTCGCGCCGCAGCGCCGCTCGTAGCGTTCTATAGCGCCCGCGCCGCTGCGGCCGCATCGCGCTGGCCGGTTGCGCTCGGCCCTGCGGATCGCGCTCCGGGCTTGCAGGCGACAGCTGCGTCGAAACCGCGGCAGACCCTACAGCAGCGGCGACAACAGCCGACCGAGCGCTTCCTTTCCCACCTGCAGGTTCCCCCGTCTCGCGAAGCTCTCGAGCTTGATTTCCTCGCTCTCGGAAATATCGATCAAGAGATCGCTGGCGAACCGCGCGACGATCCGCTCGTCGAAGAAGGCGGCGTTGATTTCGAAGTTGTCGTAGAAGCTGCGGAGGTCCATGTTCGCGGTGCCGGTCGACGCGAAGTGCGAATCGACGACGAGCGTCTTCGCATGCATGAAGCCCTTCCGGTATCGGTATACGCGACAGCCGGTCTGGAGCAACTCTTCTACGAACGACATCGACGCCCACAACGTCACTTTCGAATCGGCGACGCCGGGAATCACGATGCGGACGTCGACGCCCGCCAGCGCCGCCGTCTTTAGCGCCATCAGCAGGCTCCGGTCGGGAATGAGATACGGCGTGGTTACGTACACTCGCTCTTTCGCCGAACAGATCGCGCCGAAATACATCTCTAAGATCGTATTCCAGTTCGAATCGGGACCGCTCGGCACGATTTGCACCGTGTCCCGGGCCGAGACCGGATGCTTCGGGAAATACTGCTTCCCGTAGTCCAGCCGTTCGCCGCACACGAACTGCCAATCGCGGAGAAACACCCGCTGCAGCTCGTACACCGAGTCGCCCATCAGCCGGACGGACGTATCCCGCCAGTATCCTAATTTCTTGTCTTTCCCCGTATATTCGTCCCCGATATTGATGCCTCCGACATAACCGATCAAGCCGTCGACGACCGTAATTTTCCGATGATTGCGGTAATTGAGCCGCTTGTCGAACAACGCGATGAACGCGGGTAAGAAGCAGTGCACATGCCCCCCCGCTTGCCGCAGCCCGTCCCAAAACCCCTTCGGCGTCGAATACGCCCCGATCCCGTCGTAGATGATCCGCACTTCGACGCCTTCCAGCGCCTTGCGAACGAGCAGATCGTGGAACTTCCGTCCGTAGACGTCATCGTTCCATATGTAGTAGAGCATATGAACGTGGTCCGTCGCCCGCTCGATATCCTCGAGCATCACCCGATACGTCTCTTGCGCCGAGGCGAGCACCGTCGTGTCGTTGCGCGTCGTGATCGTCGCGTCGGGAAAGCTTCGAAGCAGGCCGAACAGCCGCTTCTCCTCATGCAGCGCCGGGTTGGGGAAGTCCGTTCTCCGCTCGATGCCCTTCACGCCCGACGGCAGATGATGCCGATGCGCTTCTTCCGCCGTTTCCCGCTCTCGCCGCTTCACCATGGAGCGTTGCCGATATTCTCTCGCGATGAAATAGTACACGATACATCCGACGATCGGGAGAAGGAATGAAATCGACAACCAGGCGATCGCTTTGGAAGGACGGCGGAACTCCGTGATAAGGACCGTAGCGAGTTGAATCAGATACAACGCTAACGCGATCGTGAGCCAGATCATAAGCGATGATGTCACCTCCGGAGCGTACCGCTTAGTATGCCCGGGGACCGGCTCCTCCATTCCGGAGAAGCGCAGGCAAGCCCCTCGTTAGCTTCCACGATCGCAAACAAGGCCCCCGCGTCGTCTTCCGACGACCGGAGGCCTCTGCCCGTTATACCGCTATTCCATTATACGGTCTGTCCCATGCGGCTCTTGGCGATCTTCAAATACCCGAACGCGTTCAAATATTCGCTCTCGTCCGCGAAGCGCAGCCGCATCGAGCCCGCTTCCTCGAGAATGTACGGCTTCAGCGCCGCGGCGCCGCCGCCGATGACGTAGAAGCACTGAATGTCCGGATACTTGTTCCACCGCTTGCGGATCAATTCCACCATGCGGCGTGCGGCTCGCGTGAAGTATTGGTCGACGATCGACTTAATGTCCGCTTGCCCTTCCCCGATCCGCTGAATCGCAAACTCGCGGTTCTTGATTCGCTGCACGAGCTTCGCGCGGCTCGGGAACGTATACCCGTATTGGTCTTCGACGTCGCGGATAATGCCGTCGAGATACATCGACATCCCCATCTGTTCGCCGTGGCTGAAGTGGTTGTCGACCGCTAAGCGCTTTACGACCGGGAAGTCCGTCGTGAGCGCGCCGATCTCGCAGACGCCGATGCAGCCGTAGTACAGTTCCTCTTCCTTCACCTGCAGCGTATCGTGCGTCGCCATATGATAGACGGCGGCCGCGCCCTCGATCGCGACGTCGGCCTTGCGGATGGCGACCCGCACCTTCCGCCCCTTGAACTGAGGCGTGGAGAGGAACGTAACCTCATGCTCCCCGACGAGTCGATCTTGGAACGTCTGATGAAACTTCGGATACGTGCGCACCGGAAGTCCCGTGCCCACTACGTACTCGACCTCTTCGGCGGCGCCGTAGCCGCCCGAGAACGACGGCGCGGCCGTCTGCGTCGATACGCCCGCATAAGCGAGCGCCGTCAGCGCCACGATCAGCGATTGGTCGGAGGTCGCCTTATTGTCGGTTTCCTCCAGCTCGAAGTTATCCTCATGCTCCACCGCGAGCGCGCCGACGAAATATCTTCTGCCGTTCCTGCGAAGGGACGGACTATTTACGACAACGTCGAACGCCTTGAGCGGAGAATCCTCCTCCTGAAGCACCAAGCGCTCGTATCCCGGAGCGACGACGTTCGGCACGACGATCGGCTCGCGAAATCCTTCCAACACGACCTTCACGCTATCGTTCCCCACGTCTACTCCCGCCAACCTCACCATGGGTCCATGTTCCTCCTTCGGCTTCCCCGCAGTCCCAGAAAACTTTGCCAATAGTTTGAAAATTCGCCTCCGCTCGACAAAATCCTGCCGCGTACCGGCGCGAATCCTCGATTTTTTTGCTCAAAGCAGGAATATAGTCGAAAATTGGCGAATATTTCTAGGGTTTGATTCCCAATATCGTCCATACTAAGTTCCGTTGTGCGCACGTAACCGTTCCGATCACTAGCTTTGCGAAGGAGACGTTATGATTCCCGACCGATGGACCAAGAAGCTTACGTTTTTGATCATTCCCGAAGCGAACAGCCAAGTGAGACGGCTGCGGATCCCCGTATTCTGGCTCTACTTCGTGCCGAGCGCCGTGGCGCTGTTAGCGGCGGCCGTCGCGGTGCTCGCGTCGACGCAGACGGCGGCGCTTCAGGCGAACGGCTCCCTGAAGGCTGAATGGACCGCCGACCTCGCCGAGCACGAGCGTACCTTGGAAGCGAAGGAAACGGAGATCGCGCGGCTCCAGGACGAGGTCGTCCGCTTGTCGCAGGAAGCCGAGACGTTCGCCGCGAAGATGGCGGAGCTGCAATCCTTGGAGCGCGAAATCCTGTCGCTCACCGCGGACGATGTCGGCGGACCGACGGCCGATGCGGAGCCGGACGCGGACGTTACCGTCTTGTCCGTCATAGGCACGCCGGCAGCCGTCGGAGGGGAATACGATCCTCTCGATACTGACGAGGCGCTGCGCTTGTCGGAGACGACGCACGGCGAGTTCGAGTCCATGTCCGTCGAAGCCGAGCGGCTCGAAGGCGCGCTGCAGCAAGCGCTCCAAGAAGCGGAGAAGCTGGCGCAGCTGCGCCGAATCACCCCGTCGATCTTCCCGACGACCTCTACCACGATCACGTCCTCGTTCGGGTATCGCAAGGACCCGTTCACCCGGCGAAGCGCGTATCACAAGGGCATCGACTTCGGCGGCGACGTCGGCGACCCGATCTTCGCCACGGCCGACGGGAACGTCAGCCAGACCGGGTACGATCGAGCGATGGGCAACTATATATACTTGAAACACGGCAACGGCCTCGAGACCGTATACATGCATCTGTCGAAGTCGCTCGTGAAGAAGGGACAGAACGTGAAGAAAGGCGAACAGATCGGCAAGCTCGGCTCGACCGGACGAAGCACCGGACCGCATCTGCACTACGAGGTACATAAGAACGGCGAAGCGATCAATCCGAAACCATACATCAAGTGACGGAAGGGATGACCGAAACCATGTTTAAGTCCAAGCGCGTCGACGTTAGCGCGACCGATACGTTAATCGGCGAAGGCAGCACGTTCGAAGGCAAAATCAAATCCGAGGCGAGCCTCCGCGTCGAAGGCCAGATGATCGGCGACATCGACTGCGACGGCGACGTCACCATCGGCGAGAACGGCAAAGCGAAGTCGAACATCAACGCCCGCAACGTCGTCATCGCCGGCGTCGTGCACGGCAACGTCGTCACGCGAGGCACCTTAACGCTGACCGGCACCGGCCAGCTGTACGGCAACACCTCGGCCCACTCCCTCATCGTCGCCGAAGGCGCCGTGTTCCAAGGCATGAGCAAGATGGAAGGCAAAGGCGCCGCCAAAGAAACGGACAAGACGCAGGAGCAGCCGAACTACGCGAAGCCAAGCGGCGGCTACGGCTCCCCGGCCGTGTAGAGCACGCAACGGCAACGAGCGCGTGGCCGTCGCAATGACGTCGCGCAGCAACGAAGCGGACGAAGGCCGCCTCAAGGTTCCAAGGGACCTTGAGGCGGCCTATATGTTTTCCTGCCATCCCAGAAGCCTCTAGTCGATCTTGCGATTCGCTCCTCCCCGCCTTTTTCCGAGGGAATTTCCCCTGTTCAGGTTAGGACGGAACTAGTAACCCCCGCCATGCTTCTTTCCGAGGTAACTCCCTCTGTTCAGGTCAGGCAGGAGCCGCAACATCAGTATTTGATTGCCACTTGGGACAACCGCCCGCTAACGTCCTGAGCACCACCCGACTTCGCAATGTTGCCCGCATCTGAGCAGAGGGAATCACCTTGGAAAGAACACCGCTCCCCTGTGATCCGCCCCTCGATTTCGCAACGCGCCGGCTCCGGATCGGCCCTGACCCCTCTCTACGCGAAAAAGACCGACGCGGAGGCAGCAGGGCTGCTTTCGCGTCGGTCTCGGAAGGCTATCCTATTCTTCTAAAAACTCCTCTAACGTGAGCCCTTGCTCCGTTAGGAATTCGGCGAGTTCGACGCCGAGGTAACGAAGATGCCATGGCTCGTACTTGTAACCCGTAATCTCTTCCTTGTCTTGCGGGTAGCGGATGATAAAGCCGAAGCTCGCGGCATTTTCCGCCAGCCAGATGCCTTCCTCGGTCTCGCCGAATATTTCCTCGAGCGCGTAGTTGACGCTGGCGGCCGAGACGTCCATCGCGAGGCCGGTCTGATGCTCGCTCTGCCCCGGATAGGCGCTCGTCCGATTCGCCTCTTCTTCGCCCTTAATGCTCGCGTTGCGCTCGAAGATCGCCTTCTGCGTCGCGTACGACCGGTATCCGGACACGGCCCTGAGCTCGATGCCGTCCTCCTCCGCTTGCGCGAACAGCCTCTCGAGCGCTTCGGCGGCTTCCCGCCGGAGCTGTTTCTTGGGATTGTCGCCGTCGAACGAAAACTTCACGTCCGGCACGACCAGGTCGTCCGGTTTATACGACGCATCCAGCGGATTCTTCTTATTTACGAACACGATCGCGGCTTTCGCTTCGGCGGAGATCGGTTCGGACGGCTCTTCGGCCGCCGGAGCTTCGACTTCCGGCTCCTCGGCGGGCTCGTCCGTCGGCGGTTCTTCCGACGGGGCGCCCGTCACCGGCGTCGAAGGTTCGCCGGAAGGAATATCGTCCTGCGGCGCTTCGCTCGCGGGCTCGTCCGTTGCGCCGGGCGGCGCAGGCGCCTCCGCGGACGTATCCGGTTGTAGGAAGTCAGCGGCATAAGGAGCGCCGAACCAAACGGCGGCGACCGTCACGACGGCAATCAAAAGAGGTTTCAATTTCATAAGTCGCTCACCCCGGTAGTATCGTATGCTTCATCATGTTAATCGTATACCCCGGGAGTATAGCATTGCAAGCAAGGCTTCGCCAGTCCTAATTATCCCCTTACTTTCGTAGGAGCCCGACGCGCCTCGATTGGGGGCGTCTACGGTTGTAAGTGTTTGAGCAGGATGCTCTCGACATGCTGGAGATGCTCTCGCATGCGCGCTTCGGCATCGGACGGGTCGCCGCGCTCGACGGCCTCGAAGATGGCCGTGTGCTCGCGGAACAAGCGATCCGACACGGAGCGATTCGCGTACAGCTCCGCGCGGCGCGTCTCCCGGATGGCGAGCTCCATCTGCGAGGAGACCGCTTCGAACAGCGTCGGCAGCACGGAGTTCCGCGTCGCGGCTGCCAGCTGCCGATGGAACGCGAGATCGGTCCGTTCGCCGGCGGCTTCGTCGCCGAGATGCGCCTCCATGTCGGATAGAATCGCGCGGAAGGCGGCTAGGTCTTCTTCCGTGCGCTTGCGCGCGGCGAGGCCCGCATTCGTAATTTCGAACGACTGCCGCGCCTCGAGCAAATCCAGAATGGTCTGCTTGTTTAGCAGCAGTCCTTCGAGGCCGGTCGGCGGCGGCGCGAGTACGGTGCTGGCGCCGCCCTGCCGGATGTCGACGAGTCCCATCGCCTTCAGCGCGCTAAGCGCCTCCCGCATCGTGGACCGGCCTACGCCGAACCGCTCGGACAGCTCCTTGGTGGAAGGCAGCTTGTCGCCCGCCTTCAGCTCGCCGTCCACGATGAGGCGCTTCAGCTGCTCCGTGATGTGCTCGTAATGGTTCCGCTTCGACAGCTTCGAGATGTCCATCGCGCGAGGCCGCCTATCCGACGAGAATCGCGTACACGACGCCGGGGCCGTGGACGCCGATCGTTAAGTCGTTTTCGATATCGGCGGAGCGGCTCGGGCCGGAGATGAAGTGCACGCCGGCGGGCAGCTGTTCGCGAGGCGTGGCGTCCAGCGGTCGCAGCACCTCGCCGAGGCGCGTCTTCATGCGGTCGAGCGGCACGATCGCGAACAAGGCGGTCGGCAGCAGGCTGACGGAGCGCCCCTTCTGCCCCGACGACTCCGCGACGAGCGAGCCGGTGTAGGCGACGGCGTGGTCGACGACGACGAGGCCGATGTCCGCGCCGGCCGCGACGGCGAGCCGCTCCGACTTCGGCGCTTCGTCCCAGACGACGACGCGCACGTCCGGCAGCGCCGCTTCGATCGCAAGCGCGTTCAGCTCCGGCTGGTTTTGCCGAAGCACGAGCTTCGCGCCGAGCTCCGTCGCCTTCGCGGCGATCCACGCCTTCGCGTCCTCCATGGTCGCGTGCCGCACGACGTGGCCGCCGGCCTTGCCCCAGTTGTCCGAGAACAAGGCGACGCGCTCCTCGAGCGGCAGATCGAACTCGTTCCAAAACGCCGGCGCCCCCTTGAACGGATGAGGCGGCTTCTCCATCGTCTTCCCCTTGCGGCCGAGCCGAGTCGCGATCTTCCCTATGAATAAGCTCTGCTTGGCAGTCGACCGCTCCCGAAGCCGCTTCAACACATCCTCAGTCATGGCTGTGTCCTCCTCCCTGCTTGCGCGCGGCGAGCGCCGCTTCCATGCGCCTCTGCGCGTCCTCGCGCCTTGCGCCCGCATCCGTCTGGAGCTCGCCGTACAGCGTCGCCCAGCGATCGCGGAACGAGTCGCTCGGCAGCGCCGGCAGATGGCGGTACGAGTTCCAGCCCGCCAGCGGGCCGATCTTCGCCTTGATGTAGCCGTCGCGCGCGACGAGCGGCTGCCCGAACTTCGCGAGCTTCAGGACGCCGCGGAAGCGCGACGCGTTCGTCATGACGACTTGGAACCCTTTCATGCCGGCCTTTTCGAGTGGATCTCCCTTCCCGGCCTCCACTTTGCGGCGGCGCAAATAGACGAGCATGTCGTGCAGCGGAATCTTGACCGGGCATGCCTCGTAGCACGCGCCGCACAGGCTCGAAGCGTTCGCGATGTCGTCCCATTCCGCGACGTTCTTCTGCAGCGCCGGCGTCAGCACCGCGCCGATCGGGCCGCTGTACGTGCCGCCGTACGCGTGGCCGCCGATATGGCGGTACACCGGGCAGGCGTTGAGACAGGCGCCGCAGCGAATGCAGTTAAGCAGCTCCTGGAATTCCGGATCGCCGAGCTGCAGCGACCGGCCGTTGTCGACGATGATGATGTGCATCTCTTCCGGTCCGTCGCCGTCGTCCGTCCGCCGCGGCCCCGTAATGCCGGACATGTATACGGTGAGCCGTTGGCCCGTCGCGGAGCGCGGCAGCAGCGTCGCCATGACCTCGAGATCGTCCCAGGTCGGGATGATGCGCTCCATGCCCATGAGCGTAATTTGCGTCTTAGGCACCGTGGTGACCATGCGGGCGTTGCCTTCGTTTTCGAAGAGGACCATGGACCCGCTCTCCGCGATCGCGAAGTTGCAGCCCGTCATACCGATATCGGCTTCGAGGAACTTCTGCCGGAGCTTGCGGCGAACGAAGCCGGCGAGCACCGTCGTCTCCGGCGCCAGCGTCTCGCCCGCGTCCTTCGACAGCAGCTCGGCGATCTGATACCGGTTCTTGTGGATCGCCGGGATGATGATGTGCGACGGCGTCTCGTTCGCCAGCTGAATGATATATTCGCCGAGGTCCGTCTCGATCGACTCGACGCCGATGCCCTCCAGCGCCGTATTCAGATGCAGCTCTTCGCTGACCATCGACTTCGACTTCACGACGGAGCGCGCGCCGACGTGCTTCGCGATCGTCAGCGAAATCTCGACCGCCTCCGCCGCGGTGTCCGCGAAGTGGACGTGGACGCCGTTGGCGCGGGCTTTTTCCACGAATTGATTCAGGTAATAGTCCAGATGCGCGATCGTGTGCAGGCGGATTTGCCGGCCGCGCTCGCGCCATTCGTCCCAGTTGCCGTGCTCGGCGGACGCCGTCTTCTTCCCGTTGCGCAGCCGCTCGGTCGTAAACTTGA